>JAFPVA010000141.1 GCA_017413105.1 Butyrivibrio sp. | reverse complement strand
TTTCGTTCCATGTATATGGAACGTCAAGAACCGTCCCCTCGTTCCACCGTTACCTCGTTCCACCGTTACCCCTCGTTCCACCCCTATCACCACACATCAGATCCTTGTGGTCCACTTAGTGCAATCCATTACCTCTGTGGCCAGATCTGCATAAAAATCCGGTTCGTGGCATACCATAAGAATGCTTCCCTTGTATTCCTTGAGGGCACGATGAAGTTCTTCCTTGGCATCAACGTCAAGATGATTTGTAGGCTCGTCCAGAACCAGCAGATTCGACTCTCTGTTAATGAGTTTGCACAGACGAACCTTGGCCTGCTCACCACCGGATAAAACCTTGCACTTACTCTCAATGTGCTTTGTGGTAAGGCCGCACTTGGCAAGGGCTGAACGAACTTCATACTGTGAAAATCCCGGAAACTCGTTCCAGATTTCCTGCATACAGGTTGTCTCAATATCAGGGGACATCTCCTGCTCGAAATATCCTATAGCCACATTCTCACCAAGCTCAACACTTCCTGACAAAGCAGGAATAAGTCCAAGAATGCTCTTAAGAAGTGTTGTCTTTCCTATACCGTTGGCACCTGTTAGAACAATCTTTGAGCCTCTCTCAAAAGTGATACTAAGAGGACTGGACAGTGGATCATCATATCCGATAACCAAATCCTTTGTCTCAAATATCACCTTTCCGGGAGTTCTCGCCACCTTAAAGTTAAACTCAGGCTTTGGCTTCTCCTGTACCTTTTCTATGATATCCATGCTATCAAGCTTTTTCTGGCGGGCCATTGCCATATTTCTTGTGGCAACTCTGGCTTTATTTCTTGCAACGAAGTCCTTAAGGTCAGCAATTTCCTGCTGCTGTCTGTTGTAGGCAGCCTCTCTCTGAGCTTTCTTCATCTCATAGACTTCCATAAACTTATCGTAGTCACCCACATATCTATCCAGAGAATGAGTCGTTCCATCCATGTGATAAATGATATTTACCACACTGTTGAGGAACGGAATGTCATGAGAAATCAGTATAAAAGCATTGTCATATTCCTGAAGATATCTTGTGAGCCATACGATATGCTCCGCATCGAGATAGTTGGTAGGCTCGTCCAAAAGAAGAATATCCGGCTTCTCCAAAAGAAGTTTTCCAAGTAATATCTTGGTTCTCTGACCTCCGGAGAGTTCCGTTACATCACGCTCAAGACCTAAGTCCAAAAAGCCCAGTGCCCTTGAAACCTCTTCAATCTTGGAATCAATCAGGTAAAAATCCCTGTTTGTCAAAAGATCCTGAATAGTTCCCAGCTCTTCCATATATTCTTCAAGCTGCTTCTCATCAGCCTCACCCATGGCATCACAGATCTCGTTCATCCTTGCCTCCATGGCATAAAGAGGTTCATAGGCTGATGCCAGCACATCCCTGATTGTCATGCCCTCTTTTAATACAGCATGCTGATCAAGATATCCAACCTTTATATTCTTGGCCCACTCGATCTTGCCTGCGTCAGGCATCAGTTTTCCAATAATAATATTCATAAAAGTGGACTTGCCTTCTCCATTAGCTCCGACAAGTCCAATATGCTCACCCTTTAAAAGTCTGAAAGATACATCATCAAAAATGGCTCTGTCCCCGAATCCGTGGGTCAGATGCTCAACATTTAAAATACTCATAAAAACTCCTGAAAGCAATATTTCAAAACAACATTAAACATAATATCGGTTTGTCAACCATAAATCAAGTAAGGATTTATTGAATGGATATATCAGCAAACTCAAGCCCTGCTTCAAACGCCCCGTCTCCTTTGCAGACGCATATCTGATAGCCCCTGTATTCAAAAGTCCTTAAAAAATAATCTTTAAGTTCCTCACCTTTATAGTAGATTCTGCTTCCATTCTCAATATCCACAAAGATTTCCTTAGGGCTCATGGAGATTCCTTTTCCGGAATATTTCATTATGCTCTCCTTCATTGTCCAAAGACTTGTGAACCCTGCATTCATCTCCTCTTCATCCTTCCCTGCACTTCTGATGTAGTCTTTTTCCTTCTCATCAAAAATATAATTTATCAGGTTCTCTTTAAAAGCAGTATTTTGCTCTACATCTGCTCCGATTTCAGTTCCCGCAAAAGCACATACAGCCATATCTCCCGAGTGGGAAAGATTAAAAAACAAGTCATCTCTTCCTTTAAGACAGGGCTTTCCATTAGGTACGAAGTCAATTTCAGCATCTTCTATCCCGTACATTTCAAGGCCCTTTGCCAAAAGAATCCCTGCCCCGAGAGAAGCTCTTTTCCCCTTTTCCGGCTTCATGGCATCAATCTTCTTTTTCCGGTAAAGAGGCATCTTTTCATACCAGAAATCAAAGATTTCCTTATCCATCAATATGTCTGTTTTTATTCCCATAAGCTTTGACTCAAAAGACATATAAACTTCCCCATAAAAGATTTTTAAATCTCAGTTCTTCTTATAATAACTCTAATGCCATCAGGATAAAAGGCAGATAGACTACTTTGGATAGTTTATCTGCCCTTTCTTTAATCTGCTACTCTTTCAACATTGTCAGGATGGATTATAAGATGCTCTCCATGCCAGAACTTATTCTGAAGTTCATTCTTACTCACCTCCCCGGAGAAGAAATTTCCTTCCACATAGTCCACATTAACATCCTTTATCTTTTCATAGTACATGTAGCTGTCTATTCCAGACAGAATTATCTTATTCTCAAGCTGTTTTATCATGTGGGTTCTGTTAGCAAGGACTATATCTCCGCTTTCGGCATTTATGGTGCCAAAAAAGCTCTTCATATCCAGGATAACTCCTTCAAAGTCCAAGCTGGATATTGTATTTATTCCAAGAAATCCTGCCTGATAGTCGCTGACATAGAGCCTTATTCCAAGTTTTCCCACTGCTTGGTTAATGCTGTCAAAGACATCCTTGGCATATATCACATAGGATTCCTTTATGACAAGTGCGATAAGTGAAGGATCTATCTTGAAGTGATCAATATAATCCTTGATTTTTCCTATAAGTTCCTTCTTTATAAGGCTGGCCGACATCACCGGAACAAGCACATAGTCTATCTGCATATCAGATTTATCGACACCGCTGGATAAAAACCTGCAGACACTCTCTATGGTCAGGATCTGCAGTTCTTCTATGAATCCGGAATTTTCAGCCACCTCCATAAACTCTTCCGGAGCAAGATCTCCCAGTTCCCTGTCATGGAGCCGGAGTCTTACTTCAGCCAGCTTTATACTGTAATTTTCTTTTTCATATACAGGACAATAGCATACTGAAAAGCTCTTGTCGCTAAGTCCTCTTCCGATTGCCTTTTCAACTTCTATTTTCCTGATAAGGAAATCCAGATCTTTCCCTTCATAAATCTTATTACTGCTCTCACTAAAGTTCTCACTCTCCAGTAAAAAAATATCATTAAGCGTTTTAAACTGATCCGGACAACTTGCAATTATGACACTACAATCAAGTTTTATCTCCGTACCATTTATATACCACCCCTTTTCAAATCGCTTGACTATCCTCTTTGCTGCATCCTTTATATCCCAGCCCACTTTCTCAGTGTTGAGCACAAAAAACGTATTATAGGCAGTCCGGTAAGCATCCGTCTCATCTCCGTCATCCATAAAAAAGCTTGTCATCTGGCGAAGGGCATTATCAATAACCTCAGAACCATAGAATTTTCTGTACATCTCAAGGTTTTCCATTTTTACACATACAACCTTAAAGCTCCTGTCCAGATTAAAAAGCGACTTCATATCCTGGACAAATGCCATACGGTTATAGGCTTTGGAAGAAACATCGGTTCTGTCATCATCCTTTTCGATCATTATCATGATTCCGCTAAGTCCGATTGCTTCGCCCAGAAGCTCACATTTTATCTCCGGCCTTATCATCTGTATAATTGTGGCGCCAATTCCAAGGGACAGGAAATAAAAAAGAGCCATTTTTTTCGTTCCATTTATGGTGTACCAATACTTGATGATAAGAGCAAGAGTCAGGCCCAGATAATAAACAGATATGGCATAGGCAATGTAAGTGCCCCACCCTCTGGCATAATCAAATTCTCCTTCCACGGTAAAAAACAGTTGTGTGAAAGGATTAGTAAGAAGCAGGATTTCCAGCAAATAAATTGGAACCCTTAGAAAATATTTCTTATAATTCTGATACTTATACTTTACACCGCAGATTACAATAATGTAGAACAACAGAATAGGCATCATGCCTAAATGAGTAAAATAATAGACAACTTCGCAAAGATAGCTGACCACCCACTTAAAAGTATCGCTTAAATTTGACTGGACAACAAAATAAGAGACCACGTCCGTAAGTGAATCCACAAGGGTTATCACTACAAGCATGGTAAATAATCGGCTTCTTACGCGATATCTTTTGCGCATCATAGTCGAGTAAAAAAGACAGGTTATGCAGATTATGGCAGCCGCGAACCTATAGGTCATGCTGTCGATGATTGCAGGGTCCATCATTTCGATCTCTTCTGTCTAAAAAATGAATCAAGGGTACTTAAAAGCTTGTCCTTACTTATAGATTTCAGCAGATAATCTGCAGGCTTAAGGGAAATAACATTGGTTACACTGTCTCTGTCATTTTTTCCCGTAAGGAACATTACAGGAGTGGAGCTTGCAAAGGATTCGCTCTGAAGCATCTCCATAACCTTAGGGCCGTCAAGAACAGGCATATCATAATCCAGAAGGATCAGATCTGCCTTGTTGGTAGCAAGCCAGGCAACCGCCTGAGTTCCGGAATTAGCCATACCAACCCTGTAACTATCCTTTAGCCACTCTCTTACCATCTGGATATAGGTGGGATCATCATCCACGATAAGAACGCATTTCCTTCGCTGTATTTCAAACTCATCATCAGTAGCAGTGGCAATCTTTTCCATAAGATTTGCCATATCAAGAGGCCTTGTAACTTCAAAGGCAATGTCCTCTTTAGGGATATAATGATGCACCAGATCAAAGGCATCCTTGTCTCCAATTACAAGCATGACCATGTTCTCTTCAATGCACAGATCCTTAAAGTACACCATGGCATCACGATGATCTTCAAAATCCTGATCAGTGTACAGAACTATAAGATTTGCTCCGTGCTTTTTGGTGCTCAAATCCGCCAAAGCATAGGTGGAATCAACCACCTCAAACTTATTGGTAATCAGCGAATTCTTTATTGCATTTACCAAAAAAGTTTCCTCGTTCCTTACCAGCAGAATCTTTTTCTTAATTTTCATCCCACTACTCCTGATCTTTCAGCCTGTTTTCAACCGTCTTTATAACTTCATCCCACTTAAGCTTATAAGCAAGCTCTGATATCGTGCCAATAGTCTTCTTATCCTCACTTGGAAGACTGTAATTTTTGAGTGAATCCAGAATAAACGTCAGAGTATCAAAATCCAGTATCTGACTGACTTCAATGATACTGTTGTAAGCATCCTTAAGCTGATTTGGTGTTATCGGCTGCTTACTTTCACTCTCCTCTTCAATCCCGGCAATCTCAGGAATTGAATCAAGACTGTACTTGATGATGGAATACAGATTCAAAAGCTCTGTATGATAATTGCTGATAACATTAAGATCCAGCTTATTTCCTGCTTCCTCAAGTTTTGCCGAGAGCTTTGAAAGTTTCATAGCCCCTACAGTCCTGCTGGTACTCTTCAAAGAATGAACATAACTCGTATAATCCTTCCAGTTCCTTTCCTCATAGGCATTCTCAATATTATTTCTGGTACTCTCAATCGATTCATAGTAAACCTTAAGTATATTGAGATAACTGTCCGGTGAGCCGCAGTTCTTTAAACCTTCGCTTGCATCAATTTCCTCAAGTTTATCCATCCATGGTTCCAGATTGGGAACCTGAGCCATCTCTTCATTGGAAAATTCATCGCTGGCTATGCTCTTATAGCCCTCTTTGGTAAATCCGCTTTCTGATACCTCTGTTACATTTGTATTTTTCGAAGTACCATTTCTCTTTTCCAAAGGTTCTTCCGGTCCCACCTTTGTCATGACAACCTTTTCCTTCGGAAGGAATTTAATAAGGGTTGCCTCCAGCTTGTCGCTCTCAATGGGCTTACTCAGATAGTCATCAAATCCGACCTTAAGGAAACTGTCCCTGGCTCCGGAAATTGCATTTGCGGTAAGAACAATGATAGGAGTTTTTGCATTGGGTGACGCAGCATCTTTCTTGATGGCTTCAAAGGTTTCCGTTCCATCCATTCCTGGCATGCGGTAATCCAGGAAAATAATGTCGTAGCGCTTATTATGCTGTCTTTCTAAACACTCCGCTCCGCTCCTTGCCGACTCGATTCTGATTTTTGTGGGTTTTAAAAGTTCCCTTATGACCACATGGTTCATAGGAGTGTCATCCACAACCAGAATCTCTGCATTCGGTGCCGTAAATCTCTCCTTGTACTTTTTTCTCTCTTTAATATTGCTGGCGATTCTGCTCTTGAAATCGCCAATCGGCGTCTCTTCCATAATCTTCTGCGGTAGAATTATCGTAAAGGTCGAGCCCTTGCCATAATCACTGTCAACAGATATGGAACCGCCCATAAGTTCAAGGAGTGAAGCTGTAATTGCCAGTCCCAGACCGCTTCCCTCAATGGTCTTATTCTTGTCTTCATCCAGACGTTTGAACTTTTCAAAGAGACTATCCAGATCATCCTTTTTGATACCCATTCCCGTGTCAGAGATGTCAATCTTAAGGTTGATCATGTTGTCAAAGCTCTTTTCCCCGGTGATGTTTAAAGTAACACTTCCCTCTTTGGTATACTTGATGGCATTGTTAAGGATATTAACCACAACCTGACGAAATCTCATCTCGTCGCCAAAGAGCTTATCCGGCAGTTCTTTGTCCACTTCAAAAACAAGACTGAGAGCCTTCTGCTGAGCCTTTATGCTTATCATGTTATAGATATCATTCAGCACTGAGCTCAGTTCATATTCTGCCTCGTGAATCTCCATACTTCCTGCTTCAATCTTGGAGAAGTCCAGAATATCATTTATAAGGGACAAAAGAGTTTTTCCTGCAGCCTCAATATTCTGGGCATATTCCAGGATATTCTCGTCCTTACATTCACGAAGGATTACCTCATTCATACCAAGAACGGCATTGATAGGAGTTCTGATCTCATGGGACATGTTGGCAAGGAAATTACTCTTAGCTTCGCTTGCCGCCTTTGCTCTTCGCTCCTCCATCCTTGATATTTCTGTTGCCTTAAGGATAGCTATTATCTCATTCTTGCTGACAGGTGCAGTTAAGTATTCTCCCTGCAGATAATCAAATCTGATATTTGCCAGAGCATCCATGGTATCCTGATCATTCACACCTACTATGACAATCTTTTTTCCCATCTGTCCGATCATACGGAGCCTGTTCTCAAGGATTATCCTGCTCTGGGGAACATTTCCGGTACTGCGAAGAAGAGACGCATTTATCTTTACTCCCTCAAAAATAAAGGAAGCCGAAGACTGCATATTGTAAAAGCCCGTACCATAATCATTCATAAAAAATCTTATGCCCTGTTTACTCATCTTCTTCATGACTGATGTAAGGACATTCTTATCTGAGGCAGCTACGGTCTCAGAAATACTAAAAACAAGCTTTGAAGATGGCACGCCATTCTTTTCCAAAAGCTCATTGACCTTTTCAGCAAAATTAGCCTGAATGATCTGGATAGATGAGAGATTAATATCAACAAACTCGATTCCCATCTCATCCACTATACCTCCTCCAAGGAAGTACAGAACCTGGTCTATCGTATAATAGCCCAGCTGATCAATAAGCCCTGTCTGCTCGGCAACAGGCAAAAACTCATCCGGTTCTATGGTCCCAAGTTCTTTATCATTTAGTTTCAGATAAGCTTCGGCAGCGCATAAAGTATGCTCTGTCCTGGTATAGATCGGATTGTAATATACCCTGAAATTACCCCCTTCAATTCCTCTTTTTACAGCCTTTTCAACATCAGCTCTTCTCAAAAGGAAGTCCAGGTCATGACAGGATAATACTCTGTCCGTCTCAAAATCAATCAATGCATCAGATAAAAGAAACAGATACTCAACACTTGCAAACTGACTTGGTGAAGCTGCCTCAAGGATAGTTGCCTTAAGGTTTACAGTATTGCCGTTATGATTCCAGCCTTCCGAAAACCTGTTCTTTATCTTTGAAGCATAGTAATCCGCCAGATTAACATCTATTTCAGGACACAGCAAAATAAAGTTGTCAACACCTACGCGGTAAACATCGTTCTTTTTATCAAGACTTGAAAGAAAAGCAACAACACTGCCAAGGAGTTTTTCAAATTCTTCGTAACCTGCAATCTTTCTGTAAACATCGCCATTTCTTATCCTTATGCAGATTGAGTAAAAATTCCTGTTGTACTTAAAATAGGTCTTTGTATCAAGGGTAAAGGCATTCCGGTTATATGCCTTGCTGGATACATCTATCCGGTCATCATCATTCTCCAGCATCATCATAAGGCCCATGAAACCAATGGCCTCAGCCATCAGCTCACTTCGTATTTCAATGAATGCCATCTGCAAAAGAGTTCCAAAGGATACCAGTATAAAATAATAGATGATGGCAACTCTTTTTACGTTATTTAACGCATTCCAATACAGGAAAAGAGTCACAATGGCGAATAATATGTAAAAAGCACTTACAACATAGGCAAAGTAAACGCCGCCCCGTCTGCGGAAATAAAGATTTTCATCTATGCGGTAAACCACGTTCCAAACCGGTATCAAAATAACCATCAGCTCCATTATGCTGAAAGGGATGCTGACGATAATTCTGGAAAACTTAGAAAATCGAAACTGCACATTGCAGACCAGGATTATATAATGGGCAAACATGGGAGCAATGGCAAAATGAGTCAAAAAGTAAATAAACTGATTTATATGTATGATAATAAGTTTTGTTTCATAAGAAAAAGAAGTCGCTCCAATAAGCTCACCGAAAATTCCGGTAAGAGCATCAAGAGCGACTATCGAACAAAGCGCAACAAATAGAAGGCCACGAGTACGGTGCCTGTTATTCATTACCAGGGTATAAAATACACAAGTGACACTAATGATGATGGCAGCCAGATTAAAGGTAATGCTGCCAACGCCTGCCAGATCAAGCATAAATCAACCTCTTGGCGCCGCTAAAATATAGCAGCATTAGGCAGTTCACTTTTGAGGAATAAGATCACGATACCACTTAAGGGCACTTAAATATGCCTCATAAACCTTATCCATATCAATCTCATCCAGGACAAGCTGCCTTGAAACCTCTGTCCAGTCTGCATCTTCATAATGTTTTATAAAGTTCAGTACCTTTGCAAAGTCGCCCTTGTTTTCCAGCAGGGCATCTTTTACATGTGAGGATACCTGAACCATAGATAACGCTTCTTCCATGGGCTTTTCCAGCATGATATCAAGAGCGGAAAACAGTCCCATGATGAACAATTCCTGAGCCATCATGCTCATCTCAAAGCATCCGGCCAGGTTTTCAGCAAATTTAGCCCTGATCATGACAAGCCTTGTAATCTCACTTGGCTTATCTGCACAGAGTTCTTTTGTTACAGCTGTATTGATCCATCTCTTCAGTTCTTTTTGCCCGAGCATTGCTGCTGCATGCCGAATAGATGTTATCTCAGAATTCAGTGCCATCCTGTTTACCATCTCCAAAAGAGAAATAACAAGAGCCGGGTCTTTTCCGATAACATCCGCAGCGGACTGCAAGTCAAAATCAGGAGCATTAACAACATTCAAAAGTTCAATGTAATTGACCTTCAAAGGGCTGACTTCGGTTTGAGATTCCTTGACAGGCATTCTGAAGAAGCCGCCTTCGTAAAGATCGTATCCACCATCTTCCTTAAGACTATTATACTGTTCCTGTGTATCCACATTTACAGCACAGAGTTTCATGGAAGGATATACCTTGTTAAAATAGATCCTCGCTTTGTTAATATCTATCTTTGTATGATTAAGCAGAATATAATCGCATTTTGACAGAATATCTCTGTAATGCTCAAACTCGCTTATCGGAAGCTTTCTGATTGCCAGCTTATAGCCCTGTTCCTTGAGTTCACGGACTCTTTTCACATACTGCTCGTTCGGGACAACAGTATTGTCCATAAGAAGGACCACTTTATTTGCCGGAACTGTACACTGGAGCGATATCTCCGCAAAAATGGAGAACTGATTTACCGGAACAAATACCTCTTTTCCTCCGGAAAGTGTAGCAACGCCCATACTGCTGACAACTTCCAGCTCATGCACTGTCCCGGCTCCATCAAATCTTGCTCCCCCTTCATAGTTGGGGTTCAGAAAGTGATTTTCCTTACGAGCGAAAACAGAGTATGCACATACAAGCATGTTATCGTCAAATAAAGGAATTAATGTTGCTAACATAAATTTCTCCTTTCTTGCGTCAAAGACAAACTTCGACTTACTTATATTGTAACAAAAACACCTACTTAAAAATATAATATTTTTATAAAATTACGTTAATTGTCGCACAAAAAACCGCAGGCAATCAATGCCTGCGGTAGTTAGTTTATTATGTATCAGAGAGTATCTCGTCTCTTTATGTATTGAGGCTGTTCAACCGTGCCCTTAATATCCTTGGCGTGGATGATATGAGCCCATTTATCCACAACCGCATTCTCAATGTGTACTCCCTCTTCGATCACACAGTGAGCCATGATGATGGAATTTTTGATCACAACGCCCTTTTTGATGGTAACGCCACGACCTACGATAGAATCCTGTACGGTTCCCTCTATCTGGCAGCCGTTTGAAATAAAGGAATTCTCTACCTTAGCAGACTCAAAATACTGTGTTGGACAGGAGTCTGTTGTTCTTGTGTAGATAGGCCAGCTGTTGCTGAAAAGTCCGCTCGCCATCTCGTAATCAAGAAGATCCAGGGAAGCCCTGTAATAATCCGAGAGGCTAAGAAGAGATGCAAAGTATCCCTTGTGCTGATAACCTCTTATATCCATATCCTTGCATTTATAACCAACTATATCTGCAAAAGAATATACGGAAGAAAGTTCATGAGCGGTCTTAACAAGGTTTACGAATACCTCTTTGCTCATGCAGTAGGTATCCATGAAAATATTCTTCTCTTTTGCGGTTCCAAGGTTTCTGTCAAGAGAAGTGATACCCTTCTGCCTGTTAACTGTAACAATACGGCAGTTCTGATAATAATCCCTTGCATTGTCAACCTTGTGATAAAGCAGTGTCACCTCTGCACCTGACTGAATATGTGTGTCGAGAAGCTGGCGATAATCCTGCTTGTAAACCATGTAACTTGGAGCAATGATAACATATTCCTGATGCATTCTCTCGATGAGGTCTATGTTCTGCATGTAGGCTGCAATATCATTGTTGTAGATATTATGAGCACTGGTATCCTCAGAGAAAAGCATCTGAATCTTACCACGCTTGGAGTTGATATTGTAATGTCTTCCGGAACCGATATGCTCTGCTATTGATCTGGGACGGGTACGAAGGTAAACCTGTATCCTGTCCATCCCGGAATTGCTCATATTGGAGATAGGGAAATCAATAACCCTGAATCTTCCAAGGAATGAAAAAGCGCCGATTGGGCGATAATCATGAAGTCCCTCTACGTGAATACTGTTGTCTGCGGAAGATACTATTCCGAATGCTCTAAATGCTGACATTATTTTGTACCTCCCTTCACATTTTTAGCAACGAGAGTGATCTCTTCACTGGACTTACTGCCGACTTTAGTCTTTCTGCCAATACGAACATTTTCAGCCACTAAAGCTCTTGTAACAGTAGCACCCTCTTCCACTACAACACCGGGCATGAGAACGGAATCCACTACTCTTGCTCCGGGCATAACAACTGCTCCCGTGAAAAGAACCGAATTTGTAACCGAGCCTTCTACACGAACGCCCTGTGTGATATATGCACGTTTGATCTTTGCATTCTTGCCGATGTACTGAGGAAGTGTCGAAACATCCTCTGTGTAAATAAGCCAGGATGAGTCATTTAAGTTGAGCTCATTCTTAGGGTCAAGAAGATCCATATTAGCTTCCCACAAAGAATCGATGGTTCCTACATCCTTCCAGTATCCCTTGAACTCATAGGCAAAGAGCTTTTTATTCTCACCAAGCATTCTTGGAATGATATCTTTTCCGAAATCATGATCGGAATCAGGGTTGTTCATATCTTCAACCAGCATCTTTCTCATAAGCTTCCAGCTAAAGATATAGATACCCATTGAAGCAAGATTGGACTTTGGCTTCTTGGGCTTTTCTTCAAATTCAACGATCTTGCCGTTTCCGTCGGTATTCATGATACCAAAACGGCTGGCTTCCTTCATGGGAACAGGACGAACCGCAATTGTTGCATCTGCGCCCATTTTCTTGTGATATGCAAGCATGGCAGCATAGTTCATCTTGTAAATGTGGTCACCTGAAAGTATCAAGAGATATTCAGGATTATAGTTGTCGATAAAATCAATATTCTGAGAGATTGCGTCTGCAGTTCCGCGATAAACGTCGAGACCCTCATCAGCTTTCTCTCTCGGTGTAAGGACATAAACACCACTGTCCTTGGAGTCAAGACCCCAACGACCGTCCTGGGCAACGTAACTGTTAAGAAGAACCGATTCGTACTGAGTCAGAACTCCAACTGTGTCTATTCCACTGTTTGCGCAATTACTTAATGGAAAATCAATGATTCGATACTTGCCGCCATAATATACTGCTGGCTTAGCGACCTTAGTTGTAAGGTCCTTAAGTCGGCTTCCCCTACCTCCGGCAAGGATCATGGCTAACATCTCACTATGAGCCATAGGCTTATCCCCCTTGTGTCAAAAAAAATAAGAATTATAAGAAAAAATAGAAAAATTAAATCCACTATCTATGATATCACAGCAAATACGCAAAAAAAAGACGTCGGAGCAATTTCCGACGCCTTTTTTTGCGTATTTTCAGCCATTTATTTAAGTTTAAATCTTCCGACAATCTCTTCGAGAGTTCCGGCAACAGCTTCCTGCTTGTTTGTCATCTCATTTACATTGGATACTACATCTGCTGCAACCATTACGGAATCATTTACACGGCTGCTGAGATCTGCTGTATCCTGAGTGGACTCAGCAATATTCTGGATAGCCTTACTTACTTCCTCCATGGATGCTCTGATGTTCTCAACCATCTGAGCAATATTCTCTGAAGAATCTCCGAAAGCTCCGGCATCATCACCGTACTGTTTGGCAACGGTTACGAACTTATCATAATCCGGTGTAACAGTTTCCTTGATGAAGGAAAGAAGTTCGCCGGATGAACTTGAAAGAGTACCAAATGCTTCCTGTACTCCGTCAATGGTTTCTCTGATCTGTTCAACAGCTTCAGATGTGCTGCTGGCCAGCTTATTGATTTCAGAAGCAACAACTGCAAATCCCTTACCAGCATCTCCAGCTCTTGCAGCCTCGATGGAAGCATTCAGTGAAAGAAGGTTGATCTGGTCTGCAATCTCAGCGATTGTATCAGCCAAAGTTCCAATCTGGTCAACCACCTTAGCCTTTTCGTTAGCTTCGATAAGATCTGACTCTCTCTGCTCTGCAATATTGATGGCATAGTCATAAGCTGACTTACTCTCTTTTTCAATATCTCTTGCTCTTGCCTTGATATCTGTTGCTTCAGCACTGGTCTTTTCAGTCTCAGCTGCCAGCTGATGAACAGAAGCATTTACTTCCTCAACAGAAGCATTAACCTGCTCAGTTGCAGCTCCGGAAGACATCATGGCGTCATTAACGCCTGAGATATTCCCCTGGATTGAATTGAACTGATTTGACAGTTCTGATGCCATATTCGCAAGTCCGTTAGATGTTTCACTAACCTTTACAGAGCCATCGGATATCTTTGAAATAACATCTTTGTTATTTTCAAACATATCATTCAGGGACTCACTCATCTGTCCAAGTTCATCACCTCTCTTGTTGTTGATCTTATCCACAGTAAAGTCGCCGCTTGCAAGAACAGACGCAAACTGCTTAACATTATTGATGCTCTTACAGATACTCATTACGAATATCCAGATTATAATTGCTCCGATAACAAGTGCTACAACGCAGATTGTAATGAGAAGCTTAAGGAGGTTGTTAACAGTCTCATCCATTTCTTCCG
The DNA here is from genome assembly GCA_017413105.1 of Butyrivibrio sp. Lineage (GTDB taxonomy): Bacteria > Bacillota > Clostridia > Lachnospirales > Lachnospiraceae > Butyrivibrio. The sequence goes on along the minus strand of JAFPVA010000141.1, from coordinate 65,124 downwards.
CATTCATCTTAATTGCCATCTTCCAGTTAACCTTAGGAATCGTTGTATAGGTAAGAACTATGCCCTTCCCATTGTCATCGTCGTAGCCGCCCATACCTATTCCGGACTCTAAAGCAAGCATGTTCTTTGCAGTATTAACAAGACCTGCATTTGACTCGTTAAGGATGTTGTCTCCGTTATTGACTTTGTCTGCTTCCTCGGTATAGATATATACACCACTTTCTGATGTCAAAATGGCTTTGCCTGTTTTTCCGACCTGAATGGATGAAACCATGTCAGAAATATTTGAAAGCTCCATATCCACAGTTACACAGCCCACATAAGTACTTCCGTCATAGATAGGAGCTGAGCAGCTGGACATGATCATTCCGGTTGTAGGATCATAGTACGGGTCTGTGATAATAGCACCGCCCTGTGGAAGAGCCTTGGCATTTGTGTAGTATTCCTGATTAAAATAATCGTACTCAGCGTTACTGTAATCCCAGGTTTCTACGATATCTCCGCCCTCTTTATACCAGTATGGTCCGATATACTTTTCATTGGCATCAAAGACATTTGGTTCAAACCAAAGTCCAGATCCAAGAATGGATTCATTCTCATTTATGATCTTTGAGATAGTCCCCTTATAGTTGTCCATCTGAACATACTTATATGAGGTTGAAACCATCTCGGCAATATTCACGCAAGTGGTCCTAATGACCTCAAGCTTTCCATCCACACTGTTTACATTAGCCTGCAAGGTCTGCTGCATCTCTGTTGTTGTTGCATTCCTTATGGCTTCTCTACTGGAACTGGCCGCAACATAAGTTAAAATGATCATTGCAACCGCCATAACAGGAAGAATGCACAATAACATTTTCGCTCTTAGACTTAGTTTTTTCATCTGAACACGCTCCTTTTCGGATTTTTTTTTACAATTCAAATAAAACGGAATATCGTCAGAAAACGTCTACTGTTATTGTACATGATTGCGTCACAAATTATTCTAAAAAAAATATAAATATAAGTTAATTTTTAATAACAAAATCCAGCAGGCATCATCATTTGAATAATTATTCAATGATAAAAAAATTATAACTTTATTTATCATTATTTAATAACATTTGAGTACGTTATTATGTTTATTAATCCATTTTGCTTATGTTAAAATTATTGTGTTACAGACTAAGGTATCGAAAGGAAGATAAATCCATGAATGCTGATCAGTACAGAAGAGCTAATAGTAACAGTTTTAATGTATGCATAATCATTTTTCTCAGTGGCGCTTTAATGACTGTCTATAACATCTTTAAAGAAGGAATGTCCGTCGGAAAAATAGCCATCCTGATTTCAGTTGTAATAGGCATCGCAATGGCTGCCTACGGCAATTTCAAGTTCTCCACCATAAAGCTGGGATCCCTGCTTATTATGGGTGGTGCAACAGTCTTCTATTTTGTTCTACTTATAGCGGAGAACAATATTGTTTACTTTGCCTTTGGCCTTCCGATTCTCATCTGCAGCATCATTTATCTTAATGTAAAATTATGCAGAGCCGGAATCCTGGCAATTATCCTGTCATTTACCCTAACCTGTATAAAAGCCTTCCTCAGCACAGGTACGCTTGATATGGATCACGTTCCCGCCTTCGTAACTTTGGCACTTGCCTTCGTTGCCAGTATTTCAACCGTTACTCTTCTTACAAAGTTTAACGAAGAAAACAATGCGACAATTACAGAGAATGCTGAAGCTACCATGAATACGGGCAATCAGATGGCTGAGATTGCAAACAAGATCACAAGCCTGTTTAATGATTCACAACAGGATATGCAGGATCTGCAGCATATCATCGACAGCCAGCATTCAGGCATGCAGGATATCGCAAGCAGCATGGAATCCACTGCTCAGGCAATAACCAGTCAGGCCCAGAGAGTTCAGCAGATTCAGGAAGAAACCACTACAACAGAGCAGCATAGAAAAGACATGACAAAGGCTTCAGAGAGTGCTCAGGATGCTGTTCGTGAAGGTGTTAAGGTTATCGGAGAACTTAAAGAAAAATCCCAGGATGTATCGAGAACCAGCCAGGTTACAGTTGAAGCAACTCAGGCCGTAATAAATAAAGTTGAAGAAGTTACCAAGATCGTCAGCTCCATCATGTCAATAGCAAAACAGACAAACCTCCTTGCTCTTAACGCAAGTATTGAGGCAGCCAGAGCCGGTGAAGCCGGAAAAGGATTTGCGGTTGTTGCTAACGATGTACGAGAGCTTGCAGCTGAAACGAACACTGCTTCTACAGAGATCACAAACATCATCAACGAACTTAACGAAGATGTACAGAAGGCCATGGCCAGCATAGACGATACAGTAGCTTCTGTATCCGAGCAGAATGAAATGATTGAATCTGTTGGCGATAACTTCAACAGCATCAACGAAAATGTATCAGAGATGCTTTCCCGCTTCTCAGAAATTGGAGAAGGCATGAAGTCCATCGCAGCTTCCACTACAGAGATCAACGACAGCATCTCAAATCTTTCCGCTACCAGCCAGGAAGTTGCATCACTTTCCAACGAAGGTGTTTCTGCATCAGAAAGTGCTGTTTCCAAATTTGAAACCTTCAAAGGCATTTTGGGAGAAATATTCCAGCAGGCCAACAAGCTCAAAGATATGCAGACCGAGAAAAAGTAATAGTCTCGGGTGCTATATTATATAAATAAAAAAAGGTTGTGAAAAAATGAGAAATCATTTCTTCACAGCCTTTTTTCACTCTCCTGTGCTTGAGCTGTCGTAGTCTTTGACATCCACCACAGACCAGGTTCCTGTCTCGGTGTTTTTTTGAAGTGTCAGTGCGATAGCGTAAGATTCTTCAGAGGAATTTGCAATCTCGTCCTCATAGATCTCGAGAATAATACGAATCATATCATCGTATATCTTTGCCTTGGCGATGTCCTCTCCCTGCTCTTTTAGTGCTGCAATTTCTTCCGCATTGTTGGTATTATAGGCTTCTGTTGCCTCACTTATCTTCTGCTGCGCTGTGGCGTTATTGATGATATTCACAGGGAACTTGGTCTTTATAGTAGCGATTGCTGTAGCAGTGCCATCCTTCCCTATCTCAACCTTTGTAATCTCATAATCCTTGATCATGTCTGCAAATAAAGCACAGAACCTGCTCACCTCTGCCTTTGTTTCATCAGTAAGTTCAGACTGATCAAAGCCTGCTACAAACGCATCTGTCATGGATGCTGCGTCAAAAAGCTGGACAAAGTCTCCTCCTGCAACTTCCATGGTTGCATATTTACTAATATCATCAGTGGAATTTGATGCTACTGCCGTGAGAAATCCATTCGCTGTTTCTTCTACATTTGTCTTTTCCTTGGAACCACAGCCTGCAAGCAGGGACATGGATAGAACAACTGCACAAATAACACCTACAGATTTTTTCAGATTTATCATTAAGGTATCTCCTGTATATCTGGAATTTAATAGGGTTTAGACATTACCCTAAAATATAATACCATAAATACGCCCTTTCTCCAAAGAGTATCGCAATTGCGAAAATTAAGTGTTAAAATATTATATGTACCTGTTAACTATTTCAAGGAGGTTTTACATGAGAGTTCTTTTCGGAGAGGGGATTGTGAAAGAAGTTGAGACAGTTGAGGTTAAGCCTTTGGACTTTGGCGATGGACAGATTGCAGGAACAGAGATCGACTTTTTGCTGCGCACCGGAGACCAGGTTAAATATATCTACAGTCAGAACGTGCCGATAGAGGAGTCCGGACAGAGGGCGATAGATTTTGTAAGAAAGCTCTACGAAGACGGCAAGGGCGATTTCACCCATGAACCCGTTGAAATGTTATAAAAATCAGATTATAGAAAAGGCTCTATGCATCAACTGCATAGAGCCTTAATTCTGCTGTTCTTCCATTGTATTCTCCATATAATTTGAAGATCATCTCTTCCCAAGACGACCCTGGTTTTTGAGTTCAATGAGTAGATCAAAAACAACCCCCAATGGTAAGCCAGTGATATGGGCTACTCTTTCAGGATCTGGATAGTATTCATTTTCGCAATCCTTTGTAATGCAGTCCATTACTTCCATTCGAGCATCCAATGTAGCTGTCATACACTTTTTTCCTCCTTTCACAAATTCTGACACAATTCAAAGCGAGATTTTCTCTGCTTCTCTATTATTATATCGTATTTTTTCCCCATAAGTTAACACATTTGTATTAAAAATATATAAATTTTTCGCATTTTTATAGGGTTTAAAGAAGGAGGGTTATGAAAAACCTAGTCTCTGGCAAGCATTCTGCTGTCAATGATGGTCTTAATCCCGCTGCGTATCATATATATTGAAACAAGAACGGAGCCTATCATGTCAAAATAATACGAGAGCTCTGAGCCGGGAAAGGTTGCCACCACGAAAAGAGTCAGGGTTATACAGATATCAACAATGGACTTTGCTCCGTATAGCCTTGCCTGGGCTCCTAATATCGCATTTCCAAGTTCCCCGTAGAGCTTTGAATACTTTCTCCAGAATAAAGAATTGGTGATGGCTCCAAAAAGTGCTATGACAAAAGCCGGTCCCACATTTCCCTTGTTCACATTACCGGAAATGAAGGTAAGGATTATCATACTCAGTCCGCTGATGCACATGATAATTCCCACAAAGGTATTGCTTCCCGCTTCTATTTTCTTTTTTCTTTGTGGGTCAAAAGAAGCATCTTTGTTGGTAATGCAATAGACAACAAACGAAGAAATTATCGCAAGAAGCTCTGCGCTTCTTCTTGTAAAATCAGATATCTGCGTCGAACTTCTGCCCACAGTAAGACCAATCCCCAGGACAAGAGGTCCCGGAGAGCTTAAGAGAACTGATAAAAGCAGGGTTTTAAAACCGCTTTTCTTTTTGTCTTTAGTAGTAGTTTTCGCGTTATCTTTTTTCATATCATCAGTTGGAAAAGACTCAGAACCACCATAGCTGTCAATGGACAGAACGCGGTATCATCGCCTTTATAATCAAGAAGTTCAGCGATGGTCGTGGCAAGAGCCGTAAGAAATGATATAAGTATTGTCAGAGGAATGCTGTAGAACTTCGAAAAATAAAGCACAAGAAAGACACTTATAAAGCTGCAGACAAGCATTGCCCCGGACCCTTCAAGGGATTTCACTTTGTTCTTGCCCGCCTTGTGTCTTCCATACTTTTTTCCAACAAGGGCTGCTGCCGCATCTCCCGGTCCCCAGGCAAGGAAGCACGCAACTCCCAATATGCGGTGACCAAAATACCCCCAGCAGACCGATGCCACAATGGCATAGGTAATCATGAGTGCAGCGCAGCTCATAGCATATTCTCCGGGTTTCCTTGCATTGAAAAAGCCTGTGAGCCCCGGAACCTTGGACAATATGAAAAGTACAGGAAAAATGACAACAAGGACCGCAAGAGTAACGATCACAGATTGTTTCCAGTCCTGTAAGGAATAAAACCATGCCGTTACCCCTGCTATGCAAAGTAAGTGTAAACTTTTCCTGAATACTTCCTTGCGGTATGTTCCCATTATCCTACCGAATTGATTATCCCAAATATCTCTTCTTTGATCTGATTGTTAGTAGCAAGGGCATTCTCTCTTGAATCCCTGTTGGAATAGAAATAGAACTTGATCTTAGGCTCTGTTCCGCTTGGTCTTATAGCAAACCAGGAACCATTATCAAGGAAGAGCCTGATTGCATTCTGCGGTGGAATGTCCTCATAGCCATTGATATAGTCAATGACTTTTTCTACCTTGCTTCCTGCTACCTCAGATGGAATATTCTCCCTGAAATAATTCATCATTCTCTGGATTCTCTGAGCTCCGGGAATTCCCTCAAGAACAATATTGGGTTCATCCTCAGCAAAGAAACCGTATTTTGCATATATCTCCTGAAGCACATCCCAAAGGGTCTTGCCCTCTTTTCTATAGTAAGCTGCTGCCTCTGCCACCAGCATACCAGCGCTTATACCGTCCTTATCACGGATATCCTCACATACGGCATATCCTACAGACTCCTCATAACCAAAGAGATAAGTGTAGCCATTTTCGTGAAGGTAAGGAATCTTTCCGCAGATATTCTTAAAACCTGTAAGGGTCTCAAACATCTCTACCCCATAGGCCTTAGCCATTATGGTGGAAAGAGTTGATGTAACAATGGACTTTACCATAGCTCCCTTTGATGGCAGAGTTCCTGCAGACTTATGTCCCTCAAGAACATAATTTACCAAAAGATATCCTGTCTGATTACCGTTAAGCGGAATGTAATTGCCGTTGTCATCCCTTATCTCGATGGCAAATCTGTCTGAATCGGGGTCAGTTGCCATAAGAAGCTCTGCTCCAAATTCTCTTCCATACTGTTCGCTGAGCTTAAAGGCCTTTGGATCCTCAGGATTGGGATATCCTACTGTAGTAAAATCAGGATCGGGATTTTCCTGCTCCGGAACTATCTTCCAGTTTGTAAAGCCTCTGTCTGTAAGCATCTGTCTGAAAGGAATTGAACCGCAGCCGTTAAGCGGTGTGTAAACCAAAGGGATTGTCAGATCCAGCTCATCTCCCTCATGGATAGCCATGGACTCGATCTTATCAAGATACTCCCTGTCGTACTCTTCTCCAAGAACAGTTATCTTTCCGCTCTTTACGCCCTCTTCAAAATCAGAGGTCTTGATGCCGCTCCATATATCAACAGCATTTATCTTCTCTGTCATACCATCTGCCACATCAGATGAAACCTGACAGCCGTCATCCCAGTATGCCTTATAGCCGTTATACTCCCTGGGATTGTGGGAGGCAGTGATATTGATTCCGGAAACCGTACCAAGTCTTCTGATCATAAAAGCCAGTTCCGGTGTTGGACGAAGGTCCGGGAAGGTATATACCTTTATCCCGTTGGCTGCAAAGATTCCTGCTGCCAGCTGTGAAAACTCTTTTGAAAAATGTCTCGGATCATGGGCAATTATTACGCCCTTATCACAGGCCTCTTTTCCCTTTGAAACAATATAGTCAGCAACACCCTGGGAAGCCTTTCCCACGGTAAGAAAATTCATTCTGTTAGTACCTGCTCCAACCTTGCCTCTAAGGCCTGCAGTACCAAAGGAAAGATCCTGATAGAATCTGTCCTCAATCTCCTTGTCATCATCCTGTATAGCTAAAAGCTCAGCCTTTAAAGGGTCGCTGTCAGACAGCTTTTCAAGCCACTCGTTATATCTTGCCTTGTAATCCATAGATCATCCTCCTGTTAATATATACTTTCTTTATATAGAAACCTTTGGCAGATTCCAAAGGAAATGTCTCGCCATTACCCTTAGCAAAAGAACTAAGGCAAAGCCGGCAATCATAGCTGCATGCCACATACCGGTAAATTCATGAAGGACCACCATGAGTATTGCTCCTATGATAACCGGAAGCGCATATACATGTTTTCTAAAGATAGCAGGCATCTGATTGGATAAAACATCTCTTAGAACTCCGCCGCCAACTCCGGTTATAAAACCCAAAAAGACCAGAAAAAAAAGATCCTCATCGTAACCAAAGTTTGCGCCTATCATTACCCCATCCACCATAAAGGCTCCAAGTCCAAGGGTATCGCACACAAAAAGACCTCTGTCATAGAGGCCGGTAAATTTTTGAGGTATTGGCCTGTGAAAATACATTATAAGAAAAACAATATTGGCTACAACAACTGACACCGCTACATAAAGCGGATTGACGAACATATGTGGAGGAAAATCTCCCATAACGATATCTCTTAAAAGACCTCCGCCGCAAGCTGTTAAAATAGCCAATATATTGACTCCAAAAATATCCATTCTTTTCTCAATTCCGGTAATGGCTCCGGATATAGCAAAAGCTACTGTTCCAATAAGATCAAAAATAAGAAGTAAAAATGAAGACATAATACACTCCGAAAAAATATCGTATGTATATATTACGCTATATCTGAAACAATTTAAAGTGACTATCGTTCATTTATACAAACCCTATTCTTACCGGTTCCTTTTGCCTCATACAGGGCAGCATCCGCTCTCTGGAATACATCATCTGCAGAATCTCCCGGGGCATAGGAAGTCATTCCGATACTTACAGTCCGAGTTCCGATATCGCCAAAGTCATTTCTTTCAATTTTTTCTCTTATGGATTCAACCCTTAGCCTTGCTTCCTCAATTTCAAGATTCGGGAGAATAAACAGAAACTCTTCTCCGCCCCATCGTCCAATGACAGCACTTCTGGTCTTGCTTATTTCTTTATCAAGAAGCTTTGCTACGGTAACAAGAACTTCGTCGCCGACAGCATACCCGTAGGTATCATTAACATATTTGAAATCATCAATGTCTATAATGCCAATGGCAAGCTTGATACCAAAGGTCTCTGCGTGAATCAGCGCAGTCCGTACAGTATTGTCCAAAATGCGCCTGTTATTAAGTCCTGTCAGAGCATCTGTGTCCGCCATCTCCTGAAGTTCTTCATTGGCAGCCCGAAGTTCTGCCGCAGTTACATTGATAAAGTTTGCAAGCCTGCGGACCATGGAAATCTGCCCATGGATCTTCTGTTCTTCGCTCATCTCTATCTTTTTATCGCCGATTCCCGTAGGCTGGGCATCTGCATGTCCACCTTCACGCATACTGATGGCGATAAGTGTCACATGATGCTCCAATATCTTTTTCTCTGCCCTCATAATCTCGCCGCTTGAGTAATAGCCGCAGACCGGAGCAAGCTTGCTAAATGGCCCTGTCTCCTTGTTGATAAGATATTTCCAGTAGAGCCTTCTTACGCCGCAGGAATAAAGGAAAATAGCCTGAGGAGCAAAGTTCTTAACAGTCTCCAAAAGCTCCGTAACATCACCTCTTATGACCTCAGGATCACCGTAGGAAAGGTTGACTTTCGCTCCTTCATCCAAAGCTGCAGCAAGAATAATAGAGCCATCCTCGCTGTTACAGGAAAATGGGAGCCTTAATACACTTTGGCCATTCTGCCAGGTCATTATCGGGAATTCCAGGATGTTGTTGAAGAAATCTTCATCCGCCTGAATATCAAGATATTTGCTGTAAATCTGCGCAGCCGGAACACCGTCAAGCTCGTAGAGTCTCTTACCCTCTATCTTGGTAGCTTTAAGGTCCCTTCCTAATGGTTTCCAGCCAATTGCATTATGGATGTCGACCTTGAAATCTTCTCCGGAATATGTGATAAGAATAACTCCGCTATGGGAGATTGCTTTTTCATTTATTACCTTTGTATCTGTATCTGAAATATTCGGTCCGGCACTTCCGCCTCCGAATATCTTTACTTTTTCATTGCAGCTTTCTACCTCTTCCAGAACAGTTTTAGAATTTATGGATTTTAAAGTGATAAGTATTTCTGCAGCTCTTATCCCTTCCGTATTGTCAATGATGTATCTTATCTTGCCACCGACAACACTCTCCTGACCGTTTTCGCACTCAAAAAGATAGGTGGCTGTCTCTGTGGTTTCAAAGACAGAAACTGCCATGACCATTCCATAATCTTCAAGATGACCATCGCAGATATCACCGTTAGAACTTGTCCCGCCTATCCTTGCATCAGGAAAAAGATCCAGTATCTCACTCTGAACCTCGCTTATCTGATCGTCGTCAAACATCATGGAATACAGATGAAAAAGTATGGACCTGTATGGATAATCTGCGGTATAGCTGCTTACTTCAGACAGTGCCGCTGCCACATCCTTAACATTCTTAAATTCATAATTGAATTGTTTCACTTATTATTCCTCATAAAAAGCACATTTTATTCCAATAATATGATACAATCCAATGATTAAAAAACTAAGTAGAAAGCCTTAACATTTCATTAACTATGTATAAATGTTATTCCGTTTATATTTCATTTGCCGTAGGGTCTTGTAAGACTGTCCTGATACTTGTCGATAACCTTGTAAATCTCATTATTTGGATCCTCGATCATCTTTATTTCCGTATCAAGATTAAGGAGCTTAGTGTTATCTTTATCCCTCATTTCCCATAAAGGAAGCCCCTCTCCGTTGGGATCTCCTGTATATGCGAAGTTCACCCAGTAACTTTGCATTATCTCAGACAGTTTATAATCCTCTTCATCATAGATTCCGGGATGCCTCCAGAGATTACCGTAAGCATAGGGAAGTTCCCCTGCGTGATAATTTGAGAGTACATTATTAGTCTTTGTAAAATAGTACTCGTAGGAAGGAATACCCTGATCCACCATATAGTTATTCCACACATAGTGAGAATAGCTGAACCAGATTGCACTGTACGCCACGTTAAGTGCGCCCTTGGCTTCTCCCATGGCATCGATTATGAAATACTGATCTCTCTGGGGCAGATCATAAGGAACAACCTCTGCCATTTCTTCCGCATATTCTCCCATGTCATCAGCAAGAAGCTCTACGTAGTTTTCCTTTGTAGCCTTGGTACCCAGAAGAAATGCATCCGCTTCTTTTTTGTTAAAGCCATTTAAAAGAGCCTTTTCATGGTTCTCACCCTTTTCATAGGTCAGGAAAGGCTGCTCCTTTATGGCATAACCATCAACTGTCATGGCTGTATGCTGAGTTTTTGTCTTAAGCAGCTCCTTGGCCGGGATGCTTCTCAGGTCAGCAGAAGAGCTTACCCCAAATTCTGCCCTCAGCTCGTTTCCTGTCTCTATTGCATCTTCAAAATATCTGAAGGTATGGAAAGGCTCTTTTGGTAAAATACTGCTGGACTCGGCAATGACATAATTAAACAGCCCTGCAGTAAGAGGTGAAACACAAAGAGCATTTACACTTGAAGAACCGGCTGACTCGCCTGCCAGCGTGATCCTGTCAGGGTCTCCCCCGAAGGCTTTTATATTCTCATGAACCCACTTAAGGGCAGCAATCTGATCAAGAAGACCATAATTTCCCGTAGTGCCATTTGGAGACTCGGCCTTTAAGTCTTCTGCCGCATAGTAGCCAAAAACTCCTACTCTATAGCCGATATTAACGTACACAACACCTCTTTTTGCCAGGTCCTCTCCCCTGTACTCTGAGTAGGAGGGCTGCCCGGAATTAAGGGAACCACCATGTACATAAAAAATTACCGGCAAGAGCTCATCACTCTTTTTCTCAGGAGAAAAGACATTGAGATATAGGCAGTCTTCGCTGACCTCTTCTTTGTACTCATCCCCAAACTTTATCTGATAATCATGCCATCCAAGTATATGAGACAGCGAATCATAGAGTACTGAGCCTCTACTCTGCATTGCCATGGGCGCAAAATGGTCTGCTTTAAGGACTCCCTCCCATTTATCCGGAGCCTGTGGCTCTCTGAATCTTAGATCACCAACAGGTGCCTTGGCATAGGGAATACCTGCATAAACCTTTACACTCTTATCTGCGTTATATACTCCCGTAAGCTTTCCCTGGGGGATCTCCACAACCTCTGTAACCTCAGGTTTCTTATTATCTACTGCGGGCACTCTCTTAAAGGGAGGCTGCGTCAGACAATAGTTTGCAATAAGCAGTAAAAAAAATATTAGCCAGGCAGCCACATATACTTTCCCGGAAGCCACTTTTTTGCCATAAGTCACTTTGAAAACGATCATCGCTATAGCTGCAAAAATGCCGATTACCCATCCTATGATCATGTTCTTTGACAGTTCAAGCAGCGCTATGTACAAAAAGGTTATTATCACGATAAAGATATAAAAAGCCATGTCATTACCTCCGAGTTCCTCTTATAAGTTGCCATCCACCGCTTCATAGGCAGTATAGTAGGTCTCTATCCTGTCAAATCTGTAGTAGGCATCAGCCTTTATCGCTGCTGCGCTCCTTGCATCTATGGTCACTTCATCAGAATTTCTTGGAATCATCCAGATACAGTCCACAAGCTCTTCTTTATCAAAAAAGAGTACGTAGGCATCCACCTTAACCTTTTTATCAGAAAGATTCTGAGCAGTAAGCACCACTGAATAGTCCAGCACCTGACTGAAAACCGCCACCTCATCAAACATGTCGTTTTCGTATGGATCTCTTTTTGAAACAAGGAATTCATACATCGCAGGGAGTTTTCCATCAAGCTTACTCTTATCAAACCTTCCCTCAAAGACGAAAAGAGCATCGTTCTTTACCGCTTCCACTGTCTTCTGGGTGGTCAGAAGTTCCTCTCCATCTTCGTCCCTTGCAGTAAATACGCATTCAAATCTGCAGGTCTTTCCTGTCTTATTTTGAAGTACCAGTATCGGATTACAGTTGTGATCATCCTCCCTGAAATACTGCCCCACAATAAGGGTCCCTATAGGGAGTCCGCCATAGGAAGGCATATCGTCATCACTCTTTCCTATCTCCATCTTTCCGCTTTCCTGATTGGAATCTATTGCTTCAAAGATTGAGGATTCATCTATCTCTATATCCGGTGTTTCCACTCCATCGTCGATGGAGCCTTTTTTGTATGCAGACTCCGGAAGCGGATTTCCGTTGATATTATATTTTTGTCCGTCGCCATCCGATGAACTATCTGCATCCGCTCCTTCGCTCAAATGAACGCCTTCATCATCAAATGCAACGCCTTCGCTTACATAGTACAAGTCCTCTTCGGAATCTTTTCCTGCCAGAGAAGTCTCGGCTTCCCCATCCTTTTTGATGAGCCATGCGGCATTAAATCCAAGTCTCGTGTAATTGTCATAAAGGATCTGCGTAAGGAACGAAACGCCGCTATTTTTCTCATAGGGGAGGCTTAAACCAAAACTATTAAAATACATTATCAGGGGAAGAAGGATTCCTACAACGGATATGGCAAGAGGTCTGACTGTATTTATAGACTTTTCTTTTCTTACGCAAAGAATATTCAGAATAAATGCAATAATTGACGGAATTATTCCAACAAATGCAAAAGATGTAAGCAATCCCAATATGGAAATTATCAGTGCCAATACTGTTATATGCATGAAATTTATCCTCATTTTCTGTGCATATTTTACAAAAATAGTTTCAATATGAATGTCAATACTTGTATCTTCAAATTTTTATACTACAATATATTGTAGTAAGAATTGCTTTTATCTTGAATATATTCAAACGGCGATTCGTGTGGAGACTTTATCACAGTTTTATGAGGAGGATGTGTTATGACTAATGTTGCCGAGATTGAGGCTCTTGATTCCGGGGTTATTCGCAACATTTTGCGTTCTATGACCAATGAACACTGGTCAGTAGCAGAGGCATTGGATGAATACGATATTCCAATGGATCAGCGTGACGAATATGAAGCTCAGATTGAAGAATGTTTCATTGACTGATATAATATTATTATGATTTGGCAATGACTTCACAAGGGCCGTGCGTATAAGTCTATACGTATAGCCCTTTTTTCTTTACCTTTTTAGGAGCTCCATTCCAACGTCGTACACCTTTCCCTCGCAGGCGTCGGAAAGCCATTTCGCCATAGTTATCCCATCCTGGGTAAAATGAAGGAAATGCATTTCCCTTACACTTGTATGAACCGTTCCTCCCATTGTTATGAGAGGGATTCTCCACTCATTTAAGAACATACCAAAATCCGGGGTAAGAGCCTTCAGCTCTCCCACCATTTCCACCAGCTGTCTGTAATAGTCCATCTGGACTTCCTGGTCAGTCTTATATTTTTTCCTGATAATATCGTTATAATATGCGCTTAAAAGAAAATCATAAATGGAACTTGAATAAAGGTACCTGAATCTGTCCCCATATTTGCTATAGAGATCTTTGTACCAGTCAAGGGTTATGTTCTCGCTCTTTATAGGCTTCCATATAGACTCTTTTGTCATCCAGATATTTTTGGCGGTTTTCCTCCAATGCTTATAGAGAAGCTGACCGCTGTCTGAAAAAAGAGTTATATTCCTTGCCTTGGGATAATAATCATCTACAATCTCTCCTGCAAGAGCAGGCACTGCAAAGGCTCCTGCCGAGTTACCGGCAATGAGGAGTGTCCCGGGATTTGGGAAAAGAGCTTTCGCCACCTTCATGCTCTCATGAAAATTCACATAACCATGAAAATGCAGAACTCTGTTTTCTCCATCCTCTCCCACGTAAGGGTAGTCATTGTTTCCCACATGGAAATCTCCTGTGGCATAGGTAACCACTACAAAGCTCCAGTCCTTGAAGGGGTTTTTGTCCACAATCTCCGTTATTCCCACATTTATATTCATTATCTGGGTAAAGGGTCTTAGGTTGTTCCAGTAATAATTCGGAAGTCCTGCTGCAACCTTGCCTCCTGTGACAGGCCTTGCTGCCGTGTATTCATTGTAGGCAACTCCACCGCCAGAAAAGAAAACACAGAGTTTTTTCGGGTCTGCTTTTTTCACATAAATATGATACTCTGAGCCGTCACCGGACATTCCCTTCTCAATAGGAACTCTGTACCACTTCATGTCCTCAGGTTCCTTGGGGAGCAGATCAGCCTCAAAGCCTCTTTCTTCTATGGCCCTGCCGATCCTGTTCTCTACAAAGTCTCCAACCTTTGAAGCGAATACAATTCCGCGCTTTATATTGTTTTGTGTGATTCTGTCCTTGAGGTTCATGAACTTCTACCCTTGTATCTACATGTTGAAAACTTTCTGAGATGCGTTCTTCAAATCTCTGAATCTGAATATGACGAGCCCTGTTATCATGATAAGGTAAACCATGATGCTGATAACGGCAGGCCATGTGAACTGGTTCATGCCATTTCGGATAAAGATTATCTGTAAAAGAGCCATAATAAGATCCAGCACCAGGTAAAGAATATACTCATCAAGTCTGAGCTTGACTATCTTGGCTATGATAAAAGTAGCAATGGCAAGACCTGTTAGCGTAGCGGGAACCATCCACTCAACGCTCCAGCCATGAAAGCCCGTCTTTAGATCGATATAGATATCCACAACAATAGCAACAAAAACCTCCCAGGTAATAACCTTGATCAGGTTGTTTCTAAGATACATGGTGGTAAGTGCGGTTATCCAGGCAACGAATATTCCCAGCATAGTTATCCCTATGAAGGGGTACTGATTTTTCGTCTGAATGTTCAAAGCTTCGAATATGATCTCCAAAGCTATGAAAATAAAAGTAACCACCTTAACAAAGGTTATGTTACTTATCTTTTTCTTTTTTAACGTAGGAAAAGGATCATTTATATTGTCATCTATTTCCTTTATCTTTCCCTGACAAAGGGGACAACAACTCTTTTCCCCTCTAATGCTTACCTTGCATTTAGGACAATACTGCATAAATCTCACTCCTTGTCGTAGTCGTTGGTGCCAATTTCAACTTCTATTCCCATTTCAGTAAGACATCTGAAGAAATTCAGCATACTCTTGTGGGTCTTATAAGGAGAAACCTCTCCAAAGCTCAGTCTGTCCTTGTAGGAACAGACGCAGATCTGCTGGGAAGCTGCGGTCATAAAGGCGCTGAAACCCTCAATGTAATCAGCCACCTCCTCCGGCATCTTGATCTGGCCCAGGTTAGACATAGAACTGGTAACGCCCTTCTTTGCCGCCCTGTCGAAAAATCCAATGCCGATATCCTTTATGTGAAGCGGAATCATCTTGATACCAAAATTGTGTTCAAGAGCCGCATAGGAATTCATGGTCTTCTCAATATTTTCCGGCGAAAGTTTTTCCTTAAAGTCCTTATCCACCTTGGCGATAATATCGCTAAGCTCACCCTTATACTCAGCAGGATCATAATCGATATTTATGACACCAAAAAAGTTTCTGCTGGTGCCGGATTTAAAGAACTGTCTTAAGTTTACCGGAACGCTGATCACCACATGCTTTTTCATCTGCCTTCGGTTCATGCCAAGGACTACAGCCTTTATGTATACTGCAACGCATAGCACACCAACGGTTGTGTTGTACTGATGGGCAAAATCAAGGAATTTCTTTGCTGATACCGTTCCTTCCACAAGATGGGGCAAAAGATTTTCATCAAGCTCTCCACTTATCTGGTAGGCCTTTACTGCTGACATTTCCTTTAGCTGCTTAAGGCCCTTTTGTTTGCTGTAAAAGTCCTTGAAGGCATCCACATTTTTTTCCTCGATAGAAAAATCATCGATGGGCTTTATGTCTGCTTCGATTCCATGCTTTATCTGCAGGTACCTGGTGACAAGATTCTTGAAAAACATGAAAGCTCCGGTACCATCAGCAAGAACATGGAACATCTCAAGATTTATCCGGTTGTTGTAATAGTTTACCCTGTATAGAAGGTTTTTTCTGCCAGGAAAATAAATAGGCATGCAGGCAGGGGCATACTCCTCCTTTACTATCTCACGAAGATTTGAATCCTCGAGATAGTACCAGAAAATGCCCCTTCTTAAGATGCAGTTAAAAATAGGATAGTCCTCTATGATCTCATCAAGCGCCTGCTGAAGGATTTTCTCGTCAACTTCCTCTTTTAACTGACATGTTATTCTGAATACTCTGGTATTAGCTCCCTTTGCGGTGGATGGAACTATCTTCGCCGCATTATCCAGCTTGTACCAATTTGCTTTATTGTCCATGTAAAATATGGTTCCTTGTCTATAAGTGTTCCAGACGTTCCGTTACAACGTCCATGCTGCCTCTACTCATGCGGTAGATGACATCCTCAAGAGAAATGAATTTCTTGTTGCGGATGAATTTAAGATATTTGGGTGTAAAGCGCATCTTGATGCCCTTGGGCTCAATGCCTTCGTTGACCTTGGTCTGAATGGTATCGCAGGTGTCCTTTGGATCATGGGCCATGCTCTTAGAAAGAATGCAAAGGAGCGTTCCTGCTGTCCTCACCATGCCGGCAAGATTAGGATCATCAGCCACATCTATTGACTGAAGGGCTCCCACTGACCACTTTTTTAATGCTCTGTAGATGCCATACTCAAGGTCAAGCTCCACAAGCTTCTCGTTCATATTGTCGTAGAGCCAGACTTCATTGCCCTTTACAAACATATCACTGACCTGGAAAAGCTCATCCTCAAAGGGGAATTTTATGTCCACAGCGTCGCACCCTGTAAGCAGGATATTTGAATTTATCTCGCTTACTCTCTCTTCCCTTTCAAAATCGTCATCATCATCCAGGGTAAAGTTCATGGGCTTAGGTTCATCTTCGCCCATTGAAAAGCTCATGTGCTCAGCACTGTCTCCTTCCGGCGCAAAACCATCGAACTCAGCAGTAGTTGTTTCTGCCTTTTCCTCGATTCTCTCCTTCTTTTCATAGGCTATGTGATAAGGCCCAAATTCCGGAGTCTGAACCGTAAATCTGTCAGTTCCACACTCTTCAAAAGGTCCCGAAACAGGTGAGGTGCCTCGCTTTCTCCCAAAGTAATCCCTGTCGAACATAAGCTCTGAACCATCAGGATTTTCGAACCTCTGCTCCGATTCAAAAGCATAGCCCAGAACCTTTGAGTTAACAGGCGTTGCAATATTCCTCGGAAGATATTCATAAAGATTGGTATGAAGGGTATATCTTCCCTCATCCTCATCAATATAAAAGCTTATCTTATGATCCTTATCCACATGGCATACTTCCATGTCGCAGGATCTGGCCCCGTTAAAATAGGCGTTTCCACTTAGGGTAACCGGAAGCCTGTCATAGTATATATCCTTGGATCCCTGCTCTTTTACAGCAGTTTTCCCAAACCGTGAAAAGTACTCTGCAGCATTGGGGAAGTTGTTATAAGGCATAGTTCCGCAGATAAAATTATTCTTATCAACAGTATCCGAACTTCTTGCAACACAATAATCCAAAAGATCCTGTCTTACCGGTTTTTGCACAAAAATGTTGTTAAAGATCCTGGCATCCCCGTGAAGTATAGTCATGAAACCGGCAATCTTTGTGGAATGCGGAACGTGGTATGGCGTGTACCTGTCCGAAGGGAATTTTTTGCCGCCGTTATCCGTACCCTTTCCCACATAGGTAAAAGAGCCTGCGATAAGATTATGGACCAGTGCTATTCCCTGTGTACTAAGTCTGCAGGATATATCCGATAAAAGAAGGTTATGGTCAATGATAGTAGGACCGTGAGAAACCTCCACAAAAATATCTTCTCCCAGTGATAAGCCGGAATCTATGGCTGTTCCTACAGGAGGAACATTATCATGAAGAAAGTTCTGGCAGACTCTTGTGCCCTGGGCTTCCCAGTCAAGCCATATACCTCTGGTACAATGGTCTATGTGATTGCGTCTGATTATCGTATCGATTGCCGCGTGAAGCTTGATACCGCCAATCTCTGCTCCGGCGAGAT
Organism: Butyrivibrio sp.; assembly: GCA_017413105.1. GTDB lineage: Bacteria > Bacillota > Clostridia > Lachnospirales > Lachnospiraceae > Butyrivibrio. The sequence continues at coordinate 46,931 of JAFPVA010000141.1, read as the reverse complement.
TATGCTTGTTGTTTATATGATGAATGTGGTTATCCTCGATTATTGAGAAGACACCTCCAAGATGACCTACAATACCGGTCTGTCCACAGTCGTGAATATCGCAGCGTCTTATTATATGTGAGCCCACAGTCTCTTTATCCCAGCCGTCATTTACCGCCTGGCATACGGCATCCCTCTGTGTCTGAGTTCCGTCTTTTACCCAGGTGGTGGTCCACTTGTTGTTATTGCCCTTCTGGTAGTATTTGCCAAGAGAAATACCGCTGCACTTGGACTCGGAAATATCACAGTCTTCTATTATCCACCCCTTAGCCCAGTGAGGACCTATCATTCCTTCCTGATAAGCTGTGGGTGGTGCCCACTGAGTGGCTGCCTGCCTTATAGCAAAACCACAGACAGTAATATAATTTAGTCCCTCCTTCGAAGGCATGAAGCAGGCTTTCCTGACAGATATTTCTACATTTTCGAAATTCGGATTTTTGTCCTGGAAATTGGCATAAATGACCGTCTCATCGTTCTCCTGAGCTGTAAACCAGGTATAAACAGTAAATTCAGGGTCCCATGACTTATGGTCTTTTACCGGATGCATGAGGGCATTCATATCAAACACCTCATACAAAGACTTGCCGTTCAAAAATACATCCCCAAGATGAGGGGCATTATCTGAGCTGCTGAACCAGTCCCCATGTACAGTCTCAATATATGGGTTAAAGCTTCCAAAGTAGCTGTTTGGAATCCTTACTCGCCATACATTCTCAAAACTCTCCCAACTTTTTATCTCCTCAGCACCGGAAATAACAGCTTCAGCTCTTGCAGTGCTGATATAGGATATTCTGCTATCCTCTCTGCCCCCGTTCTGTGGTCTTACATGTTCTCTATATACGCCGGGACCCACAAAAACCACATCTCCGGGCATTGCAATATCTGCAGCCTCCTGGATAGTCTTAAACGGATGCTTCGCCGACCCGTCTCCACTTCTTAAAACATTACCCGCTACATATATCTGCATAGCTCCCTCCTAAATTTATGCTCTGACATAAAAATGTGGTACCTATATTAGCTGAATAGTAGTTGAACTGTATTTCAGAAACACGCATTTACTGCGGGTTTCGTGAGAAAATGAAACAAGAGTCAATCAAGCCCTTCGACGAAGTCGACTGGAATTGGCCTGATTGATATATTCTTGAATTATATTCAGGAATGTATAAAATTATTATATGTCATATTACCTTATAATTCAAAGGAGTTTGCCCATGGCACGCATGAAATATATCTACGCAATCTCAATACTTTTGGCATTTGTACTGGCAGGATTATTGATCAATTTTCTGTCGTCTCTATTCTGAGCCAAAGCCCGGAAAAAAAGAGATTGAACAATTATAAAATTGCTCAATCCCATCATCTCTTATTCTGCAAAATCTTTTCAGCCTGCTCCAAGCTTCTTTTGCTTGTAGAGATCAGAATCAGCTCTGGCGATAAATGCCTGCATTGAAATCGGCTGTGAATAATCATACTGGGCTATTCCAACGCTTACTGAAAGCGGATAGTTCTGCTTTCCATCGGAAGACAGTTTCCTAACATTGCTCTTTATCTGATCTGCAAGCCATGTTGCCTCTGCTCTGTAGGCCATCTCCGCCACAACCACAAATTCATCACCGCCATATCTGGCGATAAAGAATCTGCTCCTTGGTCCCTGGCAGGCATCCTTTATGGCGCCGGTCAGTCTTACAAGAGCCCTGTCTCCTTCCGCATGACCATAGGCTTCATTTATATTCTTTAGTTTATCCACATCCACTATCAAAAGAAACAGTGAAAGTCCTGCCTCTTCCGCTCTCATTTTTTTTGCCAGATACTTATACATCTGATTCCTGTTATTGATCTGTGTCAAAGGATCCAGAGAAATAAGGTTCTCCTGAATTGAAATATAGATGAAAAAAATGGCTGCCACTGCACCATAGCACAAAAATGGAATCCTCCAGTAAATCGACTGTGCAAGACCAAGTGCAATAGGTGCTACCGGAAAAACACCTATCATAAAGTAGGTGCTTCTCTCAGCATATTTATCCTTGGAAAGAGCTCTTCCTAAGGCTTTTACGGAAGCAGCTATCATATAAGCGAAAGGCACGATAATAAGTACAATGTACAGCTTGCCGTTTACAAACTTGCCATTATCATCCACATAATAGACAAGTCCGGTCCTATAGGCAGTAATACAGAGAATTGCAGAAAGCCATACAGGAGTGCTGAGCAGCAACTTGTACGGATCGTTCTCCACGCTCTTGTCACCCTGAATAGCCTCTGACAAAAGGAACCACTGGTAGGCGGCGATACTGATAAGTACATAGGTAAAAATATTCGACAGATACAGCATGGAATTGGAGTTGCCTAAAATACCTCCATCCACAAGAGCCCAGAAAATCTCTGCGCAAAAATACAGCATCAGATCAAGCACCAGGTTCCCCAAATACACCTGGGATATCTGTTTATTTACGCCTGTCTGTATCTTGAAAAAGATAATCCCCAAAAGAAAAATGCAGGCTGTATATGCCTCAACATAGTAATAGACGTAGCTCAATGCTAAACCTCCCCATTAACGATGCGCAAAAATAATTTTAGCACGAAAACTCCTCTCAATGTCACTGTTTCTCTATTGTTTATAAATTCTTTATAATTAAAAGAGCGAAAAGCCTCATATGCTTTTCGCTCATGCTCCGTTAGATATCGCTTTAAGTGCATCAAACTCTGATTCGTACACACCTCCCATAGCTTCCAGGTCTTCCCAGGTATACCAGGCACCGCTTAGCTGGACACCTCTAATGGATATGTCAGTTGCGATAACCATGAAGGGTTTGTGATTAACTACGATGTACGCTGTCCTGTTAAGTCCAAAAGGCGTAACAAAGACATGACCAGTATCTATCAGATGGTTAAGCTGATCCACCGTTATGTTTTTTGATAATGGTACAGTTTTATACATAAGGTCGCTTCCATTGTGCTGGGTTTAAAATAACTCTCAAACAATATAATTAATTATACTCTCCCGCACAATGAGTGTAAATTCGTTTATATTTATTTAATAATCCGCCTTGTTTTTCAACCATTTATCTTCTGTGAATAATCCCTCTCACCAAAGATTCCGGTGCCGACTCTGACAAAGGTCGCTCCTTCCTCGATTGCAACCTGATAGTCCCCGGTCATGCCCATAGAAAGAGTGTCCATCTTAACATTGGGAATGCCCATCGCATTTATACTGTCTCTCAGCTCTCTAAGGCCTTTAAAGTACACTCTGTTGCTCTCCGGATCATCCGTATAAGGAGCAATGGTCATAAGTCCTCTGATATTGAGGTGTCTTAATGTACTTATTTCTTTTACAAAATCAGCGGCTTCATCCGGTGAAAGACCAAACTTTGTATCCTCATGGGCCATATTGACCTCAATCAGGACATCCATGACCAGGTCTTTCTTTGCAGCCTGCTTCTCAATTTCCTCCGCAAGCTTTATATTGTCAACAGAATGTATCATGCAGGCAACCCCCGGAAGGTACTTCACTTTATTAGCCTGAAGATGACCTATCATGTGCCAGGAAAGCGGCTCTTTTATCTCTGCGGTCTTATCCCTTATCTCCTGAACCTTGTTTTCCCCAAATACAGTAATGCCGCAATCCATCGCCTGCCTGATATCACTTACAGGCTTAGTTTTGCTGACTGCAATAAGTGTCACTTCACTCCTGTCTCTACCAGCCCTCTTGCAGGCTTCGCAAATATTCTTCTCTACAACTTCAAGATTTTCCTTTATCATCCTGTCTTCTCCCTTGTAATGCTTGATAAAACCTTAAAGAAATAATATCATAAATATAAAGACAGGGTCAAAAGCTCATAATGCATTATTGCTATATCACTGGAGTGAGCTGCGAGCGAGTGAACAGTAACCAATCAATAATATTGCACATCACGGGGAAATAATATGGTTGTAAGCGAAATTTCCAATGGCTCAGAGGTAAAGATCTATGCCTCCATCGATGGCCACAATATCGTTCTCCTTACCGAGGCCATATTTGGTGTGGCTGCAGGTCTTTTAGTCAAGCCCATGGAATACTTCGGCAAGTATATGCAATTCTTAGAGCCCTCTTCTGTTCAGATCAGAAACAAGAGGGATGGCCGTGTATACAAATTCATGTCCACAACCATTACCCCTGTAAAAACCAGATATGGCAATTTTCATCTTATCAGATGTTCATCGGAATTAGAGCCGGAAAACTCAAGAAGAGCCGAGAGATTCTATATCGAAAAGCTTGGTGTCTTCTCAATCAATGGCAACACAGCAGCTCTCAAGAACTGTATCATCCATGATATTTCCCTTAGAGGCCTATCCATAATCATAGATAACGATACCAAGGTCAAGCCCGGTGACAGACTTGATATTATGTTCCGCTATGGCGAGACTCTCCACAACTATGAGGTCAATACTATCGTAGTAAGGAACTTTATGGTAAAAGATATGCCGGCTGTTGGCTGCAGTATCGCAAATATGAACGTGGATCTGGTATCACTGGTTACCAGCAAGCGCAACGAAAAGCATACTCCTGTCCTTGATAATGTTCAGGAGACAGATCTTAATCCTCAGATTTCCAAAGAACAGCAGATCCATGAGGTTGAGGAAGATCTTGCAAAGCAGCTTATTCCCGAAAGACCAAGGACCAGAACAATCGCGGCTTCCAGTCCTCTTGATCCCGCCAATTTAGAGCACGTATCAAGGGACAAGACACTTCGCGAAATAAAAAAAGAGGAGCGCATGGCCAAAGAGGCGCGCTCCATCGAAAATCTCCTGGATTTAAAAGACTTCTGATTCCTGATATATCAGAAAAAGAAAATCTCTATTCCTATAGCTATAAGAATACAGCCGCCAATTATCTTGGCATAGCTGGCTAGTTTCGTTCCAAATTTAATTCCAAGCTTGAGTCCAACATAGCACACAGCGTAGGTCACTGCTCCGATAATAAGAGCGCTCAAAAGGACCTGTGCTGTGGCATATTTTTCTATAGTAAATCCCACAGAAAGTGCATCTATAGATGTGGCAATTCCCTGCATCATAAGTACTTTATTACTTATAGCTCCTGCATCGGGATCTATGCCGTACTTTCTGCATTCTTTCCTGTCGCACTCACCGCACTGATGACCTTTGTCGCATTCTCTCTCTGCTATTCTGTCCTGGATTCCTTCTACCAGCATCTTCCCGCCAATTATAGCAAGAAGAATAAGAGATATCCATGGAATAAAACTCTGAAATCCAATAAAAAAGTTTGCCGCATTGTGTACCAAAAACCAACCTATCACCGGCATTGCAAACTGAAATGCAGCATACACAAACGCAATCTGAACACGTCTTTTTTTGGACATCCTATGGTCTGCAAAGCCATTTGCAAGAGATACTGAAAAAGCATCCATTGCCAGACCAAAGCCCAGCATCACGCTGTTGAATATAAGTATAAACATACTGCCAAAAACTCCTGAAAATTTTTATATGTTTATTTATTATACCCCATAAAACATTTTTTTCAATCAAGGAGCAGCCTTGTTACTGTTCACTCGCATGCAGCTCGCTCCAGTAACGAATTCGCGCATTCATTCCAATTCGACTTCGTCGAAGGAATGCGCTCACTCCTGTATCAAGTTCTCACGAAATGCGCAGCAGAGTGCGCATTTCTGTCTGAACAGTAAAGTAGCCTTACTTATACATCTGCGCAAGAAAAACGGGCATCCATTGTTTCAATGAACACCCGTCCTCAAAAAATGATTTCCAAGGGACCTCTCCTCGTCTTTCTGTAGCTACCTGTTCAAGCTACTGTTATTTATATAAATCACACTCCTTTAGCGACTCCTTGACATTCCCTGGCTCCGATGAAGCATCGCCACCCTTGCTGTAAATGTCAGCCGCTCCGAAAACCATCGCTCGCCTTTGATGAAGCTTAAGCCATCTCGGCTGCCTTGGTTTTATGTACAATGTGATTGTATATTTAATATACCATCCAGGTGCGCTTTTGTCAACATACTCTTTAAAATTGCTTCTATTTTCAGACAATTCAGACAAATCCAGTGTTCATGGGCATTTAATTAATCCTATTAACTAATTGACCAAAATTTAACGAAATTTCTTTTTTCTATTTGCTACATAGTTAATAATATTGTATTATGTAGTTTGGGTTATCATTATAAAAGTGAGGGTTAAAATGAGCAATTATATTATTAGCTGCTGCTCTACCGCAGACCTTGATCAGCAGTACTTTGACAAAAGAGATATAAAATATGCATGTTTCCATTTCGAGATCGATGGAAAGAGCTATAAGGATGATCTTGGAAATTCAATGTCATTCGATGAATTCTATGCCAAGATGGCAAAAGGCTCCATGACAAGAACTTCTCAGATCAGTGTTGGCGAGTACATCGAATATTTCGAACCATTTTTGATGGAGGGAAAAGATATTCTCCATCTCACATTAAGTTCCGGAATCTCAGGAACTCTTAATTCTGCAACAATCGCAAGAGATCAGTTAAAAGAAAAATATCCCGACAGAAAACTTTATGTAGTTGATTCCCTTGCTGCTTCAGCAGGTTTTGGTCTTGTTGTTGCCAAAGTTGCAGACCTTCGTGATCAGGGAATGAGCATTGACGATGCCTACAACTGGGTTATCGAGAACAGACTTCATGCCCAGCACTGGTTCTATGTTTCAGATCTTAAATATCTTGTAAGAGGTGGCCGCGTATCCAAGGTTGCAGGAGCAATCGGAAATGTTCTCAACATCTGTCCTCTTCTCAATGTTGACTATCAGGGAAGACTTATTGTAAGAGCCAAGATTCGCGGAAAGAGCGCTGTTATGAAGGCTACTGTTGATAAGATGCTTGAGCATTGCGAGAACGGTACTAATTACGACGGAGATGTTTTCATTTCCAATTCACACTGTTATGAAGATGCCAGAAAAGTCGCAGATATGATTGAAGAAAGAATCCCTAACCTCAAAGGTAAGGTTAAGATCTTCTCAATCGGTACAACCATCGGAAGCCACACAGGCCCAGGTACTGTTGCCCTCTTCTTCTGGGGTGATCAGAGAGTTGACTGATATCAGATATCTTTTAAGGAAAAATGATTCAATAAAAAAGAGACTCGAAAGAGTCTCTTTTTTATTAGCTTATCAGCAATTGATGTGAACCGTAATTGTCGATCAGATCTCTGATCTTGTTATCATCACCAATGACAGTTACATCAAGTGGTTTAAATAAGTTGAGTGATAATAGACCTACAATTGACTTTCCGTCAATGTAGCTGTGTCCATCCTGTACGTCGATCTCACAGGAAGACTTCGAGTTCATGTTAATGAACTGCACGATCTGAGATTTGCACCCCAGTGAAACCTTTACTTCTTTTTTCATATTATTTTCCCTCTCTCATAAGTCGCAGGCTATAACCGACGGCAAAATAAAGTATAACGCTTTATTAAGAGAAAGTGAACACTTCAATTATTAAAAAAGTATAAACTTTCAAAAATAGAGTTTCCTTGAAACCGCTTACAATGCCTTATTCCGAATACACCTTCTTGATTAATCGTTTCTCAAAATCCTTGTCCGGCATCGGGTTATCATAAAAGAATCCCTGCACATATCTGCATCCAACACTCTTTAAAAGTTCGATCTGATCAGGTCTCTCAACGCCCTCAGTAAGCACTTCTATCCCAAGGTCTTTTGCCATGTTGATAATGTTTTTAAGTACTATCTCATCGTTGATATTTACTGATTCCACATCAATAAATGATCTGTCAATCTTTATCATGGAAACCGGGAAATCCCTTAAGTTGGACAAAGATGAGTATCCGGTTCCAAAATCATCTATTGCAGTTTCCACACCTTTTTCCTTGAGGCTTTTCAAAAAGTTCGTCATAAGAAGTCTCTCGTCTTCACTGGCGGTCTCTGTAACTTCTATCTGTATAAGTTTCCTGTCTACTCCGGAGTCATCAATTATCTGAATGACTTCCTTTGCCAGATGCTTATAATTCAGATCACGTCTTGAGAAATTGACAGATATCTGAACAGGCTCAATTCCTTTTTCAATCCAGCCTTTTATAAATCCGCAGCTCTTTTTAAGCACATAAAGATCCAGAGAAGCTACCATTCCCTCCTGCTCAAGGATAGGCACAAACTCTGTAGGGTAAAGGACCACGCCGTTACAGAACCATCTTGCCAAAGACTCTGCTCCAACAATCTCCCCTGTGGTAATGTCCACCTTGGGCTGAAGATAGATCCTGAATTCATCACTTGCCAGAGCTTCCTCGTATCTGTCCTCTATCTGTTTCTGTCTGTATATTCTTGTGCTCATTGCCTTATTCACAAATACGTAAGGCTTATTCGCAACATTTTTTGCATAGTTACAAGCCATTCCTGCCCTTGAAATAAGCTGCCCCGGCTCCTTTAAGGATTCATCAACCGCATAGATGCCGATTACCGCAGCTATATTAATATCTTCCTGCTTGCCATTCTTTTCCCCATAAACAGGAACCGACGACAGGAACTTAAGAAATTTCTTCGTTCTTTCCTTCTTGATGAGGGCCGTGTAATTATCACCTCCGAAATGGGCAATAATCTCGTCTTTTTCGCAAAATTCTCTGAGTTTTGCAGCGTACCTCTTCATTATCTCATCGCCCTCAGCAAGGCCATATCTACGGCTTATAAGGCCATAGCTCTTGAGATTAAAGTAGAAGGCATCATAGTTCAAAATTTCCCGTGATTCCATGAGTTTTGAAGCATAAGCAATATAGCCGCCGGAATTAGGCAGCCCTGTCAGATACTGCGTAAGAGCGCTGTCCTTGACAACCTTCCCCAAAAGGAATCTCTCCATATGCATAATGAGAATATCCATGAGGATGGCGAAGCTCTTGTACTCCTCCTCATTCCAGGATTTATCATCCTTAAGGTAGATGTTATAAGTAACCGTCTTTTTCTTTGCCATGGTGTGCTTAAACAAATATGCAGGCGCTTCCTTCTCCGGCACAGGGCCAAATAAGGGTATCAGAATATCAGGTTCTTTTGACCTGTCAGATTCTTTAAGCTCGGAAACAATCGCTACGATAGATCGCAAAGAATATTCCTTGGAAATGTCAGCCAAGGCGCTGGGAGATATTTCAGGTGTCATCTCCTCTTCAGATAGAATTTGAACAAAGTTCTCAAAGCTTCTCTCAAATGTCATTTAGATTTGCCCTCATGAAAGTGTCGGGTATCAACTTCATTCTACATAATTGCGAACAAAATATCAACGAAAAACAAAATGATAATGCTTTCAGATCGCTCTGATATTAATAGAAAAAAGCTGTGCCCAAAATGAGCACAGCCTTCATCTTTCTCATGTAAAAAATTACTTCTTGTTTACAAGATCCTTAAGAGCCTTACCAGCCTTGAACTTAGGTGCTACAGATGCAGGAATCTTGATAGCAGCGCCAGTCTGAGGATTCTTACCTGTTCTAGCAGCTCTCTTAGTTGTCTCAAATGTACCGAAGCCAACAAGCTGAACCTTGCCCTTCTTCTTGAGTTCCTTAGTAACTGTCTCTGTGAATGCGTTGAGTGCTGCAGCAGCGTCCTTCTTAGAAAGGCCTGCCTCCTTTGCGATTGCATCGATAAGTTCTGTCTTGTTCATGTAATTTTCCCTCCAAAAAGAAATATTTTACTACATTGCCCATTTTACCACTCTTTTGTACCGCAAACAACCCAAAAAAGGCTAAAATCAAGGAAAAATCCTAAAAAAATTCAAAAAAAGCCACTTTTTACCTAGTTTTCAGAGCAATTTCCATCATTTTTCCAAGATATGTAAAGTCAGTAATGTCCTGTTGCGGGAATTTTCGCGACAAATCCCTTGTATTGTACAACACCAGATAGCCATTTTGATCAAAGCCCTTCATCTTATAGAAAAAGGCATGTCTGATACCCTTTTCGGTAAAAATGCGCTTTGTTTCCTCTGTATTTTTCAGCTGCATCTCCGGCAGATCAATAACCAGTACCCCATTTGAATTAAACAGCTTATCAAACGACGTCTCTTTAACATAACTTATATCCGCCACATTCTCTACTATCCTGCTGACAGTATTCTGGTCGGAAAGAACCGTGTTCTCAGTTCTCCTATACCCATAATAGCTCTTTGAAAGATTATTTAAGAAAATATAACCCTCGTCAATCTCATAAGCCGCCAATATGTCCATAAGGATATCATAGACAGCTTTTTCAAAGGCTCCAAAAAAGCCCTCAAGAGCCCCAAGCATCATTTTCATCTTATCCTGAGGCGTGGTATCCTGAACAACCTTACTTTCCTCTTTCAGAACTCCATCTACAATCTGCCCGTGAATATCCGGATTGTACATTACATAGCGGTTCTTTCCCCTGCTCTTTGCCCTGTAAAGCATCATGTCCGCCAGATTAAAGAGGGATTCATAATCATCTACAAAAAGCGGGAAATTTGCACTTCCAATAGAGGCTGTAACAAGAGGATAGCCATTGGCATCCCTGTAGAGATTCTCAATGCCCTCTCTGATAGGCTTTAGATAGCTTCTAAGCTTGGTCTTATCTTCTGCCCTATCTATGACGAGCATAAGCTCATCGCCGCCAATCCTGCCGGCTTTCCCATCATTACCAAGGATACTTCTGATTATCTCGCTGACCTCTCTAAGTATTTTGTCTCCAAAAGAATGGCCCTTGGTATCATTTATCTGTTTAAAGTTATCCACGTCCAGAATGCACAGGTCTATCCTGTTGTTTCTGTCCATGCATTTTTCTCTGGCATAATCTGTAATGGCTTTTTTGCTGAGGAGTCCTGTTCCAAAATCTATTTCCTCAGCATTTTCCTCATTGCCGATTATAGATATATCCTGAAAATATATTCTTATATTATTTGATTTTTCTGAAGGGACTCTCTCACACACGGCAGAAACCCAATTGTATCTGCCATTTTTATTGCATAGTCTAAAGCATATCTCAGTCTTTTCCTGATCTGCTAAATCCTCGACCATTTCGTGAATAATATGCTGATCCTCCGGCTTAACATTCCCAAGAAAGGTGCCCGTCTTATCCTCCGGCACATATTGGGTAAAGCCTCCGGTAGCATCTACAATTTGCAGATCAGTATTAACTACAAGTGTTCCGGTGTTATATTTGATCATAGGCTTATCCTGTTAGTCAGATAGACAATATAAAGTGCGAATCATGTAAACCTGCATGACCGCACTTTATATCAAGATTCATTATTAAAGAAGATCCTGGAATCCGGGTCTGTAAAGGTGTCTTGGAATACCATCAACCATGATAGGTCCGACATCACCCTGAATAAGAGGTCTTACATAAGTAATGAATTCATTAGTTACATAAGTGCCATCCTTGTTGATCCAATCTCTAGGTACAGTACGCTCATCATTTGCAATCTTATGTACATCCTTAACCTCAGTTCCAGCCTGATATGGGTCATCGGAAAGTCTCTCGATAACAACCATCTTTCCGCTGTCACCTTCGTCAGCAGCCTTCATGGCAGCACCGCCAACTTCATAGGCCTCAAGAATATCTACACGGGATGCACAGTGGCTGGCAGCTCTCTGAAGAGTTGAAAGCTCAATAGCACGAGTTTTGCAGCCGCATTCCTTAGCAACAACATCGCAGAGATATCTTGCTGTTCCTGTAAGCTGCTTGTGTCCAAATGCATCTACATATTCAATGCTGTTGCCAAGCTCACTGACATACTTGCCATCCTTGGTTCTGATACCTTCAGAAACTGCAACAACAACTGAAGCCTTGCTCTTAAGAAGGGCTTTGATCTTCTTGATAAATGCATCCATATCAAATGGAAGCTCAGGAAGGTAGATAGCATCAGGTCCGTCACAATCCTCGCCCTTTGCAAGAGCTGTAGCACCTGTGAGCCATCCTGCATTTCTACCCATAACTTCAACGATGATAACCTGTCCACTGGTGGTCTCAAGTGACCAGCTGTCTCTGATGATTTCTTTTACACTCGTACCGATATACTTGGCAGCTGATCCGTAACCGGGAGTATGGTCTGTAAGCGCAAGGTCATTATCAATAGTCTTAGGGCAGCCTACAAATCTTATGTCTGATCCTGTGATGATAGCATAATCTGAAAGCTTCTTGATGGTATCCATTGAATCATTACCACCAATATAGATAAAGCAGTCAATCTCGAGCTTTTTGAGAATTTCAAAAATCTTCTCGTAAATCTCCTTGCTCTCAAAAATCTCAGGAAGTTTATATCTGCAAGATCCAAGATAAGCTGAAGGTGTTCTCTTAAGAAGCTCAATATCAAGTCCGCTCTGAATGTGCTCAGAAAGATCTACATATCTCCCTTCCATAAGTCCCTGAACACCATGGATCATTCCGTATACCTTCTGGTATCCACGATCAATAGCGGTTCTGTAAACTCCTGCAAGTGAAGAGTTGATTGCCGCTGTAGGACCTCCCGATTGTCCAACAATTACGTTTCTTTTCTTTCTCTGTACCATTAACTCCAACCCCTTTCAAAATAGTTCTTCGAAATACTCTTATAATTATACTTGGAAAATCATTCCCAAACAATAATTATCTATTAAATTATCCCCAAATTATGCGTGGTTATACGTTTAAGCATAATAATATTAAATATTCACTTCAACGAAAAATCCATAACAACCGGATTGTGGTCTGAATTCTTAAAGCCCAGATCAAATGTATGAACATTGTCCACCTGAATATTTGATGATACTATATAGCCATCGAGCACGTAGTACTGAAAATGCTCAGGATCTCTTTCCTCTGCCTTATCAAGAGCTCTGTCCAAAGACCTGCAGGTAGGCACGGAATTGTCGACATGAAAGCTGACATTATTTCCAAATTCTGTAACATCAATTGTCCCTGCCTTCCATTTTCCCTCCAGTACCGGATACATGGATATATCCAAATCAGAAAATGACTGGTTAAAATCACCTGCTACAATGACATAATTTCCTTTATCTATCTCAGCCAGCATAAGCTCTTTTAACATTTTGGTCTGAGCAATCTTGCCTTCTCCCTCATCATAAGCCTCAAGATGAAGATTTATCAGAACAAGCTCTTTATCCGAATCCTTTACAGGAGCCCTCATTATCTGAAGACAGCGCTTTAGGTTGAAGGTCCTTAAGGGCCATTTAAAAGGACATGGCAGAGAATATCTGTCAGCAGAAGTAAGCTTTACATCCGACAAACAGGCAAGACCTGCATATACCTTGCCGATTGGCGGTACAGGAAGCGGAACGTAGGCCACATTAAAGTTAGTTGCAAAAGTGTACTGTCCCTCAGAAACAGGTCCCACGGCTTTTTCTCTGATAATCTGAAGTTCATCGATAAAATAGGACCTTGATGCACTTAAATCAATCTCCTGAATGAACAATATATCAGGTTTTATATCGGAAATCGTGCCTGCAATAGCTGAAAGATTCTCCTCTACTCTCTCCTTGTCAGCGGTATAGACCATCTTGCCGCCATCCATGAAAAAGTCCGCATTATCCCCCAGTGCTCCGTAACCAATATTCCAGGTCATAAGGGAAGTGGTCTTACCAACCTCAATCTCACTTCCTTCATTTCCTGATATTTCAAGACTCTCAATGTCCTCAGGCTTGTATTCATCGATGGTAAGATAACCTATTAGTGTAACTACCACAAAAACACAGATCAGAAGCACAGCGCCTAAAATCTTTAGAATTTTTTTCATCAGATTACCCGCCTCAAAAACGCACAAAGGCATCCGCGAAATCGCAGATGCCTTCTATCTCTTATTTAAAAATCATCATCCTCAAAGGAAGACTTCCTCCCTTGAGCTTTTCCAATGCCATACGCAATCCCGGCAATAACAATTACGCATAGTGCCGCTACTGCACAGCCAATGTAGAGCTTCTTCTTGTCCTCATCAAAGCTCTCCCAGATGTCCATGGCTTTATTGATCGTGTTCTTGGTAAAATCAATTGCTGTATCGATTGCATTTACTACAACGTCCATACAACACCCTCCATTAATCCATATAATGTGGAAAAACGATTACCCCATCACAATTTATTGTACCTCGTACTACGTTTTTCCTCAAGCCTTTTTATAACAAAATCCCTGTAAACAAAGTCCAGAATAGCCGCAAAAGGTATTGCCAGAAGGATTCCTCCTACGCCAAATAGCCTTCCACCCAAAATGATGGCTACAAGTATCATCAGAGGAGATATTCCCAGGCTGTCGCCAAAGAGCTTTGGCTTGAGGATATATCCGTCAACAATCTGCAGACCCACAGTAAAAAGAAGAAACGCAAGTGCATACCAGGGCTTTACCAAAACCAGAACAAAGCCTCCTATTATAGCTCCTACAATCGGACCAAAGGTGGGAGCCAGATTGGTAACTCCAACCACAACAGAAATAAGAACAGCATAGGGCATCCCCATGATCAGCATAAATATCAGATTTACTACGCCAACGATAATTCCATCTATAAGGTCGAAACTTATATATCTTATGATAATGTCATTACTTCTCCTGAAAATATCTCCGGCAGCCACATACCTTTCCGGTTTCATGATAAGTCCGAGAAGTTTCCGTATCCCACCGCTGGTTCTCTTCTTATCAAGCAAAAGATAAATTGCAAGAATAAAGCCCAGAACCAGATCCATCACACTTTTTCCAATATTCGCAGAAGTGTTAAGGACATTGCCCATATTATAGGTGAAGTAATCTTTTATATTTGTCAGTATTCTGTCACTTACATCTGCAATATTATTAAAGATATCAAGTGTAGTGCCGGCTTCAAAATCCCTTAAAAGTTTCTGAAGAGAATCTACATATCCCCCAACACTGTTAATAAATGTTGATACACTGTCGATCAGCTGAGGAATAAGCGCCACAAATAAAAGCACTATAGCCAGTAATATTACAAAAATCGCTACAATTGCCGAGAGTGTCCATCTCGCAGATTCCTTTTTTATCTTTTTAAAAACATGCAGATCAAAAACTTTGGCAAGTGGATTTAAAAGATACGCAATAATTACACCCACGACAATAGGTTTGATAAATGTATAAAAAGAATTCAAACCCTCAGAAATAATGTAAAGATTGGACAATATTATATACAGAACTACTGCCGAGCAGGTGGCTATGGTATATGAGATCCACTTTTTCTTTTTTAACCTGTTTTTTAGATTCATGACAAATTTTCCTCCTCCAACTGATTATTCATCCAAACTCGTTATAGTCTCTATGTTTTCTGATCACTTTGGTACTCTTTTTCTTGGCATTCTTCCTGACTACCTTCTGATGATGATCATCATGTATCACCTTCACCACAGGATTAAAAAAACGATTTATAAATGCCCCGAAGAAAAAAATCGAGATGCAAAAATATAGCCAGAACATCAGAATCACCGGGGTTGCAAGGCTCCCATAAATGGAATAGCTGTCGGTCATATTCACATAAACCGAAAAGACCCAGGAAAAAACATACCAGGCTACAGCAGACAGAATCGCTCCCGGAAGCTGAAAAATAAATTTCATCTTGGCGCTGGGCACAAAGGTATAGATCATTGCAAAGAAGAAAGTGGCCAGCCCGATTACAAAAATAAATTTGAAATTCATCAAAAACGAAAAACCTGTACTGGCAGCCGGAAAAGCTTTAGTAATGATAAACTTCACCTGTTCTCCAAACACCATAAGGATAAGCATTACAAGCAGCAATATGATCATAGCCAGTGTATAAAGAGTCGCTATAAATCTCAGATAAAAATAATTTCTCCGCTCATCCACATCGTAGAGAACATTAAACCCTCTGATAAGCGCCAGCATGCCAAGATCTCCGGACCAGATTGTCACCAGAGCAGAAATAGAAAAAACTGCTATCGACTGTTCATAGGCTTCAGTCACCAGTCCTGACATGATGTCATCCGCAAAATCAGGAGTAAATTCATTAATTACTCTTATGAGATCCCCTTCAGTCAGCCCTGTATAGGGCAGCAACGATGAAAGGAACGCCAGAAGCGGAATCAGGGACAAAATAAAGAAAAAGGCCGTGCTTCCTGCATAAGCTGCAATATTCTTTTTCTGCATTCTTGTCGCAAAATCCTTGCCCATGGCAATTAGTGTTGCTTTTGCATCCATGTAGCTTTCTCCTCAGCAAAATACAAAAGTAATGCATAGTAATAGTTTATCACAATAACGTACATGGAAAAAGCAGCCACCGAAGTGACTGCTCTTGTTTCCAATATAAACCCCAAAATGCCGGTTCCTGTTATTTGACTCCTAGCTAGCGCCAGGTGGGTTACCGCAACCATAATCTCTGTCTTCCTCTCCCATAGCTTATCTGCGCATGCGCAGCACCGGAGGCGTGACATCAAAGGTGGTAATATAAGAGTCCCGTTTAAAGTAATGTAGGTTCAAATTACACAGGAGTTGTCGGACATCCCAGGAGTGTTACTACCTCTTTGTTTCTATACCTTTATTATAGTCGCCACGTCTGATTTTTCAAGGTATCAGGCACTTTTTTTATACTCTTTTAATAGGGTAAAAAAGGTTAAATTTCCCTTGTAACATCCTTGAGCCATGCCCTTATATCTTCATCCTGAATAAGAGGAAGAAGGCGCTCGTAAACTGCCTTATGATATGCATTGAGAAGCTCCACATTCTCAGGCTTCATATACTTTGTATCGATGGCATCCAGATCGATAGGAACATAGGTAAGATGCTCAAAGCCAAGGAACTGGCCATAAGAATTCTCACCACGTTTTACTACCTCAACAATGTTCTCTATACGTATTCCGTGGCTTCCCTCAATATAAACTCCGGGCTCATCTGACACTATCATGCCGGGCTCAAGAAGAGCTTCGTCAACGCCCTGTGCATATCTCCATCTGAGATTATGAGGTCCTTCATGAACATTGAGCATATATCCGATGCCATGTCCTGTGCCGTGGTTATAATCTATATCAATATCCCATAAAGGCTGTCTTGCATAGATATCTACGTTTCTTCCGGTACATCCGTGCAGGAACTTGCAGGCAGCCAACTGGAGCATTCCTGCAACTGTTGCTGTGTAATGCTTCTTGATCTCTTCTGAAATCTCGCCCACAACAATGGTTCTTGTTACGTCTGTAGTACCACCTTCATAGGTCGCACCGGAATCCACAAGAAGCATTCCCTCTGCCTTTACCTCAGCTGCGTTATCTTCAGCTGCCTCGTAATGAGCCATTGCAGCATTTGCATTGTAAGCACTGATAGTTGGGAAAGAAAGTTCAATGAATCCCGGAATCTCTGCTCTCATGCCATCGAGTTTCATGGCTGCAGTGTACTCAGTCATAGGAACCTTGCCTACGTTTTTCTTTACCCAGTAAATAAACTCAGTAAGCTTTGCACTATCCTTAAGGTAAACCTCTCTGATATTTTTTATCTCAGTGTCATTCTTGATAGCCTTCATGAGTTCAGTAGGATTCTTCTCATTCTTAAGTTCAACTTTAGACTCTTTAGCCCTGCCCAACATAGTCTTGAAGATGAGAAAATTTGTATTTCTCTTATCGTAGAGCATATCTCCGCTAAAGCTTATGCCCTCAAGAAATGCTGTGATCTCATGGTAATCCTTTAATGTTATGCCTACTTTATCACAGTATGCCTTAACTTCTGCCGTAACCTCTTTTTCCTGTACAAAGAGAATGAACTCATCCATTGTGATATATGCGTATGAAAGAGCTACAGGATTGCATTCAACGTCGTTGCCGCGAAGGTTTGTAAGCCACATGATGTCATCAAGCTTGGACAAAAGGAATACCTTTGTGCCATACTCTTCCATCTTCTTCCTTACATCTGAAAGCTTCTCTGCAAAGGATTTTCCGCAGAGCTCATCTGATAAAACATACATGTCATGACATGGAAGAGATGGTCTGTCTGTCCATATCTCTTCTGCAAGATCCTTGTCTATCTTAAGGGCTGCTCCTATCTTGGAAAGTTTCTTCTCAAGATCCTCACCGATACTGGTAGAAATAACTCTTCCGTCAAAGCCAAGGGTCTGTCCCTCTTTCATATTCTTTTCAAGGAACTCTGAGATTGTAGGTACTCCGGGCTCCATCATCCTGTATAGGTCAACCCCTGTGCCCTTCATCTGATTCTCAGCCTGAATGAAATATCTGCCATCAGTCCACATTCCGGCAAAGTCCTGTCCAACCACAAGAGTTCCGTTTGAACCGTCAAAGCCGCAGAAGTATTCCCTTACCTTGAAGAAATCTGCAGAGTACTCGGAATTATGAAAATCTGAGGTTGGCATCATATAATAATCAACGCCATTTGCTCCCATGGCTTTTCTTAATGCACTTAATCTGCCTTTGATCACTGTATTTTCCATTTGTTGTGCTCCTTTTACGTTACCATTAGGTGTTTAAATAAACATCCACCGAATATATTATCTTTTTATACCTTTAATGTAAATATATTGATTTTTGTCAGCAAATAAATGTTGTATAATATACTATGTGTTAATATGACAACTTTTGTTTTTCCGTATATGAGTTCTGATACCCGGAGGACCAATGCATGGGAGTTCCTATAGAATATCAGCTAAAGCCATTCATTCTTTTAATACTCTTCGTAAGTCTGATTTCTCTCAACATAATCTATTCCAAAACTGATGAAAGAATCGGTAGTAAACGTGAGACTATGACCTTTAGAGGAATGCTTGTATCCTATATGGCCTATGCGCTGGTGGATTTAAGGCTTCTTCCGGGTGACAGCTTCTACACCATGTTTCCCCGCTTATTTGTTATTTTCGTCATAGCATTGGGCTTTGGTTCCATGTCTTTTTCCTGCTATTTCTGGTTCATGCATGTTTTGGCAAGTTCCCATTTAAAGTTTAAACCACTAAAGATCGGTTCTGTGGATGTGGGCAAAATCCTGATGCATGTCCCTCTGTCAGTGGATCTTCTTTTGTTCTTTACTCCCCTTTACCACCTTATCTATGACCTTGGAGAAATTGCTGTTTTTAAGCCGCCTATGATGTTTGTTCTGCTGATGGATTACATTTATCTGATCAGTGCAACAATCATTTCCGTTAAGTGTGCAAAAAGAGCCAAGAACAACCTTGAAAAAAAGAAATATAAAAGCCAGATAAAGTTCATTTTATACTTTACTGCTGGCGGAGTCCTGATCGGATTTCTTTTGAATCTCCCTGCCATAGAGCTTTTCATTATCCCTGTTATCCTGAAGCTTTTCGTGGAACTTCAGGATTCACAGATTTACACCGACGCCCTGACAAAGCTCTTTACCAGAGGGCGCATGAACGAGATCATAAATGAGGAAATATCCTCCTGCAGCACCGAACATCCATTTACGCTGATAATGATTGATATGGATTACTTTAAGAGCATCAATGATATTCTTGGTCATGATGAAGGTGACAAGGCACTGGTTGCCTTTTCAAAGGCTCTGCAGAAGGCTCTTAAGTCCAAGAGTGCCGTAGCTTCCAGATGGGGCGGTGACGAATTTGTTGTAGCCGGAAAAGATGCTTTTCTGACAGAGGATTTCAGAAAGACTTTGCAGGAAGCTCTTGAAAGCAGTAGTTCGCTAGGGTATGTGCCTCCCTTTAGCCTTGGCGTAGCAAGCTGCACATCTCCTTCAGCAAGTAGCAAAGATTTATTTGTAGAGGCGGACTCCGCGCTCTACAAGGACAAAGAACTGCAGCATCAGAAAAAGGATGAATTTATTTCAAAACTAAACAGCTTAAAGCTGTGATATAATAGGTGAGCTATTAAGCAAAAAATGTTTTCACATTAAGAAAGGATTTCAAAATGGAAGAAAAAGAAATACTTAAACTTATCGATCACACACTTCTTCAGGCAGATGCCACATGGGAGCAGATTGTAGCTCTTTGCGATGAAGCTGTAAAATACGGCACAGCAACAGTGTGCATCCCTCAGACATATTTAAAGAGAGTTCACGAGAAATATGGCGACAACTTAAAGCTCTGCACAGTTATCGGTTTCCCTCTCGGCTACAACAGTGCTTCCTCAAAGGTTGTTGAAGCTAAGGATTCCATTGCAGACGGAGCATCAGAAATTGATACTGTAGTCAACATCAGTGATGTTAAGAACCACAGATATGATGAAGTAAAGAAAGAGCTTGAAATGATCCGCGAAGCTTGCGGCGACAAGCTGCTTAAAGTCATTATCGAGACCTGCTATCTCACAGAGGAAGAAAAGATTGAGCTCTGCAAGATAGTTACCGATGTAAAAGCTGACTACATCAAGACCTCTACAGGCTTTGGCAGCGCAGGCGCTACTCTTGATGACATAAAGCTCTTCAAAAAGCACATCGGTCCTGACGTAAAGATCAAAGCTGCCGGCGGTATCCGCACTATCGAGGACGCCCTTGCTTACGCCGAGGAAGGCTGCAGCCGTATCGGTTCATCCAAGGTCGCTCCTCTTATTGCAAAGAAATATAACCTGTAATTTTGTGGAACGAGGGGACGGTTCTTGCGTTCCATGTTAAAACTACAGAAAAGGTGACGGTGAAATTACGGGGACGGTTCTTGATGTTCCATATACATGGAACGAAAGAACCGTCCCCTCGTTTCATCGTCACCCTAGTTTAGCTTAAAAATCTCACCTCTCTGCCATGTCCACGTACTCCTTGCGGGGTTCGATAGCCATGTAAGCAGGACGTATTATTTTTCCATTATTGGCAAGCTCTTCCATTCGGTGCGCACTCCAGCCTACAATTCTTGCGATGGCAAATATAGTAGGATAAAGTTCCTCCGGAAGTTCCAGCATTCTGTAAACAAAGCCCGAGTAGAAGTCCACGTTGGCACTTACGCCCTTGTACATGGTCCTCTCTCCGCTGATAATTCTTGGTGCAAGACGCTCCACCATCTCATAGAGCGCAAGCTCATCTTCTTTTCCCTTTTCAGCAGCAAGTCTTTCAACAAAGCCTTTAAGGATCATAGCTCTTGGATCTGATTTGGAATAGATAGCATGGCCTATACCATAGATAAGTCCTGCCTTGTCGAAGGCTTCCTTGTTAAGGATCTTATCAAGGTATGCCGAAACCTCGTCTTCGTCCTTCCAATCCTTGACATTAGCTTCGATGTCATCCAACATGTGAACAACTTTGATATTGGCTCCGCCATGTCTTGGACCCTTGAGGGAGCCTATTGCCGCAGCTATAGTTGAATAAGTATCCGTCAAACTTGAACTTACAACATGGGTTGTAAAGGATGAATTATTACCGCCGCCATGCTCCATATGAAGCACAAGACAGATATCAAGAAGCCTTGCTTCAAGCTCTGTATACTGACTGTCAGGGCGCAATAGATAAAGGATCGTCTCCGCTGTAGAAAGCTCTTCCTTTGGCGGATGGATGATCAGAGAATTACCCTCGTGATAGTGGTTGTAAGCATGATATCCATAAATAGACAAAAGCGGGAACATACTGATAAGCTGCAGTGACTGCCTAAGGACATTAGGAAGCGAAACATCATCTGCATAGTCATCATAGGCATACAGGGTAAGAACACTCCTTGCCAGAGTATTCATCATATCTCTGCTTGGGGCCTTCATGATAACGTCCCTTACAAAACTTGGTGGAAGTCCCTTGTAAATTCCCAAAAGCTTTTCGAACTCAAAAAGCTCTTTTCCCGTAGGAAGCTTGTCAAAAAGAAGCAGATATGCACACTCCTCAAAGGCAAAGCGATTCTCTTTTACCGCGGCATCAATAAGCTTATGGACATCATAGCCTCTGAAATAAATCTCGCCGTCTGCAGGTACTTCTTTCCCATCAACAATCTTTTTTGCTACAATTTCTGAAATCCTGGTAAGTCCCGTCAGAACGCCCTTACCGTTAAGATCACGCAGACCTCTTTTTACATCATATTTGATAAAAAGATCGTTCTCGATAAGGTCTGCTTCTCTTGATAAATTCGATAGTTCAACAATTTCCGGTGTGTTTTCCGAGTAGTAACCCTTGCCTAAATCCATACGCACCTCCATTATTTTTTAATAAAACTGTCTCTTTCCTTTTTCGATGATCATATTTCCAACCAGCAGTACAACAAGTGCAATTCCATAAATAATTATATGAATATCGCTTCTTCCTATCAGGTCAAAAAAGATTCCTACAGCTCCCAGAGTAATCAAAAGGATTCCCTGTATGGAATGCCTCGGGAAGGCATATTTTTTAAAAGCTTCCCTGTCCTTAAGTTTCTGGACATTCACGTCCGGAGGAACAATTATTCCCGGTTTTATAATGTCACTGACCTTCATCTGTACTGCATAGTAAATGATCATGAAACCGCCAAGAATTATGGCGATATCAAAAATATTATTAAATGTATCCATATCTACTCCCGGGTCATCTGTCCCCAAAACCAAACTGCGAAACCATCCACAGTCAGCTTAAGGTACCCACTCCCCTGCATTATTTCTTAAGAAAATCAAGAACCGCTTTCTGCATGTCTGCCTTGTCCACAACAGTCTTATGGCGGATCTCGGCAGTTCTGATGGATGAAACAGCCTCAGGAATCTCCACTCCCGATACAGCTGAAAGCTCATCAGCAAGTGCAAAATCATCCTTGGAATCATCGCCTTTTCCAAGAGCATTCATTACGCTTCTTGTAAACTTGAACGGGCTTGCTGTGCTGGCAATAACAGTAACAGCCTTGTCTCCTGTCTCCTTGACATATTTGCTGTAAACAGAGCTTGCAACAGCTGTGTGAGTATCCATCAGGTATCCTGTTTTCTCAAATACATTTTTGATTGTGGCAAAAGTCTCTTCCTCTGTAGCAAAGCCGCCGAAGAAATCTGTGAGTTTGCTTCTCATCTCATCTGTAATCTCATACTTGCCTTCGCTTGTGAGCTGTCTCATGTATTCAGCATCTTTATCTGCGTTATCTCCGGCGATATGATAGATAAGTCTCTCAAGGTTTGATGAAATAAGGATATCCATTGAAGGAGAAGCTGTAAGGACGAAATCTCTGTTTCTGTCGTATTCTCCTGTCTGGAAGAAGTCAAACAAAACCTTGTTTGAGTTGGATGCGCAGATGAGCTTTGCGATAGGCACACCCATGTTTTTGGCATAATATGCTGCAAGGATATTACCGAAATTTCCGGTAGGAACAACAACGTTTATCGTCTCTTTATCAGCAATTCTGCCTTCCTTAAGAAGTCTTGTGTAAGCAAAAACGTAATATACAATCTGAGGAACAAGTCTTCCGATATTGATTGAATTTGCTGATGAGAACTGGAAACCCTTCTCATCAAGCTCTTTTGCCAGCTCCGGATCAGTAAATATCTTCTTTACTCCGGTCTGAGCATCATCAAAGTTTCCTTCGATTCCGATTACGCAGGTATTGTCACCCTTCTGAGTAACCATCTGCTGCTCCTGAATCGGGCTTACACCATGTTTTGGGTAAAAAACAATGATCTTTGTCCCGGGAACATCAGCAAAACCTGCAAGAGCTGCCTTTCCTGTATCTCCACTCGTAGCTGTAAGGATAACAATCTCATTTTTTACGTTATTCTTTTTGGCTGCAGTAGTCATGAGATATGGAAGAATTGAAAGAGCCATATCCTTGAACGCAATGGTTGCTCCGTGGTAAAGCTCCAGATAATATGCTCCATCAGCCTCTGCCATTGGCGCAATCTCTTCAGTATCAAACTTGGAATCATAAGCGTGAGAAATGCAGTATTTAAGCTCTTCCTCAGTATAATCTGTAAGAAGCAGCTTCATTACTTCGAAAGCCACCTCCTGATAGCTCATCTGTGAAATGTCTCTCAGACTTTTTTCAAGCTGTGGGATGTGATCAGGAACGTAAAGACCTCCATCAGTCGCAAGTCCCCTTAAAATAGCCTCAGATGCCTTAATCTGCCCCTTGGCGCCTCTTGTGCTGCTGTACAAAACTTCCTTTGCCATTGCTTTTACTCCTCTTTTATTGATACAATATAAATGATATAGCGTAAATTTGGTGTTGAGCATTTTAGAAATAGGGGAAAAGAGCTCTCCCCTTGAGTATTCAGTATAACATATCCCACCGGATAATTTCTACCATTCTTTTAGCACTTTGAACTGTTAAAGTTGTGCATTTATTTTTTGTCTGACTTACAAGGAGAAGCTTTGAAAAACAAGAATGTTGTCGGTGTATACGCTACAACTTTAAAGGATGGCACTCCATCCTACAGAGCATCCATCACTTTCAGGGGCAAGCACATTGCCCTTGGTTCCTATGACAGTGAAAAAATGGCAGGCAAAATTTACGAAGAAGCCTCCGGAATTCTTTCGGATCAATCCTACTCCATTTCCTCCTATTCCTCAAAGATGAATATCCCCTTCGACAAGTATGTTTCTCTTGTGAACTACAGGGATAAAGGGATGTATATTTCAACGCCCATATATCTTGAAAACAGATTTTTTAAATACTATCTTTCACCTACTTATTCACTGACCTTCGACATTGAAGATCTCTTTTACTACTCCTCCCACAAGATAATGAAAAGAGGCTCTCACCTTTTCGTGGCAGACTACGGGAGCCAGTTGTCTGTTCTTCAGCGTTATGGCATAAAAAGCTACGCTGTGGCAGGAAGAGATTATCAATTTGTAAATGATGACCCAACTGATCTCAGGTACGAAAATATCATTATCCTGAACCGATATCGCGGGGTGATGCAGTTTGCGGAAAAAGGTTTTATCAGGTACAAGGCAGTCATTCATGTAAAGAGCAACTACGTGGTCGGCAAGTATAATTCAGAGTCCGAGGCTGCAATTGCCTATAATAAGGCCGCTGATATCCTCATAAAAAATGGAATAAAGAAGAACTTCCAGCTAAACTATGTGGAAGATCTGTCTCCATCCCAATATGCCGATATCTATTTAAAGCTTAAGATTTCACCAAAGATTTATGAGTTGAGGTAAAGTGGAACGAGGGGACGGTTCTTTCGTTCCAGGTGAAACTACGGGGACGGTTCTTTTTAGTTCCATATACATGGAACGGAAGAACCGTCCCCTCGTTCCACCGTCAGAACAGCCCGTTTCTCCAGTCCTTCATGTTGTAACGGACAAAAGCTGTTGTTCCTACAATAGTCCAGGTCACGCCGGTTGCCACCCACAGTCCCCAGGCACCGAAAAACGGCAGCGAACACAAAAGTGCAGGGAAAACAACTCTTCCTGTCATTTCTGCAACTCCGGAGATTATCGGGAACTTGGCGTCTCCCGCTCCGTTCAGGATGCCGCGGCATACATAGATCATGCCAAGAGGCAGATAGAAAGCTGAAAGAATTCTCATTGCCTTTGATCCGAAGGCAATTATTTCAGTCTCTGAACCATCTATGAATATTCTTACCAAAACATCTCCCAAAAGCGCCATCACTATGATCATCACCACAGCATATACAGCCATCATGGTAGCTCCGCTCTTAAAGCCCTGCTTCACGCGGTCTCCTTTTTTTGCCCCAATATTCTGACCTGTATAGGTGGAAAGAGAATCCTGTAGTGCCTTAAACTGCATATTTACAATATTTTCAATCTTACTGGTCGTTGTAAATGCAGCTACAACCATATAATCAAAGGAGTTGATGACTCTCTGAAGTATTACGAAGGACAGAGCAATAAGCCCGCTCTGCAGCGCCATTGACCCTCCAAGCTTGTAGCATTTTGAGATAATATCAAAATCAAGTTTCCAGTCACTTTTTTCAATCTTAAAAAATGGATTCTTAAGAAAAGCATAAGTAATCGATCCTGCAGCAGAAATTACCTGGGCTGTAATTGTAGCCACCGCAAGGCCCACAACTCCCATATCAAACACAATTACGAACAGCAGATCCATGCCCACATTTATAAAGCTTGACGCGATGAGGAAATACAACGGAGTCTGAGAATCCCCCACTCCTCTCATAATATACGAAATAGTGTTATAAAGTGCAGTGCCGATAAAACCTATGCAGGTAATTGCCATGTACGATGCTGCCATATCCAGGATTTCAGCCGGTGTCTTCAAAAAGTTAGTAAGGACAAATCTTGATAAAGCACATCCCAGACCTCCAACGAACAGTGAAGTAAGACTAACAATACAAAAGGCATTTGTGATTACTCTTTTCAGACTTTTCATATCTCCGCTTCCAAAGCTGTGAGATACTAAAACGCCAATACCTGTTGCCAGCCCGTTTCCAAGGGCGAAGAACAGATTTGTTATGGAGCCTGTCGATCCAACCGCCGCCAGGGCCTTGGCATCTATGAACCTACCTGCAATTATGGTGTCCACAATGTTATAAAATTGCTGAAAAATATTTCCCATCATCATGGGAAGCATAAACGAAAGGATAAGCGTTGTGGGAACTCCCACTGTCATATCCTTTGAATGATCTTTTGAAATTTCTTTTGCCATGTGCTACCAACCTGTTTATTTTTATTCAAACGAAAAAAATAGTATACCCCATCTTTTAATCGAATTCCATTTATAATTTATTTTCGCATTATTCATTTTTTGTCACAATGCAAAAAGTTATTAAAAGTTTATTATATATCGTCAACTCATGTTCTTTATTAAATTAATTGTTGTATAATTGCACTGTAGGTATTTCTCAAAATTTATGGAGGCATGTTATGGCAAACTCAGAAAAAAAGTCAAAATCTAACATCAGTTTTAAGAACAGTATCAAGACAAAAGTCATTGCTGTAATGATGGCTATAGCAATAATCCCTCTAGTCATCGCCATTGGCGTAAGTTACAAAACTTCTACCGATAAGGCAATGGAAGATGCCCAGTCATCCATGGAATGGCAGGCTTCTTACATTGAGGCAAGATTTGTTTCCATTATCAATGAAAACATGGACCTTATCAGACAGGTAGGTGAAAATCCGACTATTATTGCTTATATTTCAGCTCCCGAGGCCGGAATTGGAGATGATGTTATCATGAGCACTCTTCAGGGCGTTGATGATGTTCTTGCCGACGGTAATGCAACTACCCTCACAGGCGCAGACGGTGTGCAGATCATGCGTACTGATGGTGGCAAACTAGTGGACGTTCATGAGAGAGATTACTTCAAAAAAGCCATGGCAGGAACTCCTTATGTTTCTGACGTAATAGTAAGTGCTTCTACAGGACTACGTCAGTTTACTCTTGCTGCACCTATTATAGACTCGGCTTCAGGCACAATCTACGGAATCATTCAGCGAAATTACAACCTTGATGATTTCCATAAATTCCTGGCTGAGGAAGCAGAAGATGCATTTATTACTGACAGAACAGGTCTTGTTGCTGCCCATTCACAGTATTCCATTGGCGGAACAGATGGCCATGAAGAAGATTCAAGAGCCACATCCGAGTTCATGACATCAGGAAAAGACAAAGGCTTCTATCATGTCGATACCGGAAAAGGTTATGACGCCTACGTTGCCTACGTTGTAGAGCCTCTATCACAATACAGAGTTTGCGTTGCCTCTGACTCAAATATAGTTTTATCTTCCTCAAGAAAGACCGCATATATAATTATTGCCATCGGAGTTATAATGGCCATTATTGCAGCAGTCATTTCAGTACTTATGGGTAAAGCCTTCGTTGAGCCTGTTAATCTTGTCAACGTTTCCCTCTCCTCTTTGGCAGATGGACGATTTGATAAAGTCAATGATACCAAGGAAAGAAAAGATGAATTTGGCGAGATGATTGGTAATACAAACGCCGTTATCGATAAACTTGATGATATTGTTTCAAGTATCAAAGCATCTGCAAGCCAGGTTGGTTCCTCCTCAGAAGAACTTTCAGACATGGCAAACCAGATTTCCCAGACCGCAGAAGATGTATCCAATGCCGTTCAGGAAATCGCAACCGGCGCTACCCAGCAGGCTGATGAAATTCAGAGTGCTTCTGAAAACGTAGGAAAGATCGGCGATGCTGTCGGAGATGTTCAGGATTCAACAGGCAGTCTTTCAAATCTTGCAAACAAGATGAAAGAGGCTTCAGAAGTTTCAAGTCAGTCCCTTGCATCCCTTCAGGATTCTTCTGCTGAGATGACTGAAAAGATTGATGAGATTTCAAGAACAATCGCTTCTACTCAGGAAGCTGTTTCAAATATCAATGATAAGGTTGAAGGCATTGCTTCTATCGCAACCCAGACCAACCTTCTTTCACTCAATGCTTCCATTGAGGCTGCAAGAGCAGGCGAAGCAGGAAAAGGCTTTGCAGTTGTTGCTGAAGAAATTGGTAAACTTGCAGATGATTCAAAGGCCATGGCCGATGATATCAGAAAAGAGATGGATGTCCTTCTTGAGCAGTCCAAGGCAGCTGTTCAGGCAGCTGAAGACGTTAGACAGGGCAACATGGATCAGCAGACCGCTCTCGGCGAGACATTGGAAGCCGTTAACGGAATGCTCGGGGACATCAGTAGTACCGTTGGCGGAGTTCAGCTTATTTCTCAGGGTGCTGACACTTGCGAATCCTCCAAGAATGCCGTTGTTGATACAATGAGCGCCCTCTCCGCTATTTCAGAGGAGAACGCCGCTTCTTCAGAGGAAACAGGAGCATCCATGCAGGAACTTTCAGCTACTGTTACTACCCTTGCAGGATCTGCTAACAGCCTGAAGGAAATTGCAGAAAAGCTTAACGCAGAGATGGAATTCTTCAAATAAAAGACGAAAGTGGAACGAGGGGACGGTTCCTTCGTTCCACTTTTTTTGCAACAAAATGGTGAAACTATGGGGACGGTTCTTGATGTTCCACATAATGTGGAACGAAAGAACCGTCCCCTCGTTTCACCCTCGTTTCACCCTCGTTTCACCCTCGTTTCACCTATTTTACAACCTTAAATCTTCATGGCAATGTCCCATGCTCCCCAGAATGCAGAGCGGACGTTGCCTACTTTTTTGCAATCGCCCAGAAGATGAACATTCTTAGCAGGCTGCATGAGCGGTGTAGCATGATAGCCCACCGACATGATAACGCTGTCAGCCGGAAGTTTTACAGTTTTTCCGGTCTTGGTGTGAACTTCAACATGATCCTTTTCTATCCTGGATACCCCTGCCTTTAAATATACCGGAACCTTGTTGGTCTTAAAGCAGTCACGAAGATAGCTTGTATTGGCAAGGCACATATTCTTTACCGGGATAAGATCATCCTTCATCTCTACGATCTGAGGATGTTTTCCCTTTCTGAAAAGGTCAAGTGCAATCTCACAGCCTGTGAGGCCACCGCCGATGATGACCACATTGTCGCCGGCATCTTTTTTGCCAAGAAGATAATCTGTGGCATCCATCGCAAATTCAGAAGCTCCCGGAATCGGAATCCTGTTTGCTTCTGCTCCGGTAGCGATAATAAATTCGTCAGCCTCGGGAAGAGCATCTGCTTCAACTTCGGTATTGAGATGTATCTCTACACCAAGTTTCCTTAGCTGATACTTCTGCCATTCGATCAGCTGCTTGTCTTTTTCCTTGAACTCAGGCGCTGCGGCTGCAATAAATACGCCGCCAAGCTCTCCTGTCTTTTCGTAGATAACAGGCTCATGTCCCCTGAGAGCCAGAATTCTTGCTGCCTCCATGCCACCGATTCCGCCGCCTATTATAGCCACTCTCTTTGGATTAGCGGTTGGAACGACCTTGTATTTCTTGCTCTGCATGCTTCTTGGATTGACTGCGCACTTGCACATTCCTGCAGACTCAGAAAGGTCCTGATCGTTTGCACTGTTTCCGTGCTTAGCCATGTTAAAGCAGGCTGTGTGACAGCAGATGCAGGGACGAATGTCCATCTCTCTTCCCCTCTTCAGCTTTGCAACCCACTTGGGGTCAGCCAAAAACTGTCTGCCCACTGCCATGGCATCGATGCTTCCATCGGCAATAGCCTTAGCTCCAACCGTTGGCTCCATCTTACCTGCACAGACAACAGGAATATCAACAAATTTCTTGATATGAGCCACGTCCTCAAGATTACAGTTCTGAGGCATGTACTGCGGCGGATGTGCCCAATACCAGGCATCATAAGTTCCGTTGTCACAGTTGAGCATGTCGTAGCCGGCATCCTGCAGATATTTTGCAGCCTTCTCAGACTCCTCCATATCACGTCCTATTTCCTCAAAATCCTCTCCGGGCATAGCGCCGTATTGGAAAGCCTTTGTCATGGAACGAACGGAATAACGCAGAGAAACAGGGAAATCCTCTCCGCATTTTGCCTTTATCTCTTTTACTATCTCAACAGCAAAGCGGTATCTGTTCTCAAAAGAACCGCCATAATCATCTGTCCTGTGATTGGTGTAGCCTAAGGTAAACTGGTCAAGAAGATATCCCTCATGAACAGCATGTACCTCGATACCATCAACGCCGGCCTCTTTACAGAGCCTTGCAGTCTCACCAAAAGCATAGACAATGTGCTGTATCTCTTCAACTGTTACGGGCCTTGTGATGATGTCATCAGCCCATCTGTTAGGCAGAGCTGAAGGCGCAGCTGTAAGATACTCCGGATCGATATAAGGCCTTGCGATTTTTCCAAGCTGCTTATTACGCACTAAAAGTGCCAGAGGCTCAGTCATGGCAAAAGACCTTCCGAAGCCGGCAGTAAGCTGTACAAACATCTTTGCTCCCGTTCCGTGAAGTTCATCCATGAAGCTCTTTAGCTGCTTAAACTTGCCCTTGTTCTGGTAGAGCCACTTCCCGCCCAGCATATCCTTTACCGGTGCAATTCCGGGTATTACCAGACCGCAGTCATTTTTGGCAACCTTAAGAAGCAGTCTTGCTGCCTCTTTGTCAAAATGGCTTCCGCCCGGCTCCATCCAGCCAAAAATACAGGTTCCCCCCATGGGTGCAAGGACAATTCTGTTCTTTATCTCCAGATTGCCTATCTTCCAGGGTGTGAATAAAGATCCATATTCCTGTTTCAAGTCTTATTCCCCCTTTACGGTTTATTATTTTCGCCTAATGTCAGTGTTTTCCAAGGTGCAGCTCTCTCATGCCATCCACTTCGTCACATACAGGCTTCATGCTGCAATGTCCGCAGTCTGTAGGAAGTCCGTCCAGAATGTGCGTCAAGGTTTTGGTGATGTTATCCACCTTATCTGCATTCGGAAGAAGCTTTTCCACCAGATTTCTGTCAGTTATGAATATCACTCTTACCTTCTTTACTCCGGGAACTTCTTTATATTTTTTTATATAAAGATTTCCCACTCTGGCAAAAGAGATACCTTTCCTGATGGCATTTTTGCTGAACCTTATCTGCTCCTGATTGCTCCTTGCCGATACACGGACCATATATCCTTCGGGAAAAACATGATAGCGGACAAATTCAAGATTTCGGATGGCCTGAAACGCTTTTTCCTGGTCACTTTCCTCGCCCAGGTCTTCCGTTTCCAATATCACGATTCTGGCAAAAGCTGAATTTCCGCTAATGTCCCCGATGTCTTCGCCATATACGTAAATCTCATCCTCAGAAACAATTCCCGAGGTGGTAACAAGGGTATAATTAACTGATGGTTCCCCGC
Organism: Butyrivibrio sp.; assembly: GCA_017413105.1. GTDB lineage: Bacteria > Bacillota > Clostridia > Lachnospirales > Lachnospiraceae > Butyrivibrio. The sequence goes on along the minus strand of JAFPVA010000141.1, from coordinate 15,439 downwards.
CACCGCCGATTTCAAAGGCGGCATCCCTCTGCATGATGAACTCGCTGTTCCCGGCATCCTTCCAGACATTTGTCTCATCATACTGATAGCTATCCTCCACAAGTGGGGAAGCCTCCAGCACCTCAAGAGTATCATTTATTATTTTGTCGTATAATTTCATATCCTAGAACCTAATATCCGCTTTCTTTCGATCAAATATCTTATTGACCTGTGAATAGAGCCAAGCCATCAGCTTCTGGTCCAGATTCCAAAAATACACCACGAACAGAACGCCCGTAATGATGGTCAATATTTTTACTATCTTAAAGAAAATCTTAAGCGCTTTGCTCATCGATATTTCCTCTCTGTAAATCACTATTTTTGTCAGCGTGACAATCCCTTCTGTCTTGCGTACTCTGCAGCACCAAGTGCTCCCATGAGCTGAGGATCGGTTGAAAGATTTACAACCTTGAGCTTAAGAACCTGCTCTATGGCAGCCTTAAGACCGTCGTTCTTTGCACAGCCACCGGTAAGAGTGATGGAATCTGTAGCGCCTGCTTTCTTGGACATTACGAAACATCTCTTTGCAACAGCCATCTCGATACCTGCTGCAATCTCATCCATAGGCTTTCCTTCACCGACAAGGGTGATGACCTCAGACTCTGCAAATACTGTGCACTGTGCTGTGATAGGAATAACATTTTTTGCCTTAAGTGAAAGCTTTGAGAAATCCTCAAGAGACATCTCAAAGGATCTTGCCATAGCCTCAAAGAATCTTCCTGTTCCGGCAGCGCACTTATCATTCATGGCAAAGTTCTTGACGGTTCCGTCAGTGTCAATGGCAATGCCCTTAACATCCTGTCCGCCGATATCGATGATAGCCTTAACTGAAGGATTCGTTACATGAACGCCCATAGCATGGCAGGAAATCTCAGAAATATTCTCATCCGCAAAAGGAACCTTATTTCGTCCGTAGCCTGTACCTATAAGATAAGCAAGGTCCTTGGCACTATTCAATTCCGGAACCTGACTTATAACCTCCTTCATCGCCATCTCAGCTGATTCCTGAGCGATGATCTTACTCTTTAAAGTGGTGTTTGCCACCATCTTTCCTGTCTCATCAATGATGACAGCCTTTGTATAAGTAGATCCTACATCGCATCCGCCAAAATATTTCATTTAAAAAATCCTCCTAAATATAATAATTTACTTTTTTCTCATATCTGTTATGTCTGCAAGTTATGATAATGTCTTGTGCAAGCACAACATTGTCATACTTTGCGTCCAAATATCACACACATCACCAGGATGTGTCGTCTTCAAAATCCTCCAGTGAAGGATCAACCGGCTCTGCCTTCATGACTGTCCTCATGAATTCATTTACCGTAGCACGCATATCTTTTCTTGAAACAGTTCTCGGATCCATCAGATCGTGGCTACACCACAGAAGCTTTATACCGCGCTCCCTTGCCTGATCCTCGAAAAGTCCCTGAACCGTAGCCATGTTCTTGCAGGAAACATGCTGATACATAAGGACAAAATCTACATTCCACAGTTCACATTGTCTCCAAAGTTCGGTAACCACGTGGTCATAACCACCGTTGGTGTGCCTTCTCATTACCATTCGCTCGTAGAGTCTTGCCAGATCCTTGAAGGCCTCTTCCCTGTCCTCAGTTTCAAGGGGCTTGGTGAAGTTAAGGGACTCCATCTCTACAAGGATATCTACGCCCCAACAGTTTGCCATCCAGTTGGAAAAGTTAGCGTAGTAGTGAGCAGGTATGGACCAGACAATTGCCCTGTACTTCATCTTGCCGCGCCAGGGTTCTTCTTTCCTCTCATAAGCTTTCATCATGAGCTTGTCGACTTTCTTGAAGGTCGAAATGATTCTCGGATCAAGACCTCCGTCCATCTCATAGTTCCACTTTCTGAAAAGCTCATAACATGGACCAATGAGCTGAGGATGTGGAGTCTGGTTTATCTCCCACTTCTGGAGCTCATATTTCGTTTCTTCGTTAAAGCGCTTCATGGCTGCAAAATATGCATCCCAGTTCCACTTTGCGCCGGTGTTCTCTTCTATAAATCTAATGCAGCCCTGAATGTCTTTTACCGCTGCATCCATAAGTGACTCATCCTCATATCTGACAGGGAAAGCCAAATGATATGTAGGAAGGTCCTTGAATCTTCTGCTGGTATAAGAGGATGCCATTACAGATCCGTCACAAGGCATTGAGCTTGAAATAAAGCAGGCGCCCATATGAGGAAGTGCATCCACAACTGCCGCTCCGCATTCCGAAGACGGAACCGGGCAGGTATCCGACGGAAGTCCGTAGGACTCAACCGCATCGATATATGGCATACAAGCCAGCTGATCTATCTCAGACAAAAGAAATACCGGCATCAGCTGGTACGGAATTCCGATAAGGTCCGGAAATCCTGCCATTATCTGTGACATTGTCATCTCGTCAAAAAGAACTATCTTCTTGGAAAGTTCTTTACAGTTACCAACTTTCTCATCGGACTTCATGAGAAGAACCAGGTTCTCTGCAACGTATCTGAATATTGCATAGATGAGCTCATGGTGCATCTTGAGGGCTGTTCCCCTAAGTCCCATGGTATTCTTGTCCATAAAGGAGTGACAGCAGAAATAGGAAATCATCCATCTGTAGTGCACAGCACCCATCATGGCAGGAACCAGATCCTTGGAAAAAGTAGCAAGGAGCATTCCCCACATTTTGGTCCACTCATAAAAATCTACTCCGGTATCCTTTATACCTCTCCACTCTCTTCTGACAGTGGCCATTTTGCCGGAGGCATAAAGCTTTCCAAGCTGCTTTTCTCCGTTTAAAACAAGGTCTTTTATCTCGTCGGGAGACATATTCTTTAAGAGGTCAAGCTCATGGTTAAGGCGCTTTTTAAGTCCCTTTGCATCCTTCCCCACAGACCTTGCAACTTCTTTAAAATCCGTCTCCTTTATCATCTCGCCCACGATACCGGCGATTTCTTTCATGTTTTCAGCCTGGGCCTTCCAGTCTATATTGTCCTTTAATCTGAAGTTTTTGGGATCAATGTATTTCATCACATTACCTCCCTTTTCCTGATCTTCTTGATCTCCAGTGCCTCAACAAAGGCCTGGAATCTTGTCCGGAGCTGACCTGACGCATGAACGTTGTAGGATCTGTCGATGGAAAGCGTCGGCCATCCGTATTCTTCCGTCATGATGTGGCTTGCAAGAGGTCTCTCAAAGGCCCAGAAATCACAGTACTTCATCTGTTCATAGATAACACCGTCAGCCTTGAATTCTTTTGCCAGTCTGTCCACAGTTTCTTTTCTCTGGAGAACTTTCTCTTCGGCCATATATCTCGGACATTCACTGGTCCGCATGTAATGCCTTGCTATCTGTTTGACTATATCTTCGTCATCATTAAGTACTATTTCTTCTCTTCCGGGGAAAGAGCCGTAGCAATATCTGTCAGCTACTACCATCGCTCCCGCTTCCTCAAGAAGCTTTGTAAAGTTAAGGTCGTCTATTTCAGAACCCACAACCACAACTCTTGCTCTGAACCAGGGCTTTTCATCCGGCTTTCTGTCCTTTAGCTCCTCCAGTGTCTCTTTTAACATAGGAAGGATCCCGGCTGTCGGACAGCAGTAGCTCACAAGGCAGATAACATGGAACTCGTAACCGGTTATCCTTGGATTGTCCTCTTTTCTGAACTCTCCAATCTGAGTGATAATGCGGCACAGCTCGTTATGTTCCTCGACTGCCTTCCTTATGGCATCATCTGAAACATTCGTGCCAAGCTTTTCGTGCATGACATCAAGGAGCCTAAGTCTCATCTGAGTAGCAACCTGATCCACATTATATTTTTCAACCTTGTAGGGCACATCGGTATGAGTTACAAAAAAGTGAGGTTTGTCATTACACTCAAGAATCTCCAGATGCTCATAACATCTGTTCATGGCTGAGCAGGCATCGACTCCTGCCACAGCGTCAAGAAACTTGTAGCCACCCTCTATTCCGTTTTCAAGCAGTGACCTGGCAAACTCACAGGTATAGTTTGACATATAGTAGGTTGAGATATCCGTTGAGCCAATCCTGGGCGCACGCATTCTCACCGAGAAACAGTTGTCAACGTTCAAAAGAACCTCAGGCATATGATAACAGGTATAGCCAATAGCATACTGTCCTTCATCCTGAGCTTCTCTGATGAGCTTATTGGTTGCATCCTCTAAAAGCTGTTCAAAGGTTATCAGATATTTCAGATCTTGCAAAGAAAGCCCCCCTCTCGTGTTATATTATTATGATATCTTGAATGAAACATTCAAGATATCAGCAAACAAGCCTATTCCAGTCGACTTACGTCGAAGGGCTTGTTTGCCACCTGAATCATGTTCTCACGAAACCCGCAGCAAGTGCGGATTTCTGTAATTATATCCAAGAACTCATACATTCTTGGATATAAAATCCAAGAATGTATCAACCAAGCCATTTGAAGGCGACTAACGTCGCAGGGCTTGGTTGACTCTTGAATCATGTTCTCACGAAACCCGCAGCAAGTGCGGATTTCTGTATTTTTATCCAAGAACTCATACTGTACAAAGCCATAAGGCTATCATTAGCACCGGAACGCCTCATAACCTATGCCCTTGTCATCATATAATCTCCATATTCTTAAGGGCCGTTCTCGCTCCCTCAAGAATAATCGAACTCTCCGGAAGTTCAAAGACGCTTCGTCCCTCGATATCGTTCTCCGTCATGTCGTCGTCCTGCCTGATCACAGCAGCCACAGGCACTCCACCTATCTCTTTCTCCGTAAGTTTTTCCGGAAGCGGTGCCCTGTTGACGATAAGGCCAATGCGGTCGTACATTACAAGCTCATCCGCCACATTTTTTATGGTCTCGATTATCTGAAGGCCCTTTCTGCTCTGGTCCGATACGCAGATAAGATGAGTCACCTTCTCCAAGACCCTTCTGTTTATCTGCTCGATACCGGCCTCTCCGTCTATGACTACAAAGTCGAAGTCATCTACCAGCATCTCAATAACCTTCCTGAGATATGTATTTATAGCACAATAACAGCCTGCCGCTTCCGGTCTTCCAATAGCCAGAAAAGCAAAGCCGTTTTTCTCTACCATAGTTTCATATAATTGGAATTTGGCTTCCGCCAGAATATCCTGTGTGTCTCGTAGTTTCCCTGTAACGTCCTCCGCAACTTTCTTCCTTATCTCATCCAAAGTAAGAAGTGGTCTGACCCCCAACGCAACAGATAATCCAACTGCAGGATCTGCATCAATAGCAAGAATTTTAGAATCCGGATAATTCTCCGTTAAAATACGCACAATAGAAGCCGAAAGAGATGTCTTGCCAACACCTCCCTTGCCTGTAAGTGCAATGATCTTAGTATGGTCCCCCATAAAAAATCCCCCTGAAATAACCTTATAATCATTTTAGCCTAAAAAGACTATTTTTCACAGTAAATTTTAATGAAATATAACAAAAAAAATCAAAACATTCAGAAAGGCATAACCGATAAAGTTTCCGTGAATTTTCTGATAACTTTGCATATTTTCATATTTGTTACAACATTATTAATAATCAATAAATCGTTCAAGTTTCCTATCCTTTATGTTATCATTAAGTATGGTATATTCTTTTATATAATGATCAGAGGGGGCAACTAAATATGAAAGATCTCGTGCACATTTTTGAGCTCGAAGACCTTTTGCAGGAAGCCAATAATGAGCTGGTCCGCAAGGCTAAAGATGATGGTCTGCGCGCTCTTGGATACACCTGCTATTTTATGCCTGAGGTCCTGCTTGACCTTCCGGGCTGTTTCTCAGTGCGTCTTCGCGCTCCCCGCAGTTCTTCACCGGACATGGCAACCTACTATATGTCCAACCGTACCTGCATGTATGGCAGGTGTCTTTTGGAACGGGCCCTTGAGGGCGGTTTCAATTTTCTTGATGCCCAGATGGCTACCGAGACCTGCACTGTAACCTGCAGATTTCAGGAGCATCTTCAGCTTATGGACATCATTCAGAACCCCGACTTCTTTTGTGAATTCACCGATGTTCCGTTTAAGAAAAACGACAATTCCATAGAACATTATGAAAAGCAGCTTCAGGTTCATGTACTGGACAAGCTAAAGGAACACTTTGACATTGATACCAGCGACGAAGCACTCCTGACTGCCATAAAAGAGCACAATGAGATCTGCCGTCTTATTACAGAGATCGGCAGTTACAGAAAGCTGGATGAACCTACCATCACCGGCACAGAATTCTGTATCATCATGCTCTGCACTTTAGTGTGCCCTAAGTATCTGATAATCGACAAGCTAAGAGATATTGCCGAGCAGCTTAAGACCAGAAAGCCCGATGAGAAAAAGACCTACAGATGTAAGGTAGTTCTAGCGGGCTCCGAGGATGACGATCCTGATTTTGTGAAGCTCATCGAAGAGTGCGGTGCCCTGGTTGTGGCTGACAGACACTGCTACGGCTCTCTCCCCGGCAGGGAAGAGATTGTAGTAAAGGAAGGCGAGACTCCTCTCCACGCCATAGCCCGCCACTATCTTGAAACCAGCAACTGTCCCCGCTTCATGGATCAGCATATCATGCGACAGAGGAAGCAGTATCTTGCAGATGTGGCAAAAGAATATAAGGCAGACGGCATAATCATTTCCCAGATGAAGTTCTGTGAATACTGGAGTTATGAGCGTACCATAGATACCGTTATCCTTCCGAGAGATTTCGGTATCCCTGTCTGTTCAATAGAAAAAGAATACGTAAACAATGCCGTTGGACAGCTCCGTACCCGCTTCCAGGCATTTGTTGAAAGTATTGAACTCAAGAACATTCAAAACAGAGGAAAGGAGGGCTGATGCATGAAGTTGAGTGATATAAAAGCTAAGTATCGTGAACTTTTCGTTGTCGAAAAAAGTCCCGAGCAAAAGAATCAGCCCAGAGATTTCAAAAAGGCTGCCAAAGATTTCATTTATGGAAAGCCTCATGAGGAAAGGCGCCTTGGAGATCTTTATGTCGGAGATACAGGCCTTTACAAGCACCGTGAGTGGCGTGGCGTAAAGGACACCTTCTACTACTTCAACATGATTTGGCTCTACAACTACGCTCACATGGTAACCGACATCATGAAATATGGCGGTGGCGGTCCAAAGAGCATCGTAGAATTTGCAAAGGGAACCATGCGTTATCGCTGGATGGGTCAGACCTATCTCACTGTTATGCACTGGTATGACAGAGGTATGGAAGGAATGAGAGGCGAGGCCCTTAGGGCTTCTGCCTGGCACTATCGCGGCATGACCAGCGAGACCATCCGCCAGTTCATGCGCATGTTCATCTCCGATAAAAAGCTCCACGACGGCAAGGAACCTGAGACCTGGAAAAAGAATATTGCCCATAATGAGACCGTTGGCGGCAGTATCTTTTACCCCTGGAGAGATGTGCTCGATGACGTGCCTCTCGAGATGATTCCCTACTTTGTATCTGTTCACGTAAACAATCACACTGTACTTAACTATATTGATGCAGCCCAGTCCATTGGACTGCCCTCAGACCCCTGCCCAATGTGTCAGGCTGAGTATGGTCTTTTTGTTCTGGATGATTATCCGGATTACGCTCCTGTCATGGTCACCACTAATGAAGCCTGCGACGGCAGCGTTGCCACCAGCGTACTTCAGGACTGGTTCTTAAACCGTCCTCTATATGCTTTGCCACAGCCTATGCGCTATGACGATCCGGAGGTTCAGAAGCACTGCCAGAAAGAAATTGAGGGCTGCTGGAAATTCATAGAAGAAAACTATGGTATTCCTTTCGACTTTGACCAGTATGTCAAATATGCCAAATCCTTCAATAAGCTCACCGAGTTCGAATGGGAAAAATGGGATGTGGCAGCTAATACTCCTTACTATCCTATCAATGGTGTGGCTCAGGCTCTTTACCGAATCTATTATTCTCAGGATGGTGACAGACCTATCTGGCATGAGATAGATGAGCATGTAAGGCGCATCATGAATAAGACTGTTAAAAACAAGATTGAGACCTTCCCCAAGACCAGACACCGTGCAATTGCCTGGAGCTGTGCTCCTCTCTACTATTCGCACTGGTGCACCTGGGCTTACAACTGCTGGGGTATCAACTGCGTAATAAACATGGATTCCCTCATGTTTGACCAGTATCTGCGGACCGATTCCTACGAGCATGCCCTTGAAGATCTTGCCTGGATGAACGAGAAAGCGCCGATGCGTGCCATGGCCGTTGGCGGACACGAACACATCCTCTCTCTTTTCGATTACATGGAGCGCTTCCATTGCGACATGGTCATCATGTACGATCAGCTGCAGTGCAAAGGAATGCAGGGAATCCACGGAGTATTTGAGGACGAGTTCAGAAAGCGCAACATTCATGCCATCTGGGTTCCTCATGCTCTTCCCGATAAGCGTACGGTCTCAAGAAAAGAGATACGCAAGATCATAAGCGACTACATGACCACCGTAATGCACGAAGAGCCGCTAGATCCTACGCTGGTTGACTTCGACGATGATAAGAGCTGGTAATTATTGACACCTGCAAAATAAAATGCAAAAGGGGAAAGACAATGAAGACGTTTATTAAAGTCCTGCTTAAGATCCTTGGAATCTGCGCTGCGATCTATGGCGCTCTGTTCGCTGTTTTTTACTGGGATCTTGATGGAAAATTTATGTATTATATCTGGGAGCCGCTTATGGTAAAGCGCTTTGATAACATGAAGCGCGACGACAACACACAACTTCCGTACATGATGAAGGATTCTGTGTCTCCTGATGAGTACACAGAGATTGGAGGATAATATGGAAAATCACGAGCACACCCATACCCACGGCGGGATCGACTCAGTCGCAAAGCTCAATGCTCTTTTGTCCAGCATGCATGAGCATAATGTTCATCATGTAGATGAGCTTAAGGGATTAGATGCAGTCCTTGAAAAACTTGACAAAAGCGATCTGTCTGATTCCCTTAAGGCTGTAGTCAGTTCCTACGAAACAGCCAACAGTCTTCTTAAAGAACTGATTGAAAAACTATGATATGGAGGAAAGAATATGTGCCTGTCTACAGCTGTTAAAGCATCCAACCCGGATGAAATACTGATGGAATATGTGAGCTCCCTTTCCATCGACGGGGACACCATAACCCTTATCGATATGATGGGTGAAAAAAAAGTGATTCGCGGCGCCCTGACCTTTGCTGACCTTACAGGTGCCGTAATAAAGATTGATTGTTAAAGCTTATATCTCATAAAAAGCCGCCACCACTTATCCTTACGCTCTTTACCGGACATCCGGAAAAGAGGATACAGATAAGTGGTGACGGTTTTATTTTGTCTGACATTACTGCCTTTTATCCTTCTGACCTGTTCCCTACATATACCGGTATTCCAAAGCCTCTTGGCAGAAGCTTCTCTGAAAAAAAACATTCAATGAAGCTTTCACATTCATTGCCTGCATTTTTATATTGCCAGATTATGCCACCCAAACATTCGCTGCCATCCTCCGCTATTAAACCGCGGTAGTATTTTCTTCCTATATTTTCCGCCATGTCAGCCCCAATGAAATCGCGGTAATCCTCAATATTATCCACTGTAAGTACAGTCATTTTCATAGAAATACCTCAATTTTGTCCATTGTACCTGATGATCAGCATCGTGAGATCATCAAACTGCGGAGCCTCTTTTACAAAGGCATCAACCTCTTTTCGTATATCCGGAAGAAGTTCGTCAGGCTCATCCTCTTTATGTTTGTTAATGGCGTCAAGCATTCCCTCAAGTTCAAGACGCTTGTCCTCGGCATTAGTTGCCTCCGGGAGTCCGTCAGTGTACATAAACAGTAAATCCCCGGCTCCAAGCTCAAAGGTCAGATCATCATATTCTATATCGGTCGAAAAACCAGCCACCAGACCATTATCTGTCTGTATCAGCTTGTAGTCCTCACCCTTTCTCTTAATGACAGGATATTCGTGGCCTGCACTGGCCTGAATGAGAGTACCGGTGGACAGGGTAAGGATTCCCAGCCATACCGTTACAAACATATTCTCGTCATTGCCTTCACAGAGGCTGTTATTGACATCATGAAGGATTTCTGAGGGTTTTCCGCCCATCTGGGCACGGTTCTTTATCATTGTCTTTGAAATGACCATGAAAAGAGCTGCCGGAACTCCTTTTCCTGACACATCCCCCATTACCAGACACAGATGGTCATCGTCAATAAGGAACATATCGTAGAAATCTCCTCCGACTTCCTTTGCCGGAGTCATGGTAGCGTATAGGTCAAATTCATTTCTGTCCGGAAAAATCGGGAAATTCTTCGGGAGCATGTCTGCCTGGATCCTGGTTGCAACATCAAGCTCCGCAGCTATTCTTTCCCTTTCTGCAGTAATATTTGTTATTTCCTCGATGTATTTCTTTGTCCTTTCAGAGAGCTCTGCAAAGGTTCCTGCCAGTACTTCGATCTCATCCCCTGTGTGGAAGATTTTTTCCATTTCGAAATTAAAGCTGTCTCCGGAAATATTCCCAACACGCTTCGTCATAAGATTTATAGGCCTTGTCAGTCTGTTGGAAAACCAAAGAGTCACAAATATAAAGATAAACAAAAGGATGCCTATGACAAGAAGTATTATCCAGGAGGATTCAAGAAAGCTATTTCCAAACTCATCAATTGTTTCTTCGGTAATGCCATTTATTATATCAACCAGTTCCTCTGTAGGCCTGTCCAGTTCATCTTCCTTGACAAACATAAAGAGCACCCAGCCTCCTGTAACCTCACTTCCATAGGCCACAAAATAGTCTTCTCCGTCAACCGTCACATTAGCAAAACCCGATTCACCTTTAACGCTGTCTTTCACCAGATCCCTAAGTTCCTCATTTCCGGATGAGTATATGCTTTTCTTATATTCATTATCTATCCGCAATTCACCACTTTCCCGTGGAGAATAGGTAATAATTCCATCCTCATTAAAAATGGCAAAAAAGCTGCTTTCACCATAAGTGGTATTTGAAAGATCTTTATCAACTCTGTCCATAGTAATTGACCCTTCTACCACAGCAACCAGCTCATCATCCAGATATACCGGAACGCCAAATTCAAGTTCTGTTTCCCCTAGAAGCGGGCTGTAAGAAGGCAAGGTCTGAAAAGCTTTCTTCGTCACCCGGGCTCCATCCCACCAGGGTCTTTTTGTAGCATCAAAAAAGGCAGGATTCCCGTCATCATCCAGTTTTATGTCTGAAAGAGTATCCATATTAAGGGAAATACCGCAGGGAAGTGCAATTATCAGATCCTGTGTATAATACTGATTGCCCTCTATCATCTCCCTCATCATAGGTTCAAGATTGGCCAGCTTACGTATAAGAGCCATGTCTTCCGGTGTCGGATTGGCATCCTCGGCCTGCAAAAACTGCAGTGACAGCCTTCCCTTATTATCTTTTTTAGGTCCGTAAATCTCCCTCTCCTCATATTTTTCCTGATGAGCTATAACATCATAAACCTGTATTGCCAGAGTCGAAGTGTCATGCTGCATGATCCAGATGTCCCAGCTTACTGCATTAGCTGTCTTGTCGGCAATCTCCATCATACTGTCTTCAGTCATGACTGCAATAGATGATGCCGATATATCTGAAATAATATCTGCCTGCTGCGTACCGGCTTCATTAGCCAGATTCTGGAAATTTCTGAGCCTGATAATTCCTACACCCGCAAAGGCTATGCTGGCAGTAATAACTATGATTACAGTCAGCATGAAAAACTTGATCTGAAGCCCGCCAAAACGTCTTTTCTTATCTTTGATCTTTCTTGGCATTTAGTCCTCCTATAGAAGGAAACAAGCGCACAATACATCATTATATTAACTGAATATCATATATTTATTTTACCAAAAAAAAGAAGGTCACGCGACCTTCTCCTTTTTTATTCCTAAAATACACCATCTCATAAATGGTATTCTGGATACTATATAATTTAATAACAAGCTGCCTGCAAATGCTGCGCCACCTGTTACCAGATAGCAGGGAATCTCTGTCATGGCTGTATGCTTCCTGATTACTAAAGCACAGGCTGAAATAATCACATAGTGGAAAATATATAAGCCCCAGCTTCTCTTTCTCATGTAATCACAGAAAGCATTTGGCTTATTGAGCCAGCTGTAAAAAGAACCAAAAATAGCAAGTATCATTATCCAGCCATAGAACATAGCCGATTTGCATCCCATAACAGGCATAGTGCTGTAGAGATGACCAAAATGCTCATATACATATCTTGCGCCCAGGACTACTGCTCCGGCAATAAATACATACTTCCATTTGCTTATAGTCTTGATATTCTCTTCGTGCGCAAAAACAAAATAGCCTAAGAAAAATACGAAGGGATATAAGCCCAAACGATACACAGGATACTTGGTCACATTAAAATACTGACCTATGAACCATGCCACGACTCCCAAAAGAACAATAATAGCTATATGCATATTGGCTGTTAAGGCGTACAGCTTACCTTTTTCAAATCTCCTGATTACCGCAAGGATCATAGAAAGGCTCCAAAGAAGGATAACAAACCATAAAACGCCGATACCACATATTGTAACATACAGATAATAAGGAATGATCGGAGTGGATTCTGTAATAGGCTCAAGATATCCTGCAATCTGCAGCGTTAAAGCTCCCTGCATCCACCCAAAACATGCAAGTCCAATAGTTACAGGTAAAAGGAGCTTACGGGTCCTGCTTATAACAAAATCCTTGATAGTATGTTTATCCAGATAAATTCTTGAACTGATTCCTGCCACAATGAACAGAATAGTCATAAACCATGGATATACCAGATAAGCAAAAGCATCCTGATACTGAACTTCCCTAAATGGAAATCCGAAACCAGGCGTTAAAGGGCTAAAAACCATGATCAGATGGAAAATAACAACCTGTACAACGGTCACCCACCTGATATTGTCTAAGTAATTCTTTCTCATAAAAACACATACTCCCAAATAAATTTTCATAAATGCAAAACAAAGTGTACCACACGATATATATTTTTCAACGTCAAAAGTTTACAAAAATTTTATAATTTAAATTGCATAAATATAACACAATGAATGCCGGTAATTGTTCATCGGCAGAAATGTGCATCTGTTGTAAGTTATATATATGTAATGCCCGATATGTTATACTATATAAGCATCATCTATTGTAGCCGCTTATCACCTGGTATCTTGCATATGCTCACGACTACAATCGCACCTGATAATAAACATTTTTTGAAAGGCGCATGTTTATGGAAAAAGAAACATTCGAAAAAGAACAATCCCACCTGACAAAGACCTATAATAAACTACTTAAGATAAAGGAAAAGCTTGAAGAACAGATCTCAGAATTAAATGAAAAAGCTGTAGATGACAAGAATGATATAAGAGATAATATCCGTTTCGATTATGCGGATATAGAGACCACAATGGAAACTCTGGCTGAAATCGAGGTTTGGAACCGCTATATCGACACTTACAATGTTGAGAGCTCATCCCTTGGAAATCGCTTGAACACAGTAAATAAGCTTTTGGAATCCCCCTATTTTGCCAAGATAAAACTTCAATTTGATGAAGGCGAGGAGCCTGAAAGCTACTATATCGGTAGGTCTGCCATCTCAGAAAACGGGTACGATCAGATGATCGTAGACTGGAGATCTCCCATTGCCGAGGTTTACTACAATCAGGAAAACGGGAAGACTCATTATACCGTGGAGGACAGACAGATCCCTGTAAACCTTCTTGTAAGACGGCAGTTTGATATAAAAAAGGACAGACTGGACGCCTACTTCGACACTCAGATTGCTATAGAAGACCCTATGCTTTTAAGCTCACTGTCCCAGGCCCGGTCTGCCAAAATGCAGGCCATAACTGCAACCATTCAGAAGGAACAGAACACCGTTATCCGCTATCCCGATGTGCCCGTTCTTGTAGTTAACGGAATTGCAGGAAGTGGCAAGACTTCGGTTCTTTTGCAGCGTATCGCATATCTCTTTTACCAGAAAAGAAAAACTCTGCGTCCGGATCAGGTATGCCTCATGACACTGAACTCTGTTTTCAGGGACTACATAGACAATGTCCTTCCGGATCTTGGAGAGACCAATCCTCTTACCCTTACCTGGCAGGAATTTGCACAGAATGCCAATGTTCCTTTCGATGACGTGGAATACGATTACACTGATGATGAGAGCCTGAACAAGATACATGAAGCGCTCCTGACTCTAAAGCCCGAAGTTCAAGACTTTTTTGATATCATGCAAAAAGACAAGCTGATAATCTCAAAGGAAGATGTCTTTTCAATGGTAAAAAAATACTCTCAATTCCCTATGGGAGTTCGTCTTATCCAGATAGTATGCGACGAATTGGAAGCAAGGGCAAAAAATACCATAAAAAATATGGATGATAACATCTCCGAAGATGCTGATGGAGAAGCTAAGACCGAGGAAGGAAAAGAAAATCGTATCGAGAACGATTTTGGCAGCGCTCTTCAGAATATCAGACACTGCAGTTGGGTAAATGTCTCACGCATTGCACAGCGTATCCTTGGAAGTGAACATATCACAGCCGCCGAGTGGCTGTACACCTGGATGGAGCTTACAGGAATCTGCGACCGTAACATGCGCTATGTCATGGTGGATGAGGTGCAGGATTATACTCTCTCCCAGCTCATGGTATTTAGAAAGTACTTCCCCAGCGCACGTTTCATGCTCCTTGGAGATGAATTCCAGGCAATCCGTGAAGGAACTGTAACCTTTGACAGAATCGAGAAAATGGCTAAAGACGATAACAAAGAATACGTTGAACTGCCTCTTTTGACCAGCTACCGCAGTTCTCCCGAGATTACTAAGATGTTTGCATCGATTTTGCCTGAGGAAAAAAAGCTCTTGGTATCCTCAGTTAAACGCCCCGGCCACGAAGCAGTAGTAAAATCCTTTGATTCTGATGACGCATATTATAAAGAACTCTCCGGACTCATTGATGAATTTAATAAAGAAGAAGGCCTCACAGCAGTAATCTGCCGCAACGCCTTTAAACTTGAAGAAATAAGCGCAGCCCTTAAGGATAAAAATCTGCCTCTTATTTCTGAAAACGGCTCTTTGCCGGCAAGTGGAGCTTTTCTGATCGAGCTTCCTCTTGCCAAGGGCCTTGAATTTGATCACGTTATCATTGCTGATGGCGACTCAGAGTCTTACCCCGATGATCTTCTCGGAAGACACTGCCTATACACCGCCATCTCAAGAGCAACCCAGAAGCTTGCAATCCTCTCAAGAGGAGAACTTGCCAAAGCACTGTAAATATAAGTGGAACGAGGGGACGGTTCTCTCGTTTCACTTTTTTGGGTGATGAAACGAGGTGGAACCAGGGGACGGTTCTTGATGTTCCAAATACAAGGAACGAAAGAACC
>JAFPVA010000140.1 GCA_017413105.1 Butyrivibrio sp. | reverse complement strand
GTGCTTATGGGCTCATTATATGGCAAAAATATGAAGTTGTTAAGGTGCAAAATCGGAATTTAAATCCGCATTTTATCGAAAGTTTTTGAAACTGGAATTTACTATTTCATTTAAGTGCAGATAGTGCGGTTCCACATGGTTTTGTGCTATCCCACCCTCGATAGAGGAGTACAGAACATAGGCTGCTATAATTCATTGACGGATTTGTTTCCCTTTGCCGTCCATGTCATTGAAAAATAATGATGATGGAGGTGAGAAGTTGATGAAAGTTGTTACCAGGGGTAAGTTTGTTTGTTGCCCTAAGTGCGGTACCCGTGCCACAGTAACAGAAGTTGGTATGGATAGATTTATTTGTAAGAACAAGGATTGTAATGCAAGATTTGGAGGCTGGGTAGTAGATGGATTTGTCGTAACATATGAGGAAAAAAATAACGAAGACGAAGACATTCTCAGCAAGTTTGAAGCATGTAGAGGCAAGCTTCAGATACTGAATTCACTTATTTAATTGAATACTGAAATGAGGATTATCGTGACAGAACTGTAAGGTCGGCGAGAAATCCAAGAGTTTGTTAAGAGCGAGATGCACTTAATCAGCTAACAAGGATGACCTTCATTAAGAAGGCATACGGCTGTTAAGGATAGCACAGAGCCTGCAAAACGGAGTGAACACCTATATTAGGTGATCTGTTTTGCAGGCTCTTTTTTTGTTCCTCCGTTTTGCGGCTCTTCCGAGGAAATTGGAAGAGGCGTTGTACAGAGAATTTTATTTATAACTCATTTTTCCATATTTACCTCGGAAAAGTTTTTCCGGAGTTCCGGATTAGGGCGAATTGTGCCCCACAACCCAGTAGGAGGTAAAGAAAATGAGAAAACAGTTTATTTTTGATCCACAGAAGGAGACAGCAACAGCTTATCTTACAAGGATGTCTCCGGTTCTTGGCGCTTTAAGAAATGACGGCGCTTCCGTTGCAAATCAGCAACTTGTATCTTCCATTGGCTCCAAGGAGCAGAAAGAAATTGAAAATGAAATGTGCAAAGCATTTGAAAAGACTATTTGCACAGAAACAAGACGTGTTATCAAAATGACACCCGGTAAACTGGATGATTATGAGGATGATTATAAGAATGAACTCAGAATGGACATCCTCAAAGAAATCCACAAGTTCAATAATCCTGCATACTTAGAGGGCACTCAGACATATTCTATTGATGCTTTTGTCAGGGCGCGGACTCGTGGTGTAACAAAAAAGATCATTGGAATGAAGCGCGAGCGTAAGGAATATCAGATGAAGAGGGAAAGTCATGTGAAAAAGATCATGGCAGCTCTTCATATGGAAAATGGTAGTACCGTATTCAAAGTGGAAGACATTTTCAAGAACCAGCACTTGGCGAATGATTCTATGGAGCTTTCTATGGATCAGATTTGGGATGTAATGGCTGCGATGGAAGATGCTTCATATCTTGAAGACTTAACGGATTATGAAGCAAATTATAAAGAAAAGAAGTTCGACTCGGTTGAGCAACAGGAGATTATTAAGGAATTTATGAAAGACATGTCAGCTTACCCTGAGTATGAGATGTATATTTACCGTCAGTCACTTCGCCTTAGGCTGGATGAAACCACAAATAAAGAGATTGCCTGCGATAGGAGATTGATCGATATGTGCAAGGCGGCACCTGAGGCTTGTGACAAAGTTATCTACGAGAGAATTGTCATTGAAAGGCCTAAGAGCGGGATTGCTCCAAATTCTGAGTTTGAAGAATATGTTTCTACAACATATATAGAAACCACCTACAGAAGAATAGACAGGAATATCAGAAGTGCTTTTGTAAAAAAGAGCCTTGATGAAACAGATATGCTGGCAATTCTTAATTATTTAATCAATATGTGACCTTGAAGCCCTGGCTGAAAATGCTAGGGCTTCTTTGACGTCAAAACGACGTCGCCTAATGCAAAAACTGACGTCAAAATGACGTTTTGACTCATTTTTTGGGACTGTAAATACATTGTGTATTGCGTTGAAACACTTGATATTACTGTATTCTCTGACCCCGACCACAAATGGTCGTGGTGCTCATAGGGCTCGTAATTGTGTTTAAAAAAGAAATCAACGGGATTGTAGAAGATGTTTTCAAGACTATCAGGGCTGAAACACGTGAGATCACGAACTAAGGGATCTGTCACTGTTTTTTTATCCCTGTCTATAATGATAATCCTTTCGTTGGTCCTGGCTCTTTTTAGCGGTGCCAGAATCGGGGCGGTGAGGATGAAAACCGAATGTGTGGCTGACATAGCGATGAACTCTGTTCTTGCAGAGTATAGCAGAGAACTTTTTGACCAATATGGGCTGATGATGGTTGATGCGTCTTACGGCAGCGGAGTCCACTCGCTAAACAATGTTAAAGAGCATCTGTGTCACTATGTTCAAAAGAACTTTGACAGGAGCACCTATGGAGGCTTGGCAAATGCACAGACAATGACAGCCATGTTCTGTAAGGAGGCAGATCTTACTGGGTACAGCGTTGCAACTGACAATGGAGGAGCGGTATTAAAGCGCCAAATCCTTTCTTATATGGCGGCTGAGCCTGTAGGAGCAGTGCTGGAGGACGTTCTTTCGAACTTTAACGGGCTTAGCGGAAGCGGCATAGATTCTATGGATGTGGAGGAAATAGCAAGGCAGAACCAGCAACAGATTGACTCCATTCCTCCCCCAAGGATCATAGATGAAGAGGGAAAAGAGGAGATTGTTGCCGTTGGAAATCCCGCAGATGTAGTCAATGCACAGCGAGGAATCGGCGTTCTCAATCTTGCCATGCGGGACAGGTCAAAGCTCTCCATGAAAAGGATAGATAAGTCTCTGTATGCTTCCGGAAGAAGCCTGAATAAGGGAACCGGCCTAAAGGATAGTGATTCATCCGGCGCAGATGAGCTTCTCATTGACGAGTATTTTTACGAGAAATGCAGCAGATATGGGAAAGAAATGGATAAAGCTCTTTTAAAATATCAACTTGAATATCTTGCCTTCGGGCAGGACAGCGATTATGGAAATCTTGAAAAGTCAGCGCAATGCATATTTCTATGGCGGGAAGCTTCAAATCTGATGTATCTGCTGGGTTGCCCCTCAAAGGTTCAGCAGGCAGCAGCAATAGCATCAGCGCTTTCCGCCGTGGCACTGGCACCGGAGCTGATGGAACCGATAAAATACTCGATTCTGCTTGCATGGTCCTTTGCTGAATCAATCTCAGACCTGAATATTTTGTTCGAGGGAGGGAGAGTACCTCTTATTAAAAGTGATTCTACCTGGAAGCTAGGCATTATGGAGATGTTTAATTTCAGAGGGCATCTTGGACAGGGAGATTGCGGCGAAGGCCTGGAATATAAGGACTATCTGAGGATAAAGCTTCTGATGACTCCAATGTCTGAAAAGATTTCGAGAATGATGGATGTAATAGAAATGGATGTCAGAGAAACCAACGGAAACAGTGGATTTATGCTGGACTACTGTATAGATGTCCTCCGTGCAGAGATTGTCGTGGGAACAAGGTTTGGCTACGAGGCCAAAATAGAAAGGATATATGGATATGAAGAATAAGCGAAAAATTCGCTTGTCCGGAGCTATGACCCTGGAAGCATCGATAGCTCTGCCTTTATTCATTTTCTTTTTCCTTAATATAATGTCGGCAATCTCGATCATTCAGATCCAGTCAGATATGGAAGCTGTACTTCACCAGACGGGGAGCGAACTCATGCAGCTTGCATTCGATATTAACACGGGAAAAGAAGTGGTTTTAGGCGGCGGAACAGATGAGGCAGGACTTGCTGAAGCCGGAGCGCTCAGTCTTTATGCGTCAAAGAGTGTTAGAAACAGCCTTGAGGATAGGCTTAAAAACAGTATGGTAATGGACGGCGCAGAAGATTTGAATTTTCTTTCCTCAAAGATAATGCAGGGCGATGACATTATAGATATCGTTGTGGATTATAAGGTCCATCCGGTGGTAAAACTGGTGGGTTTCACAGGCTTTGGCGTGGAATCAAGGTTTTATGGCCATGCCTGGACGGGGTATGACATTTCCGGTGGATTACAGACAGATCTGACTGAAGAAGAAATGGTTTATGTGACGGAGCATGGAACAGTATTTCATAGGGACGTAAACTGCACTCATCTTAAGTCCAGTGCCCGAAGCGTTGCTTTTAGCGGACTTTCTGGAGAAAGAAATGCCGACAGAGGCAGGTACTATCCCTGTGAATACTGTGGAAACAATATATCCGGAGGAAATGTTTTTGTCACAACATACGGTAACAGATATCACGGGCGAATTGATTGCCCGGGATTAAAGCGAAAAATATATACCATACCTATATCAGAAGCAGGAGGCAGAGGTCCGTGTAGTTCATGCGGCTAGGAAAAGACATGTTGTTTTGGATAATAATAATGATCCTTATGTTCGTTGCTGCGACGGAGGATCTTTTTACAAAAGAGATATCGCTCTTGCTGCCGGCAAGCTGCGGGGCAGTATCTATAGTTTATGTGGCTAGTCAGATTATTCGAGGAGAAGGTGGGATATTAGAGGCGATAGCTTCGCTTATTCCGGGACTGATATTTGTTTTTCTGGCTTTTGCAACAAGAGAGAGCATTGGTTACGGTGACGGACTGATGATGCTTGGCTTTTCGCCTGTTCTTGGTTTTGAAAAGACTTGTTTTTGCATTGTTGTGGCACTGACTCTGTCATCAATTCTTTCACTGTTTATCCTGGTGCTTGGAAAAGGTAACAGAAATACAAGAATCTCGTTTGTGCCGATGCTGGCTATAGGAGTGGGGGTGACGTTTCTTGCGCAGGTTTAAGGGATATATGACGGTAGAGGCAGCGGTTGTCATACCGGTTGTAATATTTGTTTTTGCGTCGCTTATATATTTTTCTTCTTATCTCTATACAAAATGTGTGTTGTCGCAGGACTGCTATGTACTGGCTTTCAGGGCCAGCAATAATAATGATGAAAAATATGACAGCGACATGGGCGGATATGTGATGAATAAGAGTGCAAAAGTTGCAGGAGGCAAATATTATGGGAGTTCAGCGCCTGCTTTCAGGGCAGTAGTTAATGGAAAAAAGATAGAGGTCTGGGGAAGCACTATTGTAAGGCATGCGGCCATCGGCAGAGCTTTCAAAAAACTTGGGGGCGGTTGGGAAATCGAAATGCATCAGATTGCCACAAAAAGAGATTATGCCGGACATATTAGAACTGTTAAACGCATAAAGGACATAGGATTGAAGGAGTAATAAATACATGGAATACAAATACTACAGAGAACTAAAACATAATTATCTTGTTGCTAAGAGCAATGCACTTGACTATACCAACAAGGATAGCTATCAGGTGCGGATCCTTAAGACCGGCAATTTAAAAGGATTTGTCCCTTGTGATGTGAGGATAATTAACAACGAATATTTCCTCTACTATAAGATTAATTCTCTTCAGAGCATCAGGGACAGATTTACGTCAAGAGGGATGAGAGCAGAACAGCTCCTTAAGCTCTTTTCGGGATTAAAAGATGCCCTAGAGGGACTCTCAGAATATCTCCTGGGCATTGAAAATGTTGTTCTTGATGCGGGAAGCATTTTTACTGACCTAAATACTGGTGAATTCTACTTTTTATACTGTCCGTTTCAGGAAGATGATAAGGGTTTTTCGTCTTTTATTGATGAGCTTTATGAACTGGTGGACCACGATGATGAAAAAGCGGTTGAACTGGTATATTCCTGCAGTGAAAAAGCTCAGTCAGACGGAGCGCTGGTACTGGAGCTAATCGGAGAGATGCTTGAGAATGAGCCGGGTGAAAAGCAGGATTCTCCGGAGGCTGTATGTGAAATAAGTGAAAGCACCGAGGACCTACTTAGCGATGATGATTTCGAGATTGATTGCGAGGAAGAAGCTGAACTTTCCGCTGGCAAAATGCAAAAGCTATCCGGAAAGATCACCGGAAAGGTCCAGGTTCTGTTTTCTTTTCTGTTCTTTATTCTTGTGGCAGCCATGGTATTTATCAGAATGAACTATATCCTTACTGAAGGGGAAAATATGTTGTCGATAGTTGTAATGCTGGTATCGATGGTGACGGGAATTGTTTCATTTTTGTCAGGTATAAAGGATATTCTGGCTAAGGCCTCTTCAAAAGATGCCGGTGAAAAAGAGAGCCTGCCTGAGGAAGAAGACAATTATCCGGAAGGCGCCGATACCTGGGAGGAAACAGAAGATATTGTAGAACCCATAGATATGACTCCATATAAGAGCCGCATCAGTGTAGGAAGCTCAGTAAAGGGCGGAGACGAGACGGTTTTACTTGATGTCGGAGAAGAGGAAAACAGAGATATTACTTTATATAGTAGAAACACTGATAAGACACTGAGGATAAATCTTGCAAAGCTTCCTTTAACAGTGGGCAAGCTTCAGGGATGCGTGGATAATGTGATAAATGATAAAAGTGTTTCCAGAATACATTGCAGATTTTCCAAGGATCAAGACGGAAGAATCTCTGTTACTGATCTTAATTCAACCAACGGAACCTTCAGAAACGGTCTTCGTTTAAATCCCCAGGAAGCCACATTTATCGAGGAAGGGGACGAAGTCAGAATAGGTAGAATTTGCTTCGACTGCAGATGATTTGTGGTATAATACCTTTAACTGGTTGGAGGGGTATTCATGAAGATTAATATCTATTATGGCGGCAGAGGAATCATAGACGATCCTACTTTGTACGTAGTCTCACAGATCACAACAGTTCTGCAGGAATTAAATGTTAAGGTTCAGCAATACAATCTATATGAGCAGAGAAATGGAATAACTGCGCTTCCCAATACACTCAAGGATGCAGATGGCGTTATTTTGGCATCCACAGTGGAATGGTATGGTGTTGGCGGTTATATGATGCAATTTCTTGATGCCTGCTGGCTCTATGGCGATAAGGACAGGATAAAAGAGATTTACATGGCACCGGTTGTAATGTCCACGACTCATGGAGAGCGTGAAGGCATGATGAGTCTGGCTGCAGCCTGGGAAATGCTTGGAGGTCTCCCTTGCGAGGGAATGTGCGGATTTATAGCGGATACCACCAGGTTTGAGAACAGTACCGAGTATTCCAAGATAATTGAGAAAAAAACTGAGAATATCTACAGGACTATCAATCAGAAGATGGCTGTTTTCCCGGCCAGTAACCAGGCTGTTATAAACAAGGTAGCTGTTGCTAAGGGAATAGAGCTTACACCTCAGGAATCAGAGCAGCTTTCTGAATATGCATCCGATGATAATTATGTTCGCACTCAGAAAGAGGATTTGCAGGAGCTTGCAAGTATCTTCAGAGACAAGATGGGGCAGGATGAGAAGGCCCGTGGCAGCTCTGAGGAGTATGTGAAGATTCTGGAAAAGAAGTTTACTCCCGTTGCAGGAGTGCGCTCCAAATATAAAATTGTATTTCAGGATAATCCCAAGCTTAAGCCGGTCATTATAGATGTAGACAATGGCAAATGCGATTGTCGTACCGGAGATGAAGAGGGATGCGATGTAGTTATTACATCTGATGAGAGAGTCTTTGAGGATATACTGGATGGACGAATGTCTTTCCAGAGAGCCTTTATGGCAGGAAATTTCAAGATGAAGGGTGAATTCAAGCTCCTCAGATGTATGGATCAGTTGTTTGACCTGATGGTTGAATAAAGGTGACAATGAATGCCTTCAAATATAGATAGTACAAGCGAAGAGTTTATAAAAAATCAACAGAAGATATATAAATCTGCCTATGTGACAATAGGACTGATCATAATAAACGTAGTGGTTTTTATTATAAGTAGTATGTTTGTGCCTTCCTGGTATTACGACGGAGCTCTTTACACTAAAGGCGTGGTGGAAGAGGGCCAGTTTTACCGGGTGTTGACCGCTATTTTTCTACATGCGGGCACAGGTCATCTCTTTAATAATATGATCATGCTTGGGATTGTCGGAGCAATCATAGAGAATTATATAGGACATGGACTATTCTTCTTTTTATATTTTGTTTCCGGTATTTTTGGCAACCTATTATCGATGGCTTACGAGACAAAGAATGAGCTGAACTGGATCTCTGTCGGTGCCAGCGGCGCAGTAATGGGCCTGGTGGGATTTTTGATGGTCTGGATAGTCATCAACAGGAAGGAACTGGTAAAGGACAGATCGATGCTCATAAGGCTTCTGCTTTTATTTCTGTTCGTTATTGAGGCCTGCTTTTTCCAAAGTGGAGCCAACACAGTAGCTCA
Organism: Butyrivibrio sp.; assembly: GCA_017413105.1. Classification (GTDB taxonomy): domain Bacteria; phylum Bacillota; class Clostridia; order Lachnospirales; family Lachnospiraceae; genus Butyrivibrio. Next base: position 2,966 of record JAFPVA010000140.1, on the reverse strand, counting down.
TCTTGGAGGATTCATAACAGGTTTTGTGATTGGTGTGATAAATATTATTATATTTAATAATAAAAAGGATATGGAGGGAATAGTGTAATGAGTGATTGTATTTTTTGTATGATAGCCAAGGGAGAGATTCCGTCAAATACTATATTTGAGAATGACAATTTCAGGGTTATTCTGGATAATGGTCCTGCAACTAAGGGACATGCACTGGTTCTTCCAAAGAATCATTATGCAGATCTTTTTGAAATACCTGAAGACGTAGTGGCTGAGGCTGCAAAAGTTGCAAAGACAGTAGCCGGAAAGATGAAGGAAAAGCTTGGATGTGATGGTCTTAATCTTGTTCAGAACAATGGTGCAATAGCCGGTCAGACTGTTATGCATTTTCATCTCCATATAATTCCAAGATATGAAGACGATGGTCAGCGTATTTTATGGAAGCCATCAAGCCCATCTGCAGAAGAGCTTGTGGAGATTAAAAATCAGATTGTCGGCTGATATGTGCAGTGGTGTTGGAGAAAAGCATGCGTGAAATAGATGTTGCAGAGATTACAACAGCAGTTAAAAAAATGTGCATTGATGCAAATTATGAGCTGTCTTCAGATATGAAGGCAGCCCTTTGTAATGCGCAGAATTGTGAAGAAACCGAACTAGGGAAAAAGATTCTGGGTCAGCTTCAGGAAAACCTTAAAATTGCAGTACAGGATCAGATACCTATCTGTCAGGATACAGGTATGGCTGTGTTCTTTGTAAAGGTGGGACAGGATGTTCATTTTATCGGGGGAAATATTACCGATGCGATAAATGAAGGAGTGAGACAGGGGTATACAGAAGGTTTTCTCAGGAAATCTGTGGTTGGAGATCCTCTTATCAGAAAAAATACAGGTGATAATACGCCTGCGGTAATCCACTATGATATTGTTCCCGGAGAAAATGTTCAGATAACATGTGCTCCTAAGGGCTTCGGAAGCGAAAATATGAGCAGAGTCTTTATGCTAAAGCCTGCTGACGGTGAAGAGGGCGTAAAGAACGCAATTATTCAGGCAGTCAAAGATGCCGGCCCCAATGCCTGTCCGCCAATGGTTGTTGGAGTGGGAATGGGAGGCACCTTTGAGAAATGTGCTGAGATGGCAAAAGAGGCTCTTACAAGACAGGTAGGACAGCATTCAGAAATTGAATATGTTGCAAAAATGGAAGAAGAGGTTCTTGGACGCATAAATGAAACCGGTATCGGTCCGGCCGGACTCGGGGGACGCATAACAGCGCTGGCTGTTAACATCAATACTTATCCAACTCATATTGCAGGACTTCCTCTTGCAATTAATATCTGTTGCCACGTTAACAGGCATGTTACAACAACAATATGATGTATTTTAAAGCTCTTTCTTCCTATATATAGATAGAGTAATTTATTAGAAAAGAATAAACTTGCAGTTTATAGCTTGTTTAGAAAGTTTACTTGCAAAATTCAGGTATTTTACGTGCTAAAAATGGCAGGAGAGGTGCTATATGGAACGCAGAATTGTTCTCCCGACGGCCAAAGAAGAACTGGCCCAGCTTAGAGCCGGAGACATGGTTTATATCTCGGGAACTATTTATACAGCAAGAGACGCAGCTCATAAAAGAATGGCGGAGGCTCTTGATGAGGGGAAAGAACTTCCTATAGATATTAAAGATAATACGATCTATTATATGGGGCCTTCACCGGCGAGGGAAGGGCGACCTATCGGCTCTGCGGGACCGACTACTGCCAGCAGAATGGATAAGTATACCCCCAGACTTCTTGATCTTGGATTGTCTGGAATGATAGGTAAGGGAAAACGTTCGAAGGAAGTCATAGATGCAATTGTCCGAAATGGTGCTGTATATTTTGCAGCAATAGGCGGAGCCGGAGCTCTGTTGTCAAAAACAATTGTTGCTTCTGAGGTGGTTGCTTATGATGATTTAGGGACTGAGGCAATAAGGAAGCTTACGGTAGAAAACTTTCCTGCTATTGTAGTTATTGATTCGCTTGGTACTAACCTTTACGAGAGTATATAAGTATTTATTTTGATGAAATTACAGAATCACGAATTAGTTATGAGGTTTCTGAACCATTATTTTGTGATTACAGAATAATATGAGCAAATAAATACGGAAGTCTAGATATCTAGACTTCCGTATTCTTTGCTAAGCGGAGAAAGCGGGATTTGAACCCGCGCACCGCGCGAACGGTCTACACCCTTAGCAGGGGCGCCTCTTCAGCCACTTGAGTATTTCTCCAGTTCTGAACTCCTCTACCAATATGCGGTTGTGAATTCAAATGTCTGACTAACGTCGGACACAAAGATAATTATACAAATATGGAATGTCTTTGTCAATTGCTATTTTGCAGAGCTGGATTATTGGATTAAAGATCAGGATGGATTCAAATATTTACTTTATACTTTTTTAATAGAAGCTGAAAAGTAAAAAAGAAGTAAATAATAAAAGAGAAAGAAATATAAAAATAGAACTGAAAATATGTTATGAGCATTGTCTTTGAGGAAATATTCTATTGAGGAAAAATATAAATACCACTATAAAATGAGAATTAGAGGCTGCAAAACGCTAAATATTGGGGTCTCAAAAGTTTTTTAAAATTTTATCAAAAAAGATGTTGCATTTGCAAAACCACTTTGCTATAATAGCTTTTGCCCGTTGCAGAGAGGGCGGTCACTTAAGAACAGAGGCTTTGACCCGGGTGATCACAGAACTGCTTCGGAAAAAGATTTAAAAAACTTTTAAAAAAGTTGTTGACAAGAAATCAAAGCTGTGTTATTCTAAATGAGTTGCGGCTGAGAACAGCAACAACGAAGCACCTTGACAAATAAACAGTAATGCAACCCTGAAAAATTCCAAGAGAATTATTCAGAATTAACAAACCAAAAGTAATAACGGACAGAACAAAAGCCAAGCTTAAGTTCTGGCCTGGATGAACATCTTTAAACGTG
>JAFPVA010000139.1 GCA_017413105.1 Butyrivibrio sp. | reverse complement strand
TTTGCATACTTCTATGTGGAAGGAACAATGGATGTTGTGGACCCGATCCCGTTCCTAATCGGCTTATTGATCAATTGTTTCATTCTATCATCAATCTTCAACGTCACAGGAAGCCTGTGGTTATGCGCCATGACCCATGCGATGATAAATGTCTTTTCACAATTGGCAGAGGGTGGAAATGCCTATGTTTCCTATGGCTGTAGAGTATTGATCATTGTAATTGCTATCATTTTGGCAAAAGAGAAATCCATGCAATACAAATAACTAGAAAGCGCAACAAAGATGAAACTTATAGAATTCAACCTCGATAGGGACTTTGATGTAATTAAAAACTGGGTAACAGATGAAAGAACGCATGCTATGTGGTGCGCAAACTATTTCCAATACCCGCTTGAAAAAGAGGATTTTGCTAATGTCCTTGCAGCGAAAAAAGCGCAATACGGAGATACTGCGTATATAGCAGCTTTGGATGACAACAAGCCAGTGGGGTTCTTTTGCTACTCTAAAGATGACGAGACAAACAGGGGGATGCTCAAGTTTGTTGTGGTTGATCCTGAGTATAGGGGCAAGGGCGTAGCAGGAGAAATGCTACGGCTCATAGCCAAGCATTCTTTTGAGAAAACAGGAGCAAAATCTCTCTGGCTATGCGTGTTTCCGGAAAATGAAAGAGCAAAGAGATGCTATCTCAAGGCCGGGTTTAAAGAAAGTGGTACAACAGAGAATGCCTTTACTTACAAAGATGAATCATGGAGCAGGTGCAACATGGTATTAAAAAATGAGTATTACACAAGAGTACAGTAAAATATATCGAAAGGCATAAAAATGAAAAATTATGATGCAGTAGTTTTTGATATGGATGGAGTTATTTTCGACTCCGAAAGAGCAATCATGGAATGCTGGATTGAGCAGGCTGAGAAGATGGGCATGGAATTTATGGAAGAACATTTCCATGCTTGCATCGGTGTGAATCTTCAGAAGACACGAGAAATCATGCTGGAAGCTTATGGAGAGGACTTTCCTTTTGATGAGTTTGATAAGCAGGCTTCAGCTCTTTTCCACGCTAAATATGATGGCGGCAGGCTCCCAATAAAGAGCGGAGTTCGCGAGATCATTGATTATCTTAAGAGTTCTAACAAGAAGATTGCCTTGGCGACTTCAACCAAGAAGACATCAGTTATCAGGCGTCTAAGTGAAGCTGGGCTTTTAGAATACTTTGATGAGATCGTTACAGGTGACATGGTGACTCACAGTAAGCCTCATCCTGAGATATACCTTTTTGCCTGTGAGAAAATAGGAGTTAAGCCAGAAGATGCTTATGCGATTGAGGACTCTTATAACGGAATCCGTTCTGCAACTTCGGGAGGTCTACGGACGATCATGGTTCCAGATCTCCTTCCTGCCAACGATGAAATGCATGAGCTGGCGGAGATAGTTCTGGATAATTTGAATGATGTTATTAAATACTTAGATAAAATGTAAAGGGGAATATATATGTGCGGTGTATGTGAAAGAGTTAAGGAAACAAGAGAGGGCAAGAATCCATTTCTGGTAAAAGAACTTGAAACCGGCTACGTGGTTATTGGAGATTTCCAGCATTTTAAGGGGTATACACTTTTCTTGTATAAAGACCATGTTGTAGAGCTTTTTGATCTGGATGAATTGACTAGAGCCAAGCACTTACATGAAATGACAATAGTTGCAGAAGCAGTTAAGAATGCCTTCGGCGCTGAGAAAATGAATTATGAGTGCCTTGGAAACGGCGAAGGAGGCGCTCACATTCACTGGCATCTTTTCCCAAGAAGAACTGGTGATATAGAGAATTACGGAAGTAACGGCAAAGGCCCAGTCTGGTGCTATCCAACTGAAAAGATGTACTCCGCTGCTAACAGACCTTCAAGCGAAGAACTTGAGGAGATGAAAGCTAAGCTCCTTGTTGAATTGGACAAACTGCTTAAGTGAGCAAAATGGTCCTAGGGGACGGGGTTAGTGGTCCATTTTTTGCGGAGGGATGAGTTATGAATTACCAGGATATAAATGCAGCGACAATTGATAGATGGATAGAAGAAGGCTGGGAATGGGGCAAACCAATCAGCCATGAAGTCTTTTTACAGGCCAAAGAAGGAAACTGGGACGTTGTTCTCACACCGACCAAGAATGTTCCGCACCATTGGTTTGGAAATCTGAAGGGCAAAAAAGTTCTCGGCCTTGCCAGTGGCGGTGGCCAGCAGATGCCTATTTTTGCTGCGCTGGGAGCAGAATGTACTGTGCTTGATTATTCGGAGAAACAGCTGGAGAGTGAGAAGCTGGTTTCTGAACGAGAGGGCTATGATATACGAATTGTCAGAGCTGACATGACTAAGAGGCTGCCATTTGAGGATGAGGAATTTGATCTTATTTTCCATCCTGTTTCCAATTGTTATGTTAAAGAGGTTAAGCCTATCTGGAAGGAATGCTTCCGCGTCCTTAAGAAGGGTGGATCTCTTTTGTCAGGGGTTGACTACTACATCAATTACATTGTTGATCTAGAGGAAAAAGAGATAGTGAATGCCCTTCCTTTCGACCCTCTTACAAATGAAGCATATAGGAAAATGCTAGAAGAGGAAGATGACGGAATGCAGTTTTCTCATACCCTTGAAGAACAGTTGGGTGGCCAGCTTGAAGCAGGCTTTACGTTGCTTGAGTTATTTGAAGATACAAATGGCTTTGGCAGGCTGCACGATATGAACATACCAGCATACCTGGCACTTAGAGTCAGGAAATAATAACAGAGCTATCTGAAATATAGCATTAACAAAACAAATAATTAGAGGTTTAGATGGAATATAATTGTGGATTTACCAAGGACAACAAGTGGTTTAGATACCGTGCAGCTGCAATCATTGTAGAGGATGGCTACGTGCTATTTGCCGGCAATGAGAAGGATGATTATTACTATTCAATCGGCGGCGCAGTTCACATGGGAGAGACAGCTGAGGACGCAGTTAAAAGAGAAGTCTTCGAGGAGACAGGAATCCATTATGAGATTGATCATCTCGCCGTCATACATGAGAACTTTTTTGATGATAATATGGGCGCACTTAAGGATATGGATTGTCATGAGATAGCTTTATATTTCGTGATGAAATCAAGAGGCACCAGAGAACTTAACAGTAACAGTTTCACTCAGGGCGTAAAAGAAAATATGTATTGGCTTCCAATTGCTGAGCTGGATAAATACAAGGCTTTCCCTACATTTATGAAGGAGTACTTACAATCTGAGCATGATTGCGTCGAGCATATCGTTTCGGATGAGAGATGCTAAAAAGTGTTAGAAGGGCTGTGATTCCATGAGAATAGAAACCGAAAGACTTATCATCAGATCAATTCAAAAGGGTGACGAGAAGCTACTAGCTGATATGGCAAAAGATGGTAGCTTTTCTGAACTTGGATTTGATGCGGACTGTTCAGAGTGGATAGATGAATGGATCAATGAAGCAATCAAATTGTCAGAGGCAGATGACCCCAGAGCAGACTATATTTGCAGTATTATATGTCTTAAGGATGATGAAAGAGTCATTGGAACTGTGGGAAATACCTATTATGAGGATACTGGAAAAATAGGTATCTGCTACGGCATCGGCGCAGAGTACAGGCAGAATGGCCTTGCAACCGAGGCAGTTAGAGCATATCTTGAATACTTTTTCCAACACTATGATGAAA
>JAFPVA010000138.1 GCA_017413105.1 Butyrivibrio sp. | reverse complement strand
GTCCTCCATCATCTGCAAGAATCTGATCATGTTGTTCTCATTAGGGATGACGATGTTCATGTCAATTTCAGGGAAGTTTGCATGTATCTGCTCAAAGCGTTCCTTATTGTTATCCTTGGTTCTCATGTAGTCAAAGACTATATCCTTTTTGCTGACTCCCATAAGCCACATAATAAGCGCTGTTATGGTACCACTTCTGTCCTTACCAGCTGAGCAGTTATACATTATTCCCTGTGGTGCATCTGCCATTGTCTGGAAGACCTTACCGATGTTGTCAGCGTGGGCTATTCCTACATAGCTATCTGGAACTGCCTCTACACTTTCAGGTATCCCACTTCCTTCCTCAATTGGAATGTCGTGATAGAAAAAGCCTTCTACGTCTTTTAAGCCGTGAGGTCTTCGCTCTTTTTCCTCTGGAGATCTGGTATCGATGATGGTGGTTATGCCTGTGTTTCGCAGGAATGCTATGTCTTTTTCTGATGGATAGTTGGCTACGTCGCTCCTGAAGATCCTACCGTTCTGAGTATATTTATCTGTGCCCTCTATGCGATAATCTCCAAGTTCTCTGGTGTTGAGGGTAGTCTCAAGAAGAGAATAAGGTCTTGATGCCCAGGCTACATCGTAGCTGTTAATCATGCCTTCGCCTTTTTCCAGGGCGGCCAGTTCTTTTAGGCACGCCTCTACTGCTTCTGCAATGAATTCATCTGCCATCTCTTTGGTAAAAAAGAAAATGTCGTCATCCTCTACTCTTACGAAATACTGATCCATTGAATCCATGAGCCAGTCAGTGTTGAAGAAGCAAATATCGTTTATAGCTTCTTTATCGAAGTTATCTGGCTTTTTGAGGTCATTAGCCAGATTGTATTTATCTACTACGTAGGAATTCAAGATTGAATAATCCTTGTGAAGCTTCTCCACATTCCCCGGAATCAATGGATTCCAGTGATGCTTGTCATAGACAAAATGCCTGTAGACAATGTCCTGTACAAGATGAAGATAATAGCCCAGATAGAGATCATCGCTCTTCATCAGCTCCCCATACTTTTCTCTATAGAACTCAAAGTTGTAAACATGTTTGTTATTTCCGCAGACTTTTTTGCCAATGTGTCCTTTCTTATTCTCCCCTGCATCCGGAAGAACTGCCCCGAATTTCAGTCTGTCTAAGTCTTTGAAAATGTGTCTTTTAGCAAGTTCGCTAGTAACCGCAAGATGCATAATACTTGATGCCATGTTAGTTCCCCATTCTATTTATTATCCAAGCAAATCCATTTGCTGTCCTTTTATCAGGATCTCTGAAGTGGTTACCTTCATTCCACTCTAGTGTGCAGTTGATGTCTTGGTCGTGAAGCAGTTTGTGGGCTTCTCGCATTTTGTCTCCCACAGTCGCCATTACCTTGTTCTTGGTCTTCTCCTCTTTATCTCCAAGACTTAGGTATACGTTTGAACACTGGATCTTGTTATCATTCATGTAGTTATCAAATTCTGGAAACCACATGGACGGTGATACTGCTGCCACGCCCTGGAAGATATCTGTCTGGTACACTGACCATAACGAATAAAGGCCTGCAAGGGAATAGCCACCAAGAATGAAGGTTCTGGAGCCCATATTCTCACAGTATTCCTGCATCGCAGCCAGCAAGTCTGCTGCCCCGTCCCCAAAATCCTCATTCCCAAACACAGCAGGCGCAGGCCATGGAGAGAGGTCCTTGTTCCAATCATTTACCACAAAGGCAGCAAGAAGGAACTCTTTTCCCGTAGCTTCACGGATCAGCTCTATTTCTTTTTCCATTGAATCAAGACTGTGCTTGTCGATAGCCTGCAACAGTACTATCTGCGCCGCTTTGTCGCCATATTCATATATGTCAAAGTCTCTCAGACTAGCTATGTGATTTATATGCATACAGACTGTTCCTTTCTGTGCAGAGGTACGATTTGGACAAAACTTGACTAAATCGATAGTTTTGTTTCCATTTAGGTATACTTTTTGCGATAAAAACTTGTCATTTTTGCTGATTAGTATCTAAATCAATGGTTTATGTTCAATTTAGGTATATTTTTATTTAAGAAAATCAAATAATATCTACAAAATAGTACCTAAAAACGGTAGTTTATGCTTGATTTAGGTATAATTCTGAGAAAACATCTCGAGACCAAGCTACTTGTACTGAGAATTATACCTAAATCAGTGTATTCTTTCATTCTTAGTCACTAAATCCAAAAATCATTCAAAAATTCCCACAAGCGCTCTTCAAAATGTCGCTCCAACAACTCACGATACATACTCCGCCAGAGCCAGTGCGATGTCGAAGTGCCCCACATCGTGCTGACCGCCTACGCTGTATTCTTCGCCTCGTTTGTCCCATTCAGGAGCATCCAGAAGATCGCCACTTGTAAAGAAAGTATATAGCTCAAGTCCTCGGAAGCTGCACATTGCCTGAACTCCAGCGCACTCCATCTCTACTGAGATACAGCCATCTGCCTTGTGCTTCTCGAAGTTATTTCTGGTCTCGCGGTAGAAAGAATCTGTTGTCCAGGTTTTACCAAGCACATACGGAATCTTGTTTTCCTTCATGAACTGCTCAACCTTATGAGCATTGCTGATGTTAACGTAGTCAGATGCCGCCATGTAGTGGTAGGATGTGCCTTCATCCCTGTAGGCTGCTGTTGGCACCATTACTTTGCCATGAGCGATTTCCTTATCAAGGCAACCAGCGCCTCCAAAGAGTATGTACTTGTCGCAGTCAAGCTCAGCCCAGGCATCTTCCATAAGACCAACAGTTATGGGCGCTCCCACATAGGTTTTGTAGAAAGCAATTCTTTTCCCGCCATGTTCTATCAGATAAACGGAAGTCTTGCCAGTCGCGCTCCAAAGAGCTGCTATCTCGGTGGGCTTAAAATTTTCTACTACATAATCTTCAATAGCATGAGAAAATGTGATAATACACGCATCTACCTTGGGTGCGTAGTCTTTTCTGACCGGATTTATTATTGCCGGTGACTTGTCATCAAAACTGTCTGTTATCATCTTTTCTCCCCCTATCGTGCAATTTTGGACCTAGGGGACGGGGTTAGTGGTCCATTTTTTTGGACCATGAACCCCGTCCCCTAGGTTCATTCACATATTTTCTGACTATAATAACATATATCTCATCTTGTCTGATAGTAATATTCAAAAAAATAAATTTACAAAAATCATTGACACAAAAATTCTGTTTTGCTACAATCGCTTCAATAACATAAGAAAAGCATTGACGGAAAGAGTAGTTCGCGATGAATCATCCAGAGAGAGTGGCACAAGGTGGAAGTCACTTATGAGGATAACGAATGAAAACCATTCCAGAGCTGTAACGCCCAACAATAGTAAGTGTTACCGTATGCCTGCGTTAAAGGATAGGATTTGTCAGAATCTGAAGTGAAAAGTTAAGGTGGAACCGTGCATATTGCACCCTTAAGATCATTTGTAGTGGTCTTATGGGTGCTTTTCTTATGTTGTTGCATACAAACACTTTTTTCTGCGAAAGGAGCAACACATTATGAACGAAATGCAAATGGAAAATCAGGTTCTTGTAAACGACAGGGACCACAGAGAACTGGGAAAAGAGCTGGAGC
>JAFPVA010000137.1 GCA_017413105.1 Butyrivibrio sp. | reverse complement strand
ATTTCAAAAATTGAACATAAAGAAGACATTCTGCAAGGCGAAGTGCGACTTCCTTGCAGGATAATAGAAAGAGATTCTACCTGATTGGTAGAATCTCCTTTTTTCTGATCATCCGGCAGGATAGAAAAGATTCTTTCTTTTGCATACAACTATTTTACACTTATAACTGCCATATCTAAACATGCCTCCCGAAATTTTTATATATGATTTTTCCATATACAAAAAGAGCCTTATGGTAGACAAGATTGAACAGATAAAGGCTCGGGTCAGATAGTACCAATTATCAATTAAGATACTTGTTCAGAGAAAATAGCTGCCTTTTAGCATCTTCGTAGCCAAGCCAGTACAGATCACCGAGTTTATCCATGTTACCTTCAACACGCTTTACTGTAACATGTTCTGAAGGAGCTATTACAAATATCCTTCCTTCTTTTTCAAGCTGGTCGATTTCGTCGCATTCTTTGTTATAATCAGAATTCATACTTTCAAGCTTTGATGCGAACTCAGGATAGTTTTTATAAAAGCGCTGAGGCATTCCCGATTTTTTAACCTTTTTTCTGTAGCCTCTTTCTCTTGTCTTGATGACCACTATATTCTCGTATCCCTGCTTCATGGCCCATCTGTATGGGATATGGCAGCTACATCCACCATCAAGGCACAGTTTCCCATCTACTTCCACCATTGGAGATACATATGGCATTGAAGCAGATGCCTTTATCGCAGATAGAATATCCCTGCATTTTCCTTTTTCAAAATAAACCGTTTTGCCATTCCTACAATCAGTCGCAACAGCCACAAAGCGTCTGGCAGGATCATAGAATGCGCTTTCATCAAGCTTATCCAGCTTATCATTTGGCTGGATGGCAAAGTCAATATTAAGCGGACTATGTGCATGAACAAGAGCCAGTGCACCGATATAATCAGGATCATGTCTGAATTCAAGGTTGCATCTGGCAGACCGTCCAACCTGGCCAGCAGCATAGTTGAGACCTGCCATGGCTCCTGCACTGACTCCAATGACACACTCAAAGTTCAGGTTGTTTTCCATGAAAAAATCCATAACTCCCTGATTGTAGAGTCCACGAAATGCGCCGCCCTCAATCACAAGGCATCCTTTAGTAAGTCGTCCCCTTGCATGACCTTCAGGTATATCATTTAATTTCTCATATACTTTTTTTGTAATCATCGTCCACAGTTTCCTTTAAAGGTATTCCATAAATATCATAGGATGTGCTGTACAGAACGGAGTCTGCGCCATATACATTCCCAATACCTGATCTAACGATTGCTCATTGTAACATTCCTGTTTAGCGGTCCAATCGATATAGCCTTCAAAACAACATCCTGACAGACCCTAGCTGCGGCAAGTTCTCTTGTCAGGCCATCTTCCATGTACATATCTATCATTTCATTTATATCCAATTTACATTACCTCCTCATCCAGGGCTTTGGAAATCATTTTGCTTTTAGGAAATTTTTCGGCATACTCCTGGATCCGCCATATTTCAAGGTCCCCAATTATTCCCCTATAATTTAACAGAATCTCTTTATAGATGTCATAAGGCATAGAATTCTTATTCCGAAGAAGTTCGATGAGCATGCGTTCTTTATCATATACTCTTATAACAGCTCCATTCTTTTCTATTTCCTGTACTCCAAGTGGTAAAAGATCCTGACGCACATATAGCTGCTCCACCCTCTTATCTGTAATCCGAGCCGCTTTGGAAGATGTCGCGAGAGAATATTTCTCTGGTATCACATCTGTAAGACCGTGAATATAGAAAGCATATTCTCCTGCAAGTATGGCTTTTGGATATTTTTTTAATATAACTTCCAGCTCATTATTGTACTTTCGACTTGAATATATCCCATTTTCAATTTTAAAAACTACACCTGAATCTATGGCCTTCTTGAGTTTATAATCTGAGCCGTATTCTTTTATTGCTTCTTCATATGACAGAATCATTTTAAGTAATCCTCGGAAAAAATGTTTTTATTCCTACTTTTACTTAAATATACTCTGTACATAGAATTAATTCAAGTAAATATCGGTAATATCATATTTTTTACCGGTATTTACTCTATACTTTGTTCAGCTCTTTTAGACTTAAGCCAAGCTAGTAGATTATAGTTTGCCTGCTTGCCATCTGATTTTAGATAATTGCATTAACTATAAGGCCGCACAGAAAAGAAAACAACATCACAAACAGGATATACAGCAGGAAACGTTTCCAACCCATTGCAATCTTTAAAGCACCCAGGTTAGTAATCTTCGTAGCCGGACCCGTAATCATAAATGCCGAGGCACTTCCCATACTCATCCCATCCATAATCCATGCCTGCAAAAGCGGTATCGTTCCGCCACCGCAAGCATAGAGCGGAACACCTATGGTGGCCGCCATAAGAACGCCCCATGCTTCATTTCCGCCAAAAACATTTACCATAAGATCCTGCGGAACATATCTCTGAAAAAGCGCTGACACCAGTATTCCGATGAAAAAATATATTCCGGTTGCCTTTATATTTCTCCAGAAATTCAGAAGATAGCGAATCACCGGATTCGGATGCGTATCATGGCTTGCCCGTTCCTCAAACCCTTCAAAATCAAAAAAGTCTTTATCTCTGTAAAAAAGAAACATTAAAAGACCCGCAAAGCACCCGCACAGAAAGCAGGTTACAATTCGGACAACAAGTGCCGTCGTGCCCAAAGCTGCACTGTATATGATAAGCTGTGGATTTAAAAGAATGGATGCCATCATAAATGCGGCAAGCCAATCCTCGCGCATCCCCTGTTTACGAAATGAAGCCGCGATCGGAATCGTTCCGTACATACAAAGTGGTGACAGGATTCCGAGAATACATGCAGGAATTATCCCAAGAAGTCCAAGTTTCTTTCCCTGAAGCTTTGCAAATGCTCCATGAATCTTGTCCTTGGCGAACACGGATATCAGTGACCCGATTGCCATTCCGATGATCCAGTACCAAAAGATCTGTCGCAGCTGAATTTCAAAATAGTACCACATATAGATAAATTCTCTTTGAATCAGCTCCATAACATTATTCATCTATGTTCAACAATTCATAGGTACGGCTTCCCAGACCGATTTCTTCTGCATGTTCCAATGTGTGAACGCCGTGCAGTGACTCCATACGTTTGACCAGTGCTTCATTGCCCTCTGCCTGATAGATAAGATCAACGCAGGCCTGATCCAAAGCAACAGGATCAAAGCTCGCAAGAATTCCGATATCATGAATGTCAGGCTCGGCAGGATTCCCGTCACAATCACAATCAACAGAAAGTCTGTTCATAACATTTATATAGACAATATGTTCACTTCCAACATGATCGTTAAACCCCTTGACCATCTCTGCAAGAGCTTCCAGCCAGGCATCCTGATCACTATACCATATACTTCCGCTTGTTTTGGTTCCGGCAGTATGGACATATACTTTACCGCTTGGAGAGGATATGCCTATACCGACATTCTTGATCGCACCTCCGAATCCTGCCATGGCATGTCCCTTAAAATGAGAAAGTATTACCCAATCCGAATAATTCTCTGCATGGCTTCCAACAATGATTTTATCCAATCTGTTTCCTCCGGACATGGGCCATTCCACCTCGCCCTCTTCGTCCATCAGATCAAAATCCGCAATGGCAGTAAAGCCATGATCCTCTGCCACCTGCCTGTGCATAGCTGAACTGGAACGCGAACCACCATAAGCTGTATTGCACTCCACGATTGTTCCGTCAACCTGCTGCACAAGATTACCGATCAGTTCCGATCTTAAATAATTACTTGCCGGCGGTTCTCCTGTCGATATCTTAACTGCTACATTGCCGGTTGGCTGCCAGTCAAGCTGTTCATATATCCTGACAAGACCCTCCGCTGTTATATCCGTTGTAAAAAATACAGCGGACGGTTCTGCTGCACTTTCTGTTTCCAGAACCCTCTCCTCAGACGATATATCATCTTTTTCCTCTTCAACAAGAGGCAGATTATCTTCTTTTGAAGCCAGATCAGTACTGCTCTGTTCTTGATGCGTTTCTCCACAACCAACCATAAGCAATGCCATAGTCAAAACCAATATTGTAATAGCAAATACTCTTTTCATTAAAGCTCACCTCGCATTTCCCACATGTCCTTTCCCTCCTCATCTAAACCGAAAGCCCTGTCTGATAGGCTTTATGCATTGCAGCTGTTTCAAGCACTTCTCCCTTTTGCCAGACTCTTTCTCCCCAGATGATTCCTTTGATATTGTTTCCTAAATTTTCAAAAATCCGGGTTAATTCTTCACCGACAAGTCTAAGTCCCTCTTTCCCATCATGGCCTCCTCTGCTCCTCTATTAAATTCATCCACAAGAATACTTGTTGATCCTTTTCTGTTTGGGCTTCCCATAAGTATAGTTATCTTCATAAAAATCACCCTACCTTCTTATTTGTTGATACCATTAACTTCCAACCACTTCTGAATATCATCCGAGAGAGTAGAGCCACCTGAATAGTGTACCGATAATCCTTCGCCCATGTCTGCATCAGGCGCAAGCTTTGCTATCGCCGTAAGGCTCTGCCCTGATGTGCTGCCAGATATCATATTGATCACAAGTCCTATGATTATTGCCCCCATAATGAATACCACAGGCAATAGCGGATTCTTTTTATCTTCTGTTTTCATCTGAGAGTTTCTATATAAGACCGCAGCTTCGGTTCCAATAAATCCCCAGAATAAAAGCATTAGGCCATTTTCAATAAATACCAATATTCCTGCCTTCTCATAATCAAGGAAAGCAAAGGGAACACGGAAAAAAAGATAATCCGGCATTCCGTTCCTAATGAATAAAAACAATCCAATGCCAGCCACAACACATAATGCTGCAGATATCACCGTCTTCAGTTTGTCTGTAAGGTGTAGCCTTGCAAACATTACCGGAATATGCATTCCAAGATGCAGTCCCATAAGTACAAATGCCCAGTGTGACATGGACAGATGCATCCTTCTGGCAAAGGAAACCTTCGTCATGCCATATAGAAAAGGTACTGCATGACTGCTCATAGACATGCCACAGAAAGCAGTCAGAACAAATGATAAAAGAAGAGCTATGTTTACTACAGTCGTTGCTATTCTGTATAGGTTGTATTTTCCCTTATAAATTGCACCATGCCATTTTCGGTTAAGTATCTGATGGATGATGACAAGCACAGTCATTCCTATCCCGATCCACTCGTGTAATGCTTCACCTGTCACCTGATATGCCATCAGACATAATAAGAGGACGGTCATACAGACATCCACTATTCTTTTTAACATGATATTTTGTTTTCTCTGCATGTTCCCGTCCTCACTTCCTCACTCTTTCTTTACTGCATGCCATCTATCCAGGATCTGATCTCATCCTCCGATGCTCCGCCTCCAAAACGCTTGCCCTCAAGCCATGTTCCGCTTCCGGCATTGTCCGCAAGATTCTGACCACTTCTTCCTATTCCACTGCTGCTTGAGGTGCAGAAAGGTATCATTGTAATGCCATCAAAGCTGTAGCTCTCCACAAATGTATCCATGATGCGCGGCTCTTCTCCCCACTAGATAGGGTATCCAATATAGATTGTTGTATATCCATCAAGAGATATCGCATCACTTCCAATCTCAGGTCTTGCCGCTGAATCATTCTGTTCCTTAGTTGAGCGGCTGTTTGAATCGTTCCAGTTTAGATCTGCATCTGTATATTCCTGTGCAGCCTTTATCTCATAGGTATCTGCATCTGTGATTCCTGCAATCTTTTCCGCAACACCCTTTGTGGTTCCGGTTGCTGAGAAATATACTACAAGAACACCACTGTTTTCCTTGGAGCTACCAGTCTCTTCCGAAGAAGTGTCATCCGCACTTTCATCATTTGTGTTTGAAGCAGCTTCACTTGTCACGACCTGCTGTGCTTCCTCTTCAGAATTATTCGCAGTTTCTGTTTCCTGTGAACTCTCAGCCTGTATAGTCTGAGCTGTATCACTCGCCGCGTGACCCTCGTTATTCCCACATGCCGTAAGACCAATAGCTAACAAAACAGCTGCAAGTACTGCCATCTTTTTCTTCATTTTGCGTCACCTTTCTATTTCAGTTTCCATACTTCCTTTGCAAGACGAAATACCGCCCATCCCTTTGGCCATCCTACATACATGGTGGCATGGGTTATGATGGCTGCAATCTCTTCCTTTGTGACTCCGTGAGCCTTCGCATTCTGAAGGTGATATAAAAGCGATGAGTCTGTGATGCCTGATGCCATAAGTGAAACCACTGTAATAATGCATTTGGTCTTAACATCAATCGCTTCCTCATTCCACACTTCACCAAAGAGTACATCATCATTTAAGTGTGCAAACATCGGAGCAAACTCACCAAGCTGATCTCTTCCTGCTGTCTGTACAATTTTCTCGCTCATTGCCTTTTACCTCACTTTCCAATTTTCTGGTCTCCGGTAGACCATACATGTTTCTTTGAAGCATCACTTCTCTTATTCTGTGCCATGACACCTGCAAGCGGATGAGGCACATATGGCTCTTCGAGGTACTTTAATTCATCATCCGTAAGTTTAATGTCCACAGCCTTTACTGCACCTTCTATATGATGCAGCTTGGTTGCTCCCACCACAGGTGATGTTACCTTAGTAAGGAGCCATGCCAAGGATACTTCTGTCATGGTTACACCATGTTTTTCTGCAAGCTCTGCCACGCGACCTATGATCACATCATCCTGCTCTTTAGTAGCATCGTATTTAAACTTAGCATAGGTATCCTGGGCAGCTCTCTTGGTATCGCCCTCACCCGGCTTTCTGGAAAGCCTTCCGCTTGCCAATGCACTGTAAGGAGTCAGTGCGATATTTTCCTCTTCACAATAAGGCACCATTTCACGCTCTTCTTCACGGAAGATCAGGTTATAATGTCCCTGGATCGAAACAAACTTTGCAAAACCTTCTTTTTCTGCCAGAGCATTAGCCTTTGCGATCTGCCATGCAAAACAGTTTGAAATGCCGATATACCTTGCCTTGCCTGCTCTCACTATACGATTTAAGCCATCTAAAACATCATATATATCTGTATTCCAATCCCACATGTGATAGATATACAGATCCACATAGTCCATTCCAAGATTTTGAAGGCTTGTGTTTATCATATTTTCTATATGCTGCTGTCCGGTAACTCCTTTTTCAATTTCTTCGGGTGTCCTTGGTAGAAATTTTGTTGCTACAACCACATCCTCGCGCTTTGCAAAATCTCTAAGTGCACGTCCTACGTACTGCTCACTGGTTCCGCTCTGATATGCTATCGCCGTATCATAGAAATTAACTCCAAGATCAAGCCCTCTTTTTATGATCTCTCTGGAGTGCTCCTCATCTATCGTCCAGCTGTGCTGTCCCTTTGCAGCATCTCCAAATCCCATACATCCCATGCAGATACGGGATACATTCAGATCAGAATT
>JAFPVA010000136.1 GCA_017413105.1 Butyrivibrio sp. | reverse complement strand
GCGTTCCATTTGACACAATGGAACGCAAGAACCGTCCCCTCGTTCCACCCAGCTTTTTACTTATACTGGCTAACGTTGGAGGAATCTACCGGAACAAATGGAACATACACATATTTAAGGTCTTCCGTCGAACCTTCAATATCTTTAAGAGATCCGCCGCTTCCGAGAACAACTGCTGCTTTCACAGCAGATGCTGCCTGGTTCTTGGCATCCTGAAGGACTGTGAACTGCATCTCTCCTGCTTCTATTGAAGCACAGGCATCTGCTGTGGCATCAATTCCGCATACAGGAATCTTGGTATAGTCAAGTCCATATTCCTTCATCCCTTCAATAACGCCGATTGCCATTGAGTCGTTGTTGCAGAAAATTGCATCAACGCTCTGACCGGTCTTCATAAAGATTCCAAGTTTTTCTTTTGCCTCTGTATCTGACCAGTTGGCTGAATCAATAAATACATAATTCGCGTTGCAGCCTGCGGCCTTTAAAGTCTGTTTTACAGCCTTGGTTCTTCCTATTGTAGCAGAATGCCCTGCCTCACCCTGGAAGATGATGACATTAAGTGACTTGGGATTCCCGAGCTTTTTAAGTACATATTCTGCCTGATACTGCCCCGCCTGAAGCTCATTTGAACCCACATAGATAAAGGAATCTGCTGTCAGATGATCTTTGTCAGGCTCACTGTTAATGTAGATGATCGGCAATCCTCCTGATGAACCGTTCATCTGCGGAGCCGTCGTTCCGTCTGCAAGACGAAGGATGATAGCCGAGTAGCCTTTGCCCTTTGCCGCGGTCACAAGATCCAGCTGATCCTGTACGCTGTCCCCGGTCTCTACCATATCAATGGTAACCCCCTGACTCTGTCCTGCAGAGATCACACTCTGAGTAAGGGTATTTCTAAAGGTATCATTAGTATCTGTCATTATAAAAAGAATCTTTCCACCAGAGCCACCTGAGCCGCCGCTCCCTGAAGAACTTCCGCAGCCCACGATAGATGCAGCTATAAATAATCCTGTTAAAAGACACGCACATATTCTTTTTCCACGCATCCTCATATCAAAATCCTCCTTGTATCCATAAGCAGATCCGTTGTAAAAACGAATTTACACATTTTTCTGAAAACAGTAGCAGCCTCAGATCTTGAACTTCTGAACATGATCGGTAAGGGTCTGGCTGGTTCCCGCAAGTTCATGGGAGTTGTCTGCCACATCCTGACTACTCTTTGTGATGTTATTAGCCATATCAACCATGTTTTCGGAAGTTGCCAGAATCTCATCTGCACTGGCAGCCTGCTCTTCGGAAATAGCTGCAACATTGGTGGCAACGTCGTCTACTTTTCCTACATCTTCGATCATGGCCTCTATAAGTACGTTGGACTCCTGAATATTCGAATAGATCTTGTCAAAAGTTCCAACAGCCACATTTATAAGTTCACTGTTTTCCTGAATACTCTGGGCGCTGGCGTTAGCCTGTCCTACAGCATTTCCGATCAGCTTATGAACCTCTTCGATGAGATTACCGATATTCTGTGCGCTCTCAGCTGAAGTCTGGGCAAGCTTAGCAATCTGGGTAGCAACAACTGCGAAGCCCTTTCCTGCCTCTCCTGCTCTTGCTGCCTCAATACTTGCATTAAGCGAAAGAAGGTTGGTCTCTTCTGCAATTTCTCCGATCATACCAACGATATTAGTGATCTCTTCTGATGCTGCTCCAACCTTATTGATGGACTCAACAAGTTCATTATTTGCCTGCTCGATACCGGACATTGCAGTTGAAAGCTTCTCCATGTCATCACGGCCCTTCTTGGAGATCTCAACTGTATCCTTCATACTCTGATTAGCTTTTTCAGAGTTTTCTCTTGTGTCAGACACGACCGTTGCCAGTGTCGTTGCATTCTGGGCAATGTCATTTACCGCTGTAGCCAGCTGATCCACGGTCTCATTGAGCTGTTTCATGGCCTCAGCCTGAGACTGGGAAGCATCGTACATTACCTTTGATACTCTGTCAGAATTGTCAGATTCAGCCTGAAGTTTTTCGGACTCATCGCTGATACTTCTAAGCATATTTCTCATGGAAGCAACAAAGTCAGAAACCTTACTGCCCATAACACCGATCTCATCATTACTTGAAGAATCGACAGTTATTGTGAAATCACCCTCAGACATCGCTGTGATGTTATCTGAAATATGTGCAAGAGGCGCAACAACTCTTTTTACAACATACAGGATTGCTATCACAGTTAAAAATACTGCAGCAAGTCCGATAATGATCAGTAAAGTTCCCATCTGATTAACTGATTTCAGGATTACAACCGTCGGAATATAGGACACAAGAACCCAGTCAGTTCCCGTGATTTCTGCGAAGGCAACCATATAATTGCCTATGTTCTTCGTTGAAAGGTCGTTATTATTTATTGCTATAGCCGCACCGCTGAGAAGAGGATCTGCGCTGCTCTCTGACAATGTGGTTGAAACAAGATTCGCGTCCTTATGGGCAAGGATTGTATTATCAGTTGTATCTACCAGGAAAGAACTGGCATCTGTCATCTTTACGCCGGAATTTACGATGATACTGATCTTTTTTAGCGGCACATCTGCACCGATGACCTTCAGCTCATCCTGTCCGTCATTGATGATACCTGTCGCAGAAATAACCTGAGTTCCCTGATTATTTACATAGGCAGTACCATAAGCCATATCCACTCTTGTGATGCCCTGCTTGTACCAGGTACTGTTCAGGACATCTTTTTCATAAAAAGAGGAATCCTCCGCTTTATAAAGTTTTCCCTCAGAAGTACCAATGTAAAATCCATCCGGAGAATTAGCATTATATCCATAGTAGGTCTCAAGAATGATCCTGAGTTTGGAATATGTTACCTCCTGAGTCTCTATGAAATACTTAACCGTTGAAAAGAATTTCAGATTCTCATTCATCCAGGCCTCGATATTATCTGCCTGATTTGAGATTGAAGACTCCAGGGTCTCGGTAGCCATTTCTTTCATACGATTTGACGCAATACGGCTCGAAACCACAACAAGAACCAGAACCGTCACTGTTACCAGAGGAACAATGTAGGTAAGAAGCTTGGTGCTGATCTTCTTTATCTTTCTCTTTTTTTCAGGTTTCTTTTCTACTACTTTCTTATCTTCTTTTCCACTCATAATTTCATCCACCTTCTAGACTAAATGATCAATGAAATCCGCAAAAACACAACAAAAAAGCGAACAGTTTTGCTCATTAATTATAGCATTACCGTTCGCCTTGTATACTTTTTACCGTAAGATTTAATTTTCTTTTTAGTTATGTTTTATAAGTTCTGAAGAAGACCTTTGAGTCCTTGATTCTTGTATATTTCTTTGTAAAAAGCCACTTCATCCTTGATGATTGAGTCTATCTGCCTCATGCCAAGAAGCTCCACCGGAGCCTTATCATCTGTCATGATGTTGTCACCTGCCGCATATTCTCTTGCAGTCTGATCTACCTTCTCCATCATGGCTCTAAGCTTCTCATCTTTTTCAAGGGAAGCATTATCCTGAAGTCTACTAAGGAAGCCAGCGTCATCTGTCGCAAAAAGCTCCTTATTGGTGGAACCAACGACATCTGCCACCACCACATTTTCAAACACGGAAGCTATTGTATCCGCCAGATATGTATTGATGGTGGGCTCAGAGGAATTAAGCTCCTCACTATACATATTCATGTTTACAACCATGACACCGCCTTCACTCAGGTGCTCTTTTACCATGGAAAAGAACTCCTTGGAAGACATCTGGAACGGAATGGTTATATCCTGATAAGCATCCACCATGATCACATCATACTTCTTATCCACGGCAGCTAAATATGCTCTGCCATCGTAAGTCGTGACCTTTGCACTCTCAGGAAGTTCAAAATACTTATGGGCAAGATCTGTGATCTTATCGTCAATCTCAACGCCCTCAATATTCACATTATCAAAATATCGGCTAAGCTGCGTAGCATAGGTTCCGGAACCCATTCCAAGGATAAGAACGTCCATCTTTTCGCCCGATAGCTCTTTTTCCTTGACACCTGCCATGTAAGGGGCAGCAAGAGCATAATCGTAATACATTCCCGTAAGGGCGCCGTTCTTCATAAGGATTGACTGAACGCCAAAGAGAACGTTGGTGGAAAGAATCACGCTGTCCGAAGTCTCTTTTACCTGGAGGTAGTTATAAATGGACTCTCCCTCAAAGGTCAGGTTCTTTTCCCAGAAAGCAAAGCTTGAACTGTGCCCAAATGCGCAGCACAGGATAAAAATGATGAGACTTGCCGCAATTTTGCGCTTTTCGCTTCCTTTTTTATCACCGGAAGCTGCGTTTTTATCACTCAGTCCTGCACTTCCGGTTGTTACAAAAAAAAGTATCGACAAGGCCATTAGAATTCCCGCAAATATCAGGAAGGTTATAGCCGTTCCTACCGCAGGGATTGTCACAAATGTGGGTAAAAAAGTACCTATGATACTGCCAATTGTGTTGAAAGCCCCAAGGGTTCCGATTATCTTGCCGTTATCCTCAAGAGAATCCGTGGTGTACTTGGCAAGGCTCGGTGTAACTGTTCCCAAAAGAAACAGCGGGAATACAAATACTACCATGCATGCCGCAAAAGCAGCAATCACCAGGAAATTACTGTTCACCGCAAAAACAAGGATTCCTGAAATGGCCAGGATTATGTACTTGCCGACCACGGGTATCAGCGCTATCCAGACAGCAGCTATAAGAATTCTGGTATATAGTTTTCCCGGATTGGGATCCTTATCCGCCGCTCTTCCGCCATAGATGTTGCCCAAAGCCATGGCTATCATGATGGTTCCAATGATTATGGTCCATACAATCTGAGATGAACTAAAATAAGGAGCTAAGAGTCTGCTGGCTCCGAGCTCCACTGCCATAACTGACATTCCAGCAAAGAACTCAGTCATGTACAAAAAAAGTTTATTGCTTAAAATATTCTTGTCCTTCATAACTTATGAATCAATTTTCTTCCGCTTTTTCTTATCTTGTGCACTATTAAACTTGTTGCCTGCTGCTGCCACAAAAGAAAGCTCGTCATCAGAAAGCTCCTGCGCCACAGGATATCTCGAGTCAACATCTGCAATCAGGTCAGCCAGTTCACTGTTCTTCTCATATTTCTGAAAATCCAACATTCTTGAAAGCTTTTTCTCCATAATATACTCCTTTTCTTAATATATATATGTGTGCCAATTATTTATCGTTACTGTTCACTCGCATGCAGCTCGCTCCAGTAACCAATTCGCGCATTCATTCCATATCGACTTCGTCAAAGAAATGCGCTCACTCCTGCATCAAGTTCTCACGAAATGCGCAGCTTAGTGCGCATTTCTGTCTGAACAGTAACTTTTTATCTTCATCTCTTTATACGAACCACGAAAATTAATGGCAAAAAAGCTTTTATTCTTGTATCATTATAACAACTAAGAAAGGTGGTATCAATGACTGATTTGTTAACAGAAAAATATTCTAACCTGATCATGTATCTAAAGGACCTTGGAAGCCTTGCTGTAGCTTTTTCCGGTGGTGTTGATTCCACTTTTCTATTATATGCAGCCAAAGAGGCTTTGGGTGATAAAGCGATAGCAATTACAATTTCATCAGATTTTGTATCTCATCGCGAACAGGATGATGCAAAAGAGTTTTGTGCTGAGCACGGAATCAAACAGATTGTATGCCCGGTGAACATGTCAGATATCGAGCATTTTTCAGAGAATCTCCCAGACAGATGTTATTACTGCAAAAGAAAGCTCTTTGAAACAATAATAAAAAGAGCCGGTGAAAACGGCATCACTTATGTGGCCGAAGGTTCAAACCTCGATGACAACAATGATTACCGCCCAGGCCACAGAGCCATAAAGGAGCTCGGAGTCAAAAGTCCACTTCGCGAAGCTTCTCTTTCCAAGGCAGAAATCCGCGCCCTTTCAAAAGAATTTGACCTTCCAACCTGGCAAAAGCCCTCATTTGCCTGCCTCGCCAGTCGGATTCCTTACGGAAATATCATCACCTCAGACAAGCTCTCAAGAATAGAGCAGGCAGAAAGCCATCTTCAAAAGCTTGGCTTCTCCCAGTTCCGTGTGCGCCTCCACGAGGATATTGCAAGAATCGAGCTTCTGCCTTCAGATTTTTCAAAGATTATGGAAGATTCTGTCCGTGTGGACGTCTATTCTTATCTAAAAAGCCTTGGTTTTGCATACGTAACTCTGGACCTTCAGGGCTACCGCACCGGTAGTTTGAACGAAACGCTGTAAGTGGTCGGGGTGGAACGAGGGGACGGTTCCTGCGTTCCACATAAGACTAGCATGGTAAAACATATATATATTCGCTCGCTATTCCTTCGCAGTGAAGCTCTAAATCGCAAAAAAATGGGAAGTGAAACAACGGGGACGGTTCTTGATGTTCCATATATATGGAACGAAAGAACCGTCCCCTCGTTCCACCTCATACCACTACTTCAACACATACTCAATCTCCAGCTTATCCCCGAAAAAACCGACCTTTGCGTTGCTTCCACATATTATAGGAATCATTGGCGGGTGATGACCGATGTCCAGATCCATGAAGATAGGAACGTTATATTCTTTCAAAATATC
>JAFPVA010000135.1 GCA_017413105.1 Butyrivibrio sp. | reverse complement strand
TTCTTAGATGAAATTACAGAAATCCGCACTTGCTGCGGGTTTCGTGAGAACATGATTCAAGAGTCAACCAAGCCCTGCGACGTTAGTCGCCTTCAAATGGCTTGGTTGATACATTCTTGGATTTTATATCCAAGAATGTATGTTATTCATGCAGCATCATCCGGAGTGAGCGTTCATTCCGGATGTGCTGGGACTGTTTATGAACACGATTGAGAAAAACATAAACGAACTTAATAAGCTTGAAAACCTTCAGCAGCGTTCTCACTGGATGAATAAACTTCATCCCTTGGGAAAGCTGCTTCTTAGCGTTATCTATATTTTTATTACAGTGTCTTTTGACAAGTACAGTCTTACTCCGATAATTCTCATGGCTATCTATCCGGCGTTTGGTTTTATCATCGGTGAACTGTCCTTTAAAGAAGGGATTTACCGCATGAGGCTTATACTTCCGCTGGTTGTCTTTGTGGGAATCCTTAATCCCTTTTTTGACAGGCAGGTATTATTTTCAGTAAGTCTTTCAGGGACAGGAAGCGGCATTCCTGTGACGGGCGGTATGGTATCTATGCTGACTCTGATGCTGAAGGGTTTCTATTCGGTTCTTTCTGCATATATCCTAATAGCCACTACGTCTATAGATGATATCTGTTATGCACTCAGGTGCATTCATGTTCCAAGGATAATAGTCATAGTCATCATGCTGATCTACAGATATTTTGGCGTTATGTCGCTGGAAGCGGAAAGGATAACCACAGCCTATAAGCTTCGGGCGCCTTCCCAGAACGGAATCCATTACAAAGCCTGGGGAACCCTTGTGGGACAGTGGCTGATTCGCAGTATGGACAAAGCGGGTGTTGTATATGAGAGCATGCTTTTGCGGGGCTTTAACGGAGATTTCAGGGTAAAGAAAAAGAAACTGCGGACATCTGATATTGTTTATCCGGCTGTTTGGTGCGTTGTTTTCATTTTGATAAGAGTGAGGTATTAGCTTGAAGACCGGAATACATGGAAACTTACTTAATATTAGCCACCTGAGCTTTTCCTATGAAAAGGGGCAGCAGGTTCTTTCTGATATAAATCTTGTAGCAAAAGACGGAGAGAGCATAGGGATAATCGGCTCCAACGGAATTGGAAAATCCACACTTATGAAGCTTTTGGTGGGCCTGTACCTTGACTATGAAGGAACGCTTGAGGTGGCAGGACATAAGGTGAATAAAAAGAACCTGAACCATGTCAGGGAGCATATTGGATATGTATTTCAGGATTCGGACAGCCAGCTCTTTTTATCCACAGTAGAGGATGATGTGGCGTTCGGACCGCAGAACTACGGCCTCTCCAACGAAGAGGTGGAAAAGAGAGTGACTGAGGCTCTTAAAAAGGTTCATATAGAAGAACTTAGAAAAAAGCATACCTACAAGCTCTCCGGAGGAGAAAAAAAGCTGGCGGCCATTGCCACTATTCTTTCGATGGAGCCTGACATTATCATAATGGATGAACCATCTATAGCGCTTGACCCCAGGAACAGACGGAATCTTATCGGGATACTAAATGAGATAAATTCTCTGAAACTGATCACATCTCACGATCTTGATTTTATTCTTGATACCTGTGAGAGGACAATTCTTCTTGATGAAGGAACCATAATAGCTGATGGAAAAACAGAAGAACTACTTAGAGACAAAGAACTTCTCGAAACTCATGGACTGGAACTTCCACTTAGCTTTTCGAGATGAAAAAGGACCATGAATGTTTTTAATAACGTTGAGTGCTTTTCGATTACATGATAAAATATAAGATATAGTACTGCGCTTTTTGGCAGAAGGAACTATAGAAAAATTTTTTACTTGGAGGGAAATATGGCGAGAAAAGTTGTATTGGCAGGAGCATGTAGAACAGCTATCGGAACAATGGGTGGAACACTTAGTACAACACCGGCACCGGCTTTGGGAGCTATTGTTATAAAGGAAGCCCTTAAGAGAGCAGGGGTTAAGCCGGAGCAGGTTGATGAAGTTTACATGGGATGCGTTATCCAGGCGGGACTTGGTCAGAACCCTGCGAGACAGTCAGCTATAAATGCAGGTATTCCGGTTGAGGTTCCTGCAACAACTATAAACGTTCTTTGCGGATCAGGACTTCACTGTGTAAATCTGGCAGCCAAGCTCATCGGAATGGGCGATGCTGACATCATTGTTGCAGGTGGTATGGAGAATATGTCAATGGCACCATATCTTATGCAGCAGGGTCGTTACGGATACAGAATGGGTTCCGGAGAACTTCAGGATGCCATGATAAAGGATGCTCTGACAGATGCTTTTGGCGGATATCACATGGGTATTACCGCAGAGAATATTGCTGAGCAGTGGCATCTTACAAGGCAGCAGCTTGATGAGTTTGCAGCCTGGTCTCAGAACAAGGCTGAGAAAGCAATTGCTGAGGGCAAATTCAAGGAAGAGATTGTTCCTGTAGAAATAAAGAAAAAGAAAGAGACAATCATTTTTGATACAGATGAGGGTCCAAGAAAGGGTGTTACAGTAGAAAGCATATCAGGACTTAAGCCTGCCTTTAAGAAGGATGGCGGCGTAGTTACAGCTGCTAACTCTTCAGGAATCAATGACGCAGCTTCTGCAATAATCGTTATGAGCGAAGAAAAGGCAAAAGAGCTTGGCGTAAAGCCGCTCGGAACCTGGATTGCAGGTGAGCTTGCCGGAGTAGAGCCAAGTATCATGGGAATCGGCCCTGTGGCTGCAACTCAGAAGGTTATGAAGAAAACCGGATTATCTATCGGTGACTTTGACCTGATCGAAGCAAATGAAGCTTTTGCAGCTCAGTCTGTAGCAGTTCAGCATGATCTTGGATTCAGCAATGACGTACTTAATGTAAACGGTGGCGCTATTGCTCTTGGACATCCTGTAGGATGTTTCGGAAACAGAATTTTGGTTTCTCTTCTGTATGAGATGCAGAGAAGAGATGTTCACAGAGGACTTGCAACTCTTTGTGTAGGCGGTGGTATGGGATGTGCCGCAATTGTTGAGAGATAAAAAGCCCGGAGGCGTGAATGGCAGACAGATCAATTCTGGTAGTTGATGATAATGAGATCAACCGTGGAATTCTTGGAGAGATCTTCAAGGAGTCATACAATATCATAGAGGCTGAAAACGGGGTAGAAGCTATCAAGGCCATGGAAGAGCGAGGAGATGAGCTTGCAGCCATACTCCTTGACATTGTCATGCCTGAAATGGACGGATATGCCGTTCTTGAGGCAATGCAGGAAAAAGACAACCTCAATGATAAGATTCCGGTTCTTATGATCACTGCTGACACTTCGACGGAAGCGGAACGAACCAGCTACCAGAAGGGTGCTGCCGATGTTATTCACAAGCCCTTTGATCCTGTAATTGTTGACAGACGTGTTTCCAGAACTGTGGAACTGTATGATCACAAGAACAATCTTGAGTCACAGGTAGATGATCAGACAAGAGTACTAAAGAAACAGTTTGTTTATCTGAAAAAACAGGAAGAGAAGCTTAAATACAGCAACGAAAGAGTTATTGATACTATTGCGACGATAGTGGAATTCAGAAGCAATGAGTCCAGCTATCATCTAAAGAGAATAAAGGGATTTGTCCGTATTCTTGGACTTGCTGCCATGAATAATTATCCTGAACTTGGACTAAATCCTCATCTCCTTGATGTCATCACCCAGGCATCTGCCATGCATGACATTGGTAAGATTTCAGTGCCGGATACTATTCTTCTTAAGCCCGGCAGACTTACAAACGAAGAATTTGAGGTCATGAAGTCTCATACTACCAGAGGCAGTGAAGTTATAGAGATGATAAAGGATGTTCAGGATAAAGAGTACTATGAGATAAGTCTTGATATTTGCAGACATCACCACGAGAGGTACGATGGCGGCGGATATCCTGATGGTCTTAAAGGCGATGAGTGCTCCATTGCAGCTCAACTGACAGCCATAGCTGATGTATATGATGCTCTGGTAAGTGACAGGGTATATAAGGCGGCATTTCCTACCGACAAGGCTTATGAGATGATCAAAAACGGCGAATGCGGAGTGTTCTCGCCCAAGATCATGGCATGCTTTGAGTTTGCAAGAACTGATATGGAAAAACTTGTCGCTCAGACAAAGGCTGCAGAGATAGCAGAAAAAGGTTATTCTCCGGTGTCTCAGGAGTCGTAAGACAAATGCCCGGTAAAAAATATATTGACAAAAAAGCCTGTCATGAATATAATATAATTTGTCGTTTGAGCTTGGCGACTTGCTCTGACATATATATGTGTGCGTGTAGCTCAGCTGGATAGAGCGTCTGGCTACGGACCAGAAGGTCGTGGGTTCGAATCCTGTCACGCACATTACAGAAACCATTCAATTCAAATAATGAGTTGAGTGGTTTTTTGCTGTTTATATTTATTTTATAAATTTATCACTCCCCATGCCGAACGAGCATCTTATGAAAACGCTATCATGAATTTTTTTGATAAATATTTAGTCTGACCTTTCTAAAGCGCATAAAAATCTTTGTGCATAATTCACAAAAAACAACTGCAAAAATTTGGATGGTTTTAAGCGGTTTTTATGAAATAAACTTACATTTAGGTATTGTTTTCGTTATTGTGAATATGCTAAGATAAAGTCACGTTTTACAGGAAAATGTAAGCGGTTACATTATTAACATTTTATAAACTTACATTTTTAGGTTTTTTGGGAGGACGAATATGATAAGAAGGACAAGATGGCAACGAAATGTTGGGGCCAAAGTGGGGGCGGTTATTATGTCTGCTGCTATGGGATTATCTTCTTTTTCAGCGGTTGCACCGGGAAGTGTAGCCTTTGCTGAAAACGGAGAAGGCAGCCAGGCAGAAACTGCTGCTGAGGCTTCAGGCCAGGATGAACTGGCTTCCGAAGGGGAGAACAGCTCAGCCAAGGAAGGATCCGCTTCTGAGGATGCTGCAACTGAGGGAACAGAGGGCAGCTCAGAAAATGCAACTGAGGAAGTGGCGGAAGGAGCTACAGAGGGGGCGACTGAGGAAGCTCTTGATGCAGCTGCAAACGGCTCAGAAGCTGTGACCGAAGATACCGAGAAGGCAGAGACGGTCAAAGATGCTGCTGCAGAAAAAGGCGAAGAGGAACTTACAAAGGAACTTGCAGAGAGTGAAGAGGCTGCAGAGGCTGCAGAGGTTGCAGAGGCTCCATCCCGCAACTTTGATGAGTCCAAGACAGATGTCTGGGATTTTGGTGCGGAGGACCTTGGAGATAACTTCAACAACAGACTGGATGTTTACACTATAAACAGCTTTTACGGATCTGACGTTGAGGCAGGTTCTACAGGTAAGAACATTCCATCATTTTCTGTTGATGACGGAGATTTTGAATTTAATGATGGCGGATATCCTGCTGCTCACAGACTCAGGAGTATAAATGAGAGTCTTACCAGATTTGACGGCAAGTCCATCAAGGATGCAGACGGAAATGTTTATTCCGGATATATCTATTCCAACAAGAGCTCTAATGCTGATGTTTATGTAGCACTTGAGTGCAGGGCGGATGATATCATTACAGCCATTGTTTCTAGTAACGGCAAGGATTCAGATATTCATTTTGCAAATATCAGTGATTCAGAGAACGATGTTTTCCAGACCTATGCAGGTGGTTCGCCTGCTACCAGAATGGTATTTTATCCTTCTGATAATGGAAAATACAAATTCTACTCATCCAATGAGAAGCTTGTTATCGGAAGAGTTTATCGTGAGCATGCACAGTATGGTTATCTCACAGGATCTGTAGAGGGATTTGATGGCACAGGCTCTTTTGACCTTGTGTTTACAAATACCAAAAATGGCAATGTTGTAAGAGCTACTGTAGCTGATGGTGATTTCTCAGTACAGCTTGCAGAGGGCTTTGAATACGAGCTGAGCCTTGAAGGCGCTGATGAGTACGTTATAACATCAGATGCTAAGGTTACAATAAACGGCGATGAGACAGCAAATGTCAGCATTTCTGCAGTAGACCTTGTTACTGTAACAGGAACTGTTGAAGGCGTAGAAGAAAAGGATATGTCTTCTTTTGCTGACAACGCAAAGTTTACCTTTATTCCTGATGATGAGACATCTGTTTTTGTTCCTGAACTTACAATGACAGCAGATGGAAGTTTTGATGTTACTCTTCAGTCAGGTGTTAAGTATGCGGTATCTGTAAGCGGTGTTGATGATTATACACTTCTTACTGAGGAAGTATCTTTTGATAAGATGACTTCAGATGCAGTAATCTCATTTGCAAAGAAGGACCTTACACAGGTAGTTGTTGAAACTTCAGGAGTGCAGCTTTCAGAGCTTAAGAACGCTGAATTCAGATTCGTGCTTCTTGATAGCGAGAATGGCTTTGCTGATACTAACTACTCCTATGCTTTCTCCGGAGAAGACGTTGCAGAGGGCAAGGTAATGCTCCGTAGCGGTCAGTACAGAGTTGAGGTGTCTGGTTCTGTTGATGGTTATGTATTTGATGAGATTCATTCAAAAGACGTTATCATTGATGACAACCATGTGACAGATGGCAAGCATACAGTTACAGTTCCATTTAAGAGCACCAAGGCTCCTGAGGCTGTTCCTTATACAGATGTAGTAAGAGTTGGTGAGGGCAAGGATTATGCCACAATAAATGCTGCTCTTGATGCAATCCGCAATATGGACAGAGCTGATGATCAGAGAGTAACTGTTGTGATTGAGCCCGGTGACTACCAGGAGATGCTTGTAATCGACACTCCTAATGTTACCCTGAAAAATGCAGTAGCAGGCGGAAGTATTGTTCCTGTAAACAGCGGAGTATCCATTAACAGCGATTCAGTTCGTATCACAGGTTACTATGGACACGGCTATACCTATTACAGTATGGGCTCTGACTGCAAGTATGATGCAGAGCTTTTAGAGGTTAACAGATACAACGGCTATGCTTCTTTTGTAAATCCTGGATCAGGCACAACTGCAGGCAGCTATTGGAATGCAACTGTTGTTGTTAATGCAGCCGGATTTGAAGCTTTTGATATTATTTTCGAGAACTCTTTTAACCAGTATCAGTCAGAACTTGCATCCAAGGATGTGATTGAGACTCAGAACGGAGCAAAAGAGGGAACAGTTTCCCGTGCATCAATGTCAGCAGGGGATACTACAGTACAGAATAAAGCTTATGTTGAGAGAGCTGCAGCTATAGCGATCAGAAAAGCTGCAACAGAAAGTTACTTCAAGAACTGCGCATTTATCGGACGTCAGGATACACTCTATGGTGATGTGGGTTCCACAGAGGCTTTTTACAACTGCGATATTTATGGCGGAACAGACTACATCTTTGGTGGAATGACAGCAGTTTTTGCTAAGTGTAATCTTATCTTTAACACAAGCGAAGACAAGAACGATGTTGGATATATCACAGCAGCTCAGCAGAAGGATGCTTCTACAAGAGGCTATCTGATGTACAACTGTAAGGTTACCAGCACAGTACCCGGACAGAACACAGCTTCAGCTTATCCTTCAAAGCCTGGATATCTTGGAAGACCATGGCAGGCAGAGACATCAGAGGTTGTTTTCTACGATACAGTTATTGATGCAACCTGTGAATATTACAAAGAAATGTCACCATCACTTATCAATGGTGCAGGATGGCTTTCAACTCTTGGCGGAACAACAGTAAGAAACGTTGAGTATGGAACTGTTGAGATGTCAGGTGTAAACAACTCTTCTTCAAGAGTTTCATGGGTACCTGTAAGCAACGAAGCTAAGACTTCAGAGGGTAATGACATAGCTGTTTCTACATTCCTTGGAAACTGGGATCCATTTGAGGCTCATGGTGATGACATGACAGTGGTTCTTCCTGATGGAACAGAGATTCCGGCACCTCAGCCTTCAGCAGAAACACCTGCAGCTCAGCCTTCAGAGACACCTGTAGCTGACAAGTATGTTCTTGATGCCAGCGATTTGGAGGTTGTAGCTCAGAATACCTTTAAAGATGGTGAGACCCTTAAGGCAGGCACTGATGATCGTTTTGAAATGACATTCAGCAGCGTTTCAAGTATTGACTCAAATAACAAGACTTTTGAGGATGGCGTTTCTGGTTCTAAGAGAATCAACTTCAGAAAGCCAGCATCTGCTGATTATGGCACAGTTAAGTTCACAACCGGTGCAGCAGCAACTGTAAAGGTATGGTGGGTTGCCGGTGATGTCGGAAGAGCAATGACAATCCTCGATAAGTCCTTTGGCACTGTTGTGACAAGTGAAGCCGGAACAGCCAAGAACGGACTTATGATCTCAACTCTTAATGTTGACGAAGCAGGAACCTACTATCTTGGCGGAGATATCGGAAGCAACTATATTTTCCGTGTTGAAGTAGAGGAAGAGCAGGTTGCAGAGCCTGTTGTTTCAACGCTTGACGCATCAGATCTTGAACTTGTCAACAAAGGCGACAAGGCTGACGGAGACCTTCTGAAGGCAGGAACAGATGACTACTTTACAATCATCTACAGTGCAAGCTCAAAGGTTGAATCAAAAGAAAAGAAATTTGAAGACGACACAGTAGTTACAAAGAGAATCAATCTTGGCGGCGGTGTAAAGACATCCAAGAATGCAGTTAAGTTTAATACAAACGGACAGGCTACAGTGAAGGTATGGTGGGGCGCCGGAGCAGATGGAAGACAGATGGGAATCATCAATTCTGCAGGCGAAGACGTAGCTCATACTGATATTGCATCAGTTAAGGATGCACTGTACATCTGGGAAGTAGCATTAGATAAGGCCGGAGAGTATTACCTTGGTGGATATGGCAACAATAACTATATCTACAAAGTAGAAGTAACAGAGGGAGAAGTTACAGAGGCTCCCAGAAAGGACTGGGACCTGGTTGATGAGCCTGTAATCACTAAGGTGGCTCTTAACGAGAAGGATCCCGGCAAGATTGATGTTACAGTTTCTGCTGTAATTGGTAAAGATGGCGGCGATAAACTTACTGTTTATATGGTAAAAGAGGGCCGTGTTATCCTTGATACACTTTCATCTACAGCAGAGAAAGATGAGTTTACATTTACTTTTACACCTGAAGTAAGTGGTGAATACTACTTTGATGCATCACTTTCAAGAGAGGATGCTGATTATACACTGGAGAGTTCTGATTCTGAGACAATCAGTTTTGTTCTTCCTCTTACAGCACCACAGTTTAAGAATGCTACAAACAAGGGAAACGGAAAGCTTACAGTTAAGTTCTACTCAGTTGTTGAAGCTGACAATTACGTGATCTATGCAGCTGACAAGACTGATGAAAAGGCAGCAGTACTTAAGGCAACTGTAGAACCTAAGGAAGTTGTATTTGATACAACTACAGAGTATTCTCATAACTTCGTAGGACTTACAGTAGGTCATGTTTACGAACTCACACTTATTGCAAAGCGTGGTGAAGAGCTTTCAGCAGAATCCAAGATGGAAGTTGAAATCACAGAAGCTGGTGAGAGAGAATGGACCTTCGCTGCTTTTGGTCAGGGCGTAGATTCTAACTCAAAGAATTGCGGATATGAAGTAAACAATGACGGCAGCGTAACAGTATGGAATCTCAACAACAAGGGTAAGATCGTTCCTGCAAGTACAGACGGACTTGCTTACTACTACACAGCTGTACCTGCAAACAAGAACTTTACATTTACTGCAAAGGCTACAATTGATTCATGGTCATTTACAAACGCTCAGGAAGGCTTTGGTATCATGGCCGCTGACAGAGTCGGTGTAAACGGTAATTCAAGCGTATTCTGGAACAACTCCTATATGGCATCCGGAACAAAGGTTGAGTATTACTACGACTCAGAAAAGGGCGAAGCCACAAAGGATGAGACCGGCACTAAGATTACAATGAAGCTTGGTCTTGGAGCACAGGAGAAGGCCGGTGTAACAAAAGAGAACCTTTCCCGTCTCGAGGCAAATGACACAGCTACAGTTACCGGTGAGTTCTCATCAAATATGTATCCTCTTGAGACATCCTGCGCAGCAAACGGAACAGGAACTTATAACCTCTTTGGAAAAGAGAAGACCGGAACAGTACAGGGTACAGTTTCAAATCCTGTAACTGAAGTTACACTTAGAATTCAGAAGAACAACACAGGATATTTCGTAAGCTATCTTGATGGCAACGGAAATGTTCTTAGCACCAAGAAGTTCTATGAGACAGATGCTCTTGAGAAGCTGGATTCCGATTATGTATATGTTGGATTCTTTGCATCAAGAACATTTAAGGCAACATTCTCAGACTTTGAGATCACAACAATTGATCCTGAAGATGATGCTCCTGCAGAAGCAAGAGATCAGGTACTTGTTGCACCAAACTATAAGTTTATTTCTTCAACAAGTTCCAACACTGCAAAGTATGAGCTTATCTTCACAGCAAATGCTGACGGTGTGCTCACAATTACAGATGCTTCCGGTGAAAAGCTTGCAGACGCTAAGGAAGTAACAGAAAACGAAGTAGTTAAGTTTACAACAAAACTCTCAAAGGGTGATAACACCTTCGAGGCAACATTTACACCAAACGAAGGTTTCCATCCTGAAGGAAAAGAGTATAATGTACTCTCTTCTTATGAGA
Source organism: Butyrivibrio sp. (assembly GCA_017413105.1). GTDB lineage: Bacteria > Bacillota > Clostridia > Lachnospirales > Lachnospiraceae > Butyrivibrio. Next base: position 15,639 of record JAFPVA010000135.1, on the reverse strand, counting down.
CAGCAAAGATTACACATACAGTTAAGTTCTCTACTATTACTGATAACGAGAAGATTTATGTATCACCATCAGGAAAGGCAGATGGTGAAGGTACTGCAAACTCACCTGTTGATATCTATACAGCAGTTAAGTACACACAGCCGGGACAGACAATTGTTCTTGAGGCAGGTACATACAATCTTTCAAGCACAGTTAAGGTAGACAGAGGAATCAGCGGAACTCCAGCCAAGCCAATCAAGATGGTGGCTGAAGACGGAAGAGCAATCTTTGACTTTGGAAGAAAATGTGCAGGATTCATTTTTGCCGGTGACTACTGGTATGTAAAGGGCATTGACTGCACAAAGTCAGCTAACTCACAGAAGGGTATCCAGGTATCCGGAAGTCACATCACTCTTGAGGATATCCGCACCTACGAGAACGGAAACACAGGTATTCAGGTAAGCAGATATCTTTCAACTGATGGACGCGAGGACTGGCCAAGCTACGACCTTATCCTTAACTGTACATCCTACAGCAATGCAGATGCAGGTTATGAGGATGCGGACGGATTCGCAGCAAAGCTTACAGTAGGCGATGGAGTTGTATTTGATGGATGTATCGCTTACAACAATGCCGATGATGGATGGGATCTTTTTGCAAAGGTTGAGACAGGATCCATTGGTCAGGTTACAATCCAGAACTGCGTAGCATTCTCAAATGGTTACGGAGTTGATGGAACCAACGAAGGAAATGGTAACGGATTTAAGATGGGTGGCTCCAGCATGGCAGGAAACCACAAGCTCATCAATTCCGTTGCATGGAATAACAAGGCTAAGGGTATTGATTCCAACTCAGGCCCTGATATTCAGGTATACAACAGCATGTCATTTAACAATGGCTCCAACAACGTAGCTCTTTATACAAATGACACTGCAAATACCAATTACATCGTTGATGGCGTTATCTCATATCGTACACAGAATACAGGCACAAGTGAGAACATCAAGCCTAAGGGAACACAGGATACAGCAAATATCTATGGCAAGAAGAACTTCTTCTGGTCCAGCGAAGAATGCTCCAACAAAGAGGGACTTAAGCTTACAGATGACTGCTTTGTATCACTTAATGCACCTGTAGCAAATGCTTCAGATCCTTACGCAGTGGCAGCAAGCTTCAGAGCTTCAAACGGTTCAATTGATCTTGGAGATTTCTTAAAGCTCAGCGATAAAGGACTTTCAGTTCTTTCAGCAGCAGAGCTTAATGCAACAGAAATAGCTGCAAATCTTAGTGGTGACTATCAGGCAGTGAAGGATGAAAGAGATATTGAAGGATCTGCTGATAACGCAAAGAAGGACGAAGAGGCAGAGGAAGAGCTTGCACCAGAAGATCCAACACCAGAAGATCCAACACCAGAAGATCCAACACCAGAAGATCCAACACCAGAGGATCCAACACCGGAAGACCCAACGCCTGTTGATCCTACTCCGGAGCAGCCTTCAGTTGATAAGCCTTCAGTACCTTCAACACCTATTGTACCTGCAAAGGTCAATCCGGTTGCTGTAAAGAAGGCTGTTGAAACAGTTGTAAAGATTGTTATTCAGGTTGTTACAGTAATTGTATGTAAGATAGCATCATTCTTTGGATGGTGGCGTTGATCAAAATAGCAAAGCTTTCATAATAATACGTTAGGAAATGGCTCGGATGGGAACATCCGGGCTATTTCCATGTATAGCGATTCTGTGGTAAAATCTATGAGTATGATGAAATTTGAATTGATAGCTCCATGCCATTTTGGGCTGGAGGCAGTATTAAAAAAAGAAATAATAGATCTGGGATATGATATCACAGAGTCGGTTGATGGGCGGATCACTTTTGCTGGCGATTCGGACGCTGTTTGTCGTGCAAATATTTGCCTGCGGACTGCGGAGAGAATTCTGATAAAAGTTGGAAGCTTTCATGCTGAGACCTTTGAAGACCTGTATCAGGGAGTTAAGGCGCTTCCATGGGAAGAATTTATTCCTGAGAGAGGCAAGTTCTGGGTGAAAAAAGCATCCAGTGTTAAGAGTAAGCTCTTTAGCCCATCTGATATCCAGTCAATTGTGAAGAAAGCAATTGTTGAAAGGCTTAAGCAGAGCTACCACACAGACTGGTTTAAAGAAGACGCAGAAAGCTATCCTATAAGAGTCTTTTTGATGAAGGATGAAGTTACAGTTGCTCTTGATACCACAGGAGATTCCTTGCATAAGAGAGGCTACAGGAAGCTTGAATCCAAGGCTCCAATTGCGGAGAATCTGGCTGCGGCTCTTATTATGCTTACGCCTTGGCATGCAGACAGGATTCTTATTGATCCTTTCTGCGGAAGCGGAACTATTCCTATTGAGGCGGCCATGATGGCGGCTAATATAGCTCCGGGAATGAACAGGAAATTTACAGCCGAGGACTGGAAGCATATCATAACTCCGCAGAATTGGCAGGATGTAAGAGATGAAGCCAGAGACGAGATCATAACGGATATCGATACAGATATTCAGGGCTATGATCTTGATCCTGAGATGGTTGAGATTGCAAGGATTAATGCTAAAAAGGCCGGTGTGGATCACATGATCCATTTCCAGGCGCGAGATATTGCAGATCTCAGCCATAGGAAGAAATATGGCTTTATCATCACCAATCCGCCTTATGGTGAGAGAATTGGTGAGCAGAATGAGCTTCCGGCATTATATAAGACTATAGGACAGCGCTATAAGGAACTTGATGCCTGGTCAATGTATCTGATAACGGGCTTGGAACAGGCTGAAAAATATTTGGGACTTAAGGCTACAAAGAATCGAAAGATATACAATGGTATGATCAAGACATACTTTTACCAGTTTATGGGACCAAAGCCTCCTAAGAGAAATGGACAGGAAAAATGACAAATGCAGAAATGAAAAAGGCTCTTATTGCTGTGTCAGTTTTTTCGTTCATTAGCATCACAATGATGCTCCAGCGGGCAGCAACCAAGCATATAGTGATTGCAGATGCGGCAGGTACTACTATTGACAGGGAGGTCGAGTCTAAAACTACATTGGATTCTTATAACCTTCGTGTGGACAGGAATGTTGGAAAAGGGCAGGAAGGTAAGCTTATTATTCCTTTGTCAAAGAGTGTGGGATCCGATGATATTGTTTTGGAAGACCATTATCTGGACCATGAACTTCTTATCTACATAGATGGAAGGGAAGAGGGCTTTTATCTGAACAATCCGATAAAGACAGACCTTGATCTGATTGAAAGTGCAGTTTGCGAAACGGAGAATGATTCCGGTGCAGTATGCCTCGATTTTAAGCTTGACGGACTGTATGCAAACGAGAGCTCATTAACTGAATCGGGAACCATAGAGGTCAGATTTTTCAAGCCCTATGATGAGTACGACAAAATTGTTGTAGTGGATCCATCCTGTGGTGGAACTGACATGGGATGCGTATATGGCGGCCTGACTGAGAAAGGTGTTGCCTTAGATGTAGCACTGGAGCTAAATGCCATTGCTGAAAAGAGTGAAGGCAATGATATAAAATTTTACTACACAAGGCTCTCTGATAAAAATGTTGATGACAATAGCAGGCAGACACTTATTGATGAGACAAAGGCCGACATGCTGATAGGAATCAGCGCAAGGCTAAGTGAGACTTCAGAGGAAAACGGTGTAGAGACCACTTACAATGAGTTGTATTTTCGCAGAGATTTAAGTAATGCTCAATTCGCAGATATAATGGAAAAGAACTGTGTTTCCAAATCAGGGGCGGATGCTCTGGGAATGGGACCATCGTCAGATGAAGATGTCTTGATAATGGAATCAACTATTCCCTCCTGCAGGGTGATAGCCGGTATTCTGGATGGGGAAAAAGACAACAGAATGCTTCAGGATAAGAATTATAAGAGTAAACTTGCAGCGGGAATATATCAGGGAATAGTGGAAGCCTTTGAGGAACTTGGTGACAAATAACTGAGGTGGAATGATATGAGAATAGTTTTTGCTACGGGAAATAAGGATAAAATGAGGGAAATCCGCAGAATTTTAGGCGGGCTTGGTATGGAAATTCTTTCCATGGCTGAAGCCGGTGTGTCGGATGATGTAGAGGAGAACGGAACTTCTTTTTCCGAGAATTCAATGATAAAGGCAAGGGCAGTTGCAGAAAGCCTCAAGGCTAAGGGCGATAACGACAGCATTGTTCTTGCAGATGATTCCGGCCTTGAAGTCGATTATCTCGGAGGAGAACCGGGAATATATTCCGCCAGATACATGGGAAAGGATACGCCCTATTCCGAGAAGAATGCTGCTATCATCGCAAGGCTTGACGGGGCAAAGGATGAAGAAAGATCAGCAAGGTTCGTGTGTGCTATTTCTGCTGTTCTTCCCGATGGAAAAGAACTGGGTACCCTTGGAAAAATGGAAGGTAGAATCGGCTATGAGATAGCAGGAAGCAATGGCTTTGGCTATGACCCGATTTTCTTTTTGCCGGAATATGGTAAAACAAGTGCTGAGCTTTCAGAGGATGAAAAGAATGCCATAAGCCATAGAGGCAAGGCGCTTAGGAGTATGGCAGAGCTGCTTGGCGAGGAATTGAAGCATGCATAAGTATTTGGTTGTAAGCGATACTCATGGGAGAGATCAGAATTTTTATGATGTTCTCGACATAGAGGAGCCGGTGGATGGAATAATTCACTGTGGTGATTTTGAGGGCTCTGAGGGTAAGTTCGCGCTGGCGGCAAATTGCCCTGTGTATTTTGTTTCAGGCAATAATGATTTCTTTTCTTCTCTAAACAGAGAGCTGGATTTTGAACTTGACGGACATACATTTTTCGTAACTCATGGACATCATTTCCTCGTGAGTATGGATCTTGAGAATATTAGAAGTGAGGGAATTTCAAGAGGAGCAGATATTATAATTTTCGGACATACCCATAGGCCAACAGCAAAATTTGTCGATGGAGTATACCTTTTTAATCCTGGGAGCTTGTCTTATCCAAGACAGGAGGGGAGAAGACCAAGCTATTTACTGCTTTTTATCCAGGATGATGGCACGGTTGAGTACGAAATAAAGTTTTTATAAACACGATAAAAAACTTGTAAAATAGTGTTGACATTTCTTTCAGAATCGTTATATAATATTTCTTGCGTTACGGCTTAAGGCATAAAGCAACAGTCACGGGGTGTGGCTCAGCTTGGCTAGAGCACCTGCTTTGGGAGCAGGGGGTCGCAGGTTCGAATCCTGTCACCCCGACTATCTTTAAGAATGTAACGCATACATCTGCGGGTGTAGTTCAATGGTAGAACACCAGCCTTCCAAGCTGGATACGTGGGTTCGATTCCCATCACCCGCTTGAGCAGAGCACTTAACAAGGTATTATCGAGTTTAGTGCGAGCCATGGGGGGACACTTGACGAGGTTTTTCGAGTCTAGTGGAGCATCCCATTGAGCAGAATAACTGCTTGTTTTGAAATGTGTCCGTAGCTCAGCTGGATAGAGCAACGGCCTTCTAAGCCGTGGGTCGGGGGTTCGAATCCCTTCGGGCACATTCTTTTTTTACCTTATTTGTTTAGATGGTGGCTATAGCGTAGTTGGTTAACGCGCCAGATTGTGGTTCTGGAGATCGAGGGTTCGAGTCCCTCTAGCCACCCTTAAGTTCTACAGTAGTTAAGATAATGGGCTATCGCCAAGCGGTAAGGCACAGCACTTTGACTGCTGCATACGACGGTTCGAATCCGGCTAGCCCAGTTTGTTGCACCTGCAACGATGGTCGCACGGAAAATTGTTTATATGGGATACTAGCTCAGGTGGTAGAGCACTTGACTTTTAATCAAGTTGTCGGGGGTTCGAATCCCCCGTGTCTCATTAAAAAAGTCCCTATCTTCAAAAGAGGATTAGGGATTTCTTTATAGGCGGGTGTGGCGGAATTGGCAGACGCGCTGGATTTAGGTTCCAGTGGGCGACCGTGCAGGTTCAAGTCCTGTCACCCGCAGTAGTTTTCAAGGCTTTTCATGAAACATCATGAAAAGTCTTTTTTCTTAAAAAGAGAATAAACCGGATTCCATGCGTGCGAAGCGGCAGGAGAGCATATTAAATGTCATACATTCTTGGATATAAAATCCAAGAATGTATCAACCAAGCCATTTGAAGGCGACTTCGTCGCAGGGCTTGGTTGACTCTTGCTTCACTTTCTCACGAAACCCGCAGCAAGTGCGGATTTCTGTAATATCATTTAAGAACTCATACTTAATTGTTTTAGTATGTCAATGGCACTAGCCAGAGGACTGAATAATGCTCTTGTTTTCATCGATGATGTGTGATAGAAGATAAAATCAAAGTTGTTTTACTGGTGTGGAAGAAAAAAGGTACTATATAATTCCGGATAAGTTTGTGGTAGGGTCAAATTAGAAACAAAGATTCATATTTGAAAGGAGACCCGCCATGAAGAATATAAGATTGGTTCTATTAGGAGAATTGGTACTTTTCATAGCTGTATTTATTTTCAATGTTTTAGGTGGCAGCTGGGGCATGAATGCTGTCTTATGGTTCCTTGATCTTCCGTCGTTACTGCTTATAGTATTGATCTTTGTCCCGGGATTACTCATCATGGGGGAATGGAAGGATTTTGTAAAAGCTTTTTCGGTTGGCATCAAGCCCTTTAGCCTGTTAGAACTCAAAAATATAATAGGAGCTGTCGATGCAGCGCAGAAACTTACAATATACGGAGCTCTTTTTGCGATTATCATATCAGGAGTTCTCGTGATGGGGCAACTGGACGATCCTTATACAATAGGTCCCAATTTGGCAGTATGTTTTCTTGCCGGATTGTATGCAGTTATTATCGAGTTCCTGCTCCTTCCACTAAGGCTGAATGCGGAGCGGAAGATGAATGAAGAAATGGATCTTGGAGAATGACGAAAAATGAGATAACAAAAGAACAGTATCTCAAAGTTGCTCAGAAATACGGCTTTACAAGACGCGAGCTGGAACTGGGCTTTCTAAAGGTGTCCGGATTCTCCAACAGAAGAATAGCATATATGCTCGGAATATCAGAACAGACTGTTAAGAATCATTTTACGCATATCTATGAGAAAGCGTGGGTTCCTGGAAGAAAGGAATTCCAGGAATTATTTTCAACAGAAAAAACCAATGAAAAGCAAGCCTGAATCAGTGGAAGTGATTGGGCTTGTTTTTATGGTGTTAAGGTACTGATATTAAAATTTGAAGCAGGAGAGAGTGGCATGAAAACTGTAGAAATATTGGGGGCGAATCGGTTTGAAACATATACGAAGATGCGAAAAGGGAGTCGTGCTATCATCGTACAGGATGGAAATATCCTTCTTACTCATGAGTTAAATTCCGGCTGGTGGCTTCTTCCGGGGGGCGGTCAGGAAGAAGGAGAGACACCGGAGGATTGTGTGATACGAGAGGTCGAGGAAGAAACCGGGGTACTTGTCCGTCCGCTTAGGAAAGTTCTTTTTATGAAGGAGTATTACGAAGAATACTGCTATACAGGTTATTTTTTTACCTGTGAAGTGATAGGAAAAGGACAGATGAATCTTACCGATGCAGAAATTCGCCGCGGAGTACAGCCGGAATGGATCCCCTTGCAGGACGCAATCGACCTGTTCTCAAAACATGAGTCATATGCTGATGTTAACGAGGAAAAAAGAGGCTCATATCAGCGGGAATACATAGCTCTAAAGGAGTATTTGGAGCTTGGCCCTGAAAGCATTGAAAGACAGGTTTATGAACGCTTCCCGGGGGTGAGCTGTGCATATAGGGATGCAGCCGGCAGGGAAACATTAAAATACGATGGGGTTGCTGATAAAGAAAACTGCATTCCGGTGGATAGCAATACTGTTTTTTCGGCGTGCTCGATATCAAAGTTTTTTACTGCGATAACCGTGATGAAACTTCAGGAACAGGATATACTGAATATTGACGAACCCGTCAACAGCTATCTTCATCAGTGGAAGCTGCTTACAGTGGACGGAAAAGAAAGCGATGCGACGATAAGATCGATTCTTAGCCATACATCAGGGATTGTCGATGGAGAGGATTCATTTTACGGACTTAGGCGTTTTGATCCTGAGATTGCTTTATTGGATATTTTGGAGGGCAGAACGGCATATAATAAACGCCGGACAACGACTGAAAAACAACCCGGAACAGAGTTTGAGTACAGTGATGCGGGGTATTGTGTGCTACAGCTTATGATTCAGGAAATTATGCAATGCAGCTTTGAGGAAGTGGCATCCAAATATGTTTTTGAACCCTTGCATCTTAAGCAGACCTTCTTTGCTTCGCTGCAGAATATCGAGCTAAGAGAAAAGATGCGGAATATGGCCGCGGGATATGATAGCGAAGGCTTACTGATTCCGGGAAAGTACCCACAGATTCCGGATCTTGCCGCTTCGGGGGTGTGGAGCACACCGGGCGAAATGATGACGATTGCTAAAGCATTTATTGAGGCAGCTAATGGCAGAAGTTCTTTTTTACGAAGAGAATCAGCTCAGGAAATTATAAGGCCGACGGAGCACTTTCCTTGGGTGGGGCTTGGTATATTTTTGCGCGGAGATAATACCTTGGTTTCACAAGGCTGGGGAGAGAACGGACAGAGTATACTGAAAATGAATATAAGAACGGGAGAGGTAGCTGCCTTGATGACAAACCAGGATCCCGGCGTGGACCAGACAGAGTCCGGTTTAGACACTTTGAGCTAATACTGTAATCAAAGCAACAGTCAGTTATTATGGAACAGTATGGGATATTTCTGGAAACGTCATATAGAAAGTTGAGGTGAATTTGAAATATGGAAACATGGTACTATATAGTTGTAAGCATTGACGGCGACTATGCCAATTTAAAGAGGACCGATATTGAATCGGATGATCTTAAGTTGGTGGCGAGGGCTCTTTTGCCGGAAGGTATTGCAGAAGGAACTCAGCTTAAGTATGAGTTTATGCAGTACTCGATAATATGATAAATGCGCGAATTGGTTACTGGAGCGAGCTGCATGCGAGTGAACAGTAACAAATACACGTTAGAAGGCGTCCTGAACTCATAATTCAGGATGTCTTTTTTGCGCTATTACTCTATAATAGTGAAAAGAGGTGCTGATGTATGAAACTAATTTTGAGAACCATGGGGAAATATAAGTGGGCCATTGTGCTTGCTATCTTTATAAAGCTTTTGGGGACTATGACAGAACTGACACTTCCCTACATACTTGAATATATGATAGACCATGTGGTTCCTGCAGGAAACATGAGAGATGTGGTACTGTGGGGACTTTTGATGTTTGTAGCGGCTGTACTTTGCAGGCAGCTCAATGTAACGGCCAATAGAAAGGCCATCAATAACGCTCATAAAATGAGTTTCGATGTGAGGCAGGCTCTTTTCAAAAAGACTGCCAATCTTTCCGGAGATAAGTTTGACTCCTTCGGGCTTCCCAGTCTCATAAGCCGTATGACCAGCGACAGCTATAATGTTCAGGCGGCGGTTGCGCAGGTTCAGACTCTGTGTGTAAGGGCGCCAATGATGCTCTTTGGAGGAGTTATCATGACGCTTATGATGGACTGGGCTCTTGCCATGATCCTTATCGTGATGCTTCCATTTCTTATTTTTGTGGTGCTTTTTGTATCTTCCAAGGGAATCCCGCTTTATACCGGTGTTCAGGCAAAGCTTGACTCAGTTGTAAGGATAATGCGTGAGAATATTACTGGAATCCGCGTGGTTAAGGCTTTGAGTAAAGGAAAATTTGAAAAGAAGCGTTTTGCAAAAGCCAACGATGAGATGGCCAGAAGCGATATGAGAGCCGGAACCATCATGGCAATTCCGGGACCCTTTATGCAGCTTTGTCTAAACATTGGCCTTACTCTGGTAGTTATTTTTGGTGCCATCAGGGTAAACCGGGGACAGATGCAGCCGGGAGTCATCCTTGCATTTCTTACCTACTTTAACATGATCAGCATGGGAGTCATGGGGCTTAACAGAATATTCATGAGCATGAGTAAGGCCAGTGCCAGTGCAGACAGAATCGATAAGGTCTTAAGTACCGAGGATGGATGGGATATTATCGAAGATACAGGAAATAACCGGGGACATATAAAATTTGAAAATGTCAGTTTCTCCTACGGAAGTGAAAGTAAGACAGATGCAGATTTTGCCGGTGGGAAAAGAGAAAGAGCTCTTGAGAACATTTCTTTTTCTCTCAATAAGGGAGAAAGCTTGGGAATCATAGGGCCTACAGGCTGTGGAAAGACAACGGTGATAAACCTTCTTATGAGATTTTATGATCCGGAACAGGGTTCTATCATCATTGACGGCCGGGACGTAAAGACCTATGAAAAGGATGAGCTTAGAAGGAAATTCGGAGTGGTATTCCAAAACGACATGGTTTTTAATGATTCCATAAAAAACAACATAGATTTTGGAAGAGACATACCTCAGGAGAAGCTGGATGCAGCTGCCACGGATGCGGTTGCATCAGAATATATAGACAGTCTTGAGGGGAAAATGGAGTACATGGCAGCAATTAAAGGCGCAAATCTCTCAGGCGGGCAGAAGCAGAGGCTTCTTGTGGCAAGAGCCCTTGCAGCAGATCCGGAGATACTGATACTTGATGACAGTTCCAGTGCCCTTGATTATAAGACAGATGCCACCATGAGAAATGCCATAAAGAAAAACCATAAGGACAGTACACTTATCATGATAGCTCAGAGAGTCAGCAGTATCATGGGCATGGATCACATCATGGTAATGGACAACGGAGCCTGCATAGGCTATGGCACTCACGAGGAGCTTATGGAGACCTGCCCTGCCTATAAAGAGACCTTTGAAATGCAGACTACCTAAGCTATGAAAAAGGTTAATTACAGTAAGCTAAATATGATTATAGATCAGTGAGGATATTATGCCGGGACCCGGAGACAGAGGAAAAGCAAAAGAAAAACCAAAGCATGCCAGAAAAACTTTAAGGCGCCTTCTTAAGTATCTTATGGAATACGCCTGGGTTGTGCTTTTGATGCTCATGTGTGCATTTTTGAGCAATATTGGAAATCTTCTTGGCCCTGATTTTGCAGGAAAGGCTATCAACGCTGCAAGTCAGGGAGCAGGAAAAGTAAATATAGACGAAGTAATCCGCTATGGATTGTTTATGCTAATTGCCTATGTAAGTGGAAACGTTCTTAGTTTTTTCGTAAATATAGGCATGATGCGTGTTGGAAGGAAAGTCGCCAGAAACATGAGACGGGATGTCTTCAATAAGCTTATGGAAATGCCGGTGGGCTACTTTGACAGACATCTGGCAGGTGATATCATCAGCCGCGTATCCTACGATATAGATGTGGTGTCCACCAGCCTTTCGTCGGATGTGGTTCAGATTCTGACCAGTACAGTTACGGTCATCGGAAGCTTTGTGATGATGTGTATCATTTCACCACCACTGGTTCTTTGCATGGTATTTACCATTCCTATTTCAATTCTTTTTACAAGGTATATGGGGAAAAGAACCAGGCCACTCTACAGGCTTCGAAGTCTCGCCTATGGTGAGATGAATGGTTTTGCGGAGGAGATGTTCACCGGACAGAAGACTATCCTTGCATACGCCCATGAAGACTACGTCTGTGACAGATTTGAGGAGATAAACAGAAACGCCGCGGAGGCCTATCGTGATGCGGACAGCCTGGGAATGACCATGGGTCCTACAATTGGAATGATAAGTAATATCGGCCTTGCCGCTATCGGTCTTGGAGGAGCAATGCTATACATGAGGGGAATTGTGGGAATCGGCCAGATATCCAGTTTTATCCTCTACAGCAGAAAGTTCTCGGGTCCCATAAATGAGATATCAAATATCATAAATGAAATATTTAGTGCACTGGCAGCAGCTGAGAGAGTTTTCCAACTTCTGGATGAGACAGAGGAGGTTAAGGATATCGACGGAGCAAAAGAACTATTGAGCGCTAATGGCAGCGTTGAGGCTAAAGACGTGGACTTTGGCTATCTAAAGAACAAGATAGTCCTTAAGGACTTCAACATGAAGGCTGAGCCGGGGCAGACAATAGCAATTGTAGGACACACGGGAGCCGGCAAGACCACGATAATAAACCTTCTTATGAGGTTCTATGATGTGAACGAGGGTGCAATCTTCGTGGATGAAAATGAGGTAAAGACCTATACTCTTCAAAGCCTTCGAAAGAATTACTCCATGGTGCTTCAGGATACCTGGGTATTTAACGGTACTATTTTTGACAATATTGCCTACGGAAAAGAGAATGCCACTATGGAGGAGGTTGTAGAAGCCGCCAAGTCCGCTCACATCCACAACTATATTATGCGTCTTCCAAAGGGCTATAATACGGTCATAAGTGAGGATGGCGGCAATATCAGTAAGGGTCAGAAGCAGCTTATAACAATAGCAAGAGCGATGCTCTATGACACCAGTATGCTGATCCTTGATGAGGCCACCAGCAATGTAGATACTGCCACTGAGAGAAAGGTGCAGAAGGCCATGAGAAGTCTCATGGCAGGAAAAACAAGTTTTATAATAGCTCACAGGTTGTCAACCATCAGGAATGCAGATAACATCCTTGTGGTGGATAATGGAAATGTGGTGGAGCAGGGAGACCACGACTACCTCATGAACAGAAAGGGTGCATATTACGCACTGTATCGCAGTCAGTTTGAATAAAAAAATGTGCTGTCACTTCCGGAAAATACAGTTAAAAGAGATTCCTCCGGAGTACAGGGATAATATCAGTAAGGCCCTTACAAGGGCTCTGGAAGCCGGTGCAAACTACAGACAGTGTGAGGAATGAGCCTGAGCAGATTTAAGACAGATCAAGGATGATTTAGTAAATGAGCAGTATAAGAAGTGATAGAAGCGAAAATAAAATAACGGAAGGCTCCATTTTGAAAGGAATGCTGGGATATTTCTGGGCTCTTTTACTTGGGACTTTCTTTCAGCAGTTCTATAACACCGTTGATGCGGTAATTGTTGGAAAGGCAGTAGGAAGTGACGGCCTTGCGGCAGTTGGCGGATCAGCAGCCATGGTGGTCAATCTTTTCGTGGGATTTTTTATGGGATTATCCTCCGGTGCTACGGTTGTAATTGCTCAGTTCTATGGCGCCGGAAGAGATGAAGAGGTAAAAAAGGCAGTTCATACTGCTATTGCACTTGCGGTGGCTGGAGGCATTTTTATCACTGTAGTTGGCCTTCTTATTTCTTCGTGGGTCATAAAGGTGATGAATACACCGGCAGAGGTGGTAGAGGCCTCTACGGCTTATCTCAGGATCTTTTTCCTGGGAATGGTGGCTAACCTTGTCTACAATATCAGTGCGGGTATATTAAGGGCTGTTGGTGATTCCAAGAGACCTTTGATTGTGCTGATCATCAGTTGTTTTGTGAATATATTTCTGGATGTGTTTTTTGTTATCATTCTGGGGCTTGGAAAAATAGGCATCAAAGAGGGCGTAATAGGAGTTGCGATTGCTACTGTCATCTGCCAGATAATCAGTGCTGTTATCGTGGTGGTGATGCTTTCAAGGAGTTCGGATTCCTATAAACTTTATGTCAGACAAATCGGTTTTGATAAGGATATGCTGGTGAGGATTGTTCAGATTGGCTTTCCTGCCGGAATTCAGACCACAATGTACACCCTTTCCAATATGCTGATCCAGGCTTCAATAAATGAATTCGGAAAAGATGCAACCGCAGCGTGGGCTGCTTACGGAAAGATTGACGTACTTTTCTGGATGACAATCAGCTCTCTGGGAACGTCTGTTACTACCTTTGCAGGGCAGAACTTTGGCGCCGGTAAATATGACCGGGTTCGCAGCAGTACAAGATATGGTTTCCTGATAGCTTTTGTCATCACAGTGCCCCTCAGTATTATCCTATTCCTGTGGGGAAAGGGTTTTTTATACATCTTTGTGGATGATGCAAATGTAATAGATATTGGCATCCAGATGATCAAGTTCCTGGCACCTTTCTATTGCACATATATTGGAGTTGAGATTTTTTCCGGTGTGCTGAGAGGTGTAGGATCAGCACTTGTTCCGATGCTGATAACTTTAAGTGGAATCTGCCTTCTGCGAGTTGGCTGGATACTGATCGTATTCCCAATGCACAAGACAATTGAGACAGTAGAGACCAGCTACCCTATCACCTGGATAACAACATCGACGCTGTTTTTGATCTATTATCTGATATATGTAAAAAGACATCACATCTTGAAATGAGATCCAGAAATCCGCACTGGCTGTGGCTTTCGTAAAAAATTGATACTTATGAAAATGCAAATTGATAATGATTCATATATAAATGAATACAGGAATTGTACTCTTTGTCCAAGAACCTGCGGCGTAGACAGGACGAAGAAGCGCGGCTACTGCCGTGAACTGTCTGAGCTTCATGTTGCAAGAGCGTCACTCCACATGTGGGAGGAACCCTGCATATCAGGGAAAAGAGGCTCAGGCACGGTTTTCTTCTCCGGCTGCAACATGGGGTGTGTCTTTTGCCAGAACAAGACCATATCAAGGGGAAAAACAGGTAAAATCATTTCCATAGACAGACTGGTTGATATCTTCTTTGAACTGGAGGATATGGGAGCCAACAACATAAACCTGGTTACCGGGGATATGTTCATTCCCACAATTAGAAAAGCTATCGATATTGCAAAAAGCAGAGGAATTGGAATTCCATTTTTGATGAATACCTCATCCTATATAAGCGTGGAGACCTTGAAGTCTCTTGAGGGACTCATCGATATATACCTTCCGGATTTTAAATACATCAGGAATCAGGATGCAATCCGCTACAGCAATTCACCGGGCTATGTGGAGGCTGCAAAGGCTGCCATTTCGGAGATGGTGCGTCAGCAGCCTGAGTGCGTGTTTGGAAATGATGAGAGACTGATGGAGCAAACCGGTAAAGACAATGTTGTTGAAGAAAAAACACCTGATGAAGCAGGAATGAACAGTGCCAGCAAATGCACACCGGAGCAGGGCATGCTGCAAAAAGGTGTAGTAGTCCGCCACCTTCTTATGCCGGGAATGATCATTCAGGCAAAGCTCATCGTTAAATATCTCTATGAACATTACGGCAATTCCATTTACATCAGTCTCATGAACCAATATACCCCCAATGGAAATCTTTCGGAATTTCCTGAAATAGACCGCAAAGTGACATCCTCCGAATACGACAGCCTCATCGATTATGCCGCACAGATTGGAGTCATCAACGGCTTTATGCAAATCGGTGAAACCGCTACAGAAAGCTTCATCCCGGAGTTCGACTGCCGGGGAGTATGAGAGGAGAACATTAATACATCTTTCTATTAGGTCCGGTTTGTAAACGTCTCTTTCCTATTTGACATTAAAAAGGTCTCCTCTGATATTTTTTATCAAAGGAGACCTTTTTAATTTCCTTATATTAAGTTTTCAGAGGTTTTAAATCTTTCACGACGCAGGAAAAGTGAGCATAGACATATTTCTCGCTTTGTATACATTCTTGGATATAAAATCCAAGAATGTATCAACCAAGCCATTTGAAGGCGACTAACGTCGCAGGGCTTGGTTGACTCTTGAATCATGTTCTCACGAAACCCGCAGCAAGTGCGGATTTCTGTAATTTCATCTAAGAA
>JAFPVA010000134.1 GCA_017413105.1 Butyrivibrio sp. | reverse complement strand
TGTTCAGACAGAAATGCGCACTCTGCTGCGCATTTCGTGAGAAAATGAATCAGGAGTGAGCGCATTCCTTCGACGAAGTCGATATGGAATGAATGCGCGAATTCGTTACTGGAGCGAGCTGCAAGCGAGTGAACAGTAACGAATGACATTTATTTCAATGCGCTGCGCATTTTTTAATATGGTTTATGGGAGTAATGTATGTCAAAATGGATGATAGCAAATAAGAAAGCAGATTTTGGAAGGCTTTCTTCTAAGTTTGGAATTAGAGATATTACAGCGAGGCTGATAGCCAATAGATTGATAACCAAGAGAGAAAATGAGGCCCTTGAGTGTAGTGATGAGGCAGTTGAGGCCTACCTCAATGGAGGCATGGATGCGCTTCATGATCCAAAGCTCATGGCTGATATGGAAAAGGGCGCCGGAGTGATGCTTGATAGAATCAAGTCCGAAGCAAAGATAAGGGTTATTGGGGATTATGATGTAGATGGTATCTGCTCGTCTTATATATTGGTTTCCGGGTTGAGACTTCTTGGGGCTGATGTGGACTGTGTTCTTCCGGACAGAGTCAAGGACGGATATGGACTTAGTATTAAACTGGTTGATGATGCAATAGAAGCCGGTGTGGACACAATTATTACCTGCGACAATGGAATTGCAGCCTATGATCAGGTTAAGCATGCAAAAGAAAAGGGAATGACTGTGGTGGTTACTGATCACCATGAGGTTCCATTTGAAATAGCAGATGATGGTGAGAAGAGTGAAGTTCTTCCTCCTGCAGATGCTGTTATAGATCCGAAGAGACGGGATGGAGACTACCCTTTTTCTGAAATCTGCGGAGCTGTAGTTGCCTACAAATTTTTACAGGTCCTGACCAAGGTTGCTGAATCCGACGAGGCCTTTGACATTAGTTCTTATAATTTTAGCGAGGATATTGAGTCTCTTGATGAGTTTTTTAGCGAGATGCTGATCTTTGCCGGTATTGCTACAGTATGTGATGTAATGGAGCTTAAGGATGAGAACAGGGTTATTGTCAAAAAGTCTTTGAGCCTTATTGAAAGTACGAGAAATAAGGGCCTTAGGGCGATTATTCATGTCAACAGTCTCGATGAGAGCAGGATCTCCTGTTATCATTACGGATTTGTGATTGGACCCTGCCTTAATGCAACAGGAAGATTGGATCTTGCCACAAGGGCGTTATCATTGTTTTTCTGCGAAGATGAAAATGAGGCGGCAAGAATAGCAGGTGACTTAAAAGGTCTTAACGACAGCCGAAAGGATATGACCAAGCTTGGCGTGGATGCTGCCATAAGCTATGTTGAGGGTATGTGCAGAGAGTCCGGCTTGCCCAAGGTTCTTGTTATTTATCTTCCGGAAGTACATGAGTCTATTGCCGGTATAATTGCCGGAAAGGTAAAAGAAAAATATTACAGACCGACCTTTGTTCTGACAAAGGCTTCTGATGGCGGGGCAAAGGGCTCCGGTCGTTCTATAGAAAAATACGATATGTATGAGGAACTGAGTTCCTGCAAGGAACTCTTCACCAAGTACGGTGGTCACAAAATGGCTGCAGGTTTGTCGCTTCCTGAAGAGAATATTGAAATCCTTCGTCGGAAATTAAACGAGAATTGTACGCTGGAAGGAAATGATTTTGAACCGGTTCTTCATATCGATATGGTAATGCCACTCAAATATGCGGATATGGAGCTTGTAAGGGAATTTGAGAAATTAGAACCCTTCGGAAATGGAAACAGCAAGCCTGTGTTTGCTCAAAGGGATGTGGTTTTACTATCCGGGCGTATAATGGGAAAAAACAGAAACTGCGGAAAGTACAGAATTTCTGATGAGCAGGGAAAAATGTACGAGATGGTATATTTTGGTGACATTGATAAATGGCATCAGGCTCTTGCGGATAGATACGGGCAGAAAGCAGTAGATGATCTCTATGACTATAACAAAGATGGAGAAATGAAGGTGAACATTGCTTATTACCCGGATATTAACAGCTTTCAGGGAAGAGAGAGTCTCCAGATAGTTATGAATGATTTTCTCATGCCGACTTGA
The DNA here is from genome assembly GCA_017413105.1 of Butyrivibrio sp. GTDB lineage: Bacteria > Bacillota > Clostridia > Lachnospirales > Lachnospiraceae > Butyrivibrio. Next base: position 27,140 of record JAFPVA010000134.1, on the reverse strand, counting down.
CAAAAAAAGAACCCCTAAAACCACAAAAACACACGCGGTTGCGTGTGCCTGCGGTTTCTTATGAGGGGGAGATAGTGAGCATCGCTCACTTCTTGATTATTATATTATCAAACAATTGTGAATAAAATGTGAAAGAATTATAAAAATTACAATTAATCACATTTAATTAAAATTTAGCTAATTTTAATTAAAAAATGCAATTGCGTTTAATTGGAGGTGATATTTAGTATGAAACTAGAAAGACTATTAGAGGGATTAAGCTGTAAAGTTACTGAAGGAAACTCCGCTGTTTTAGTTGATACTTCTAAAGTAGAGATTACGGAAGTTGTTAATGACAACAGGAAGATCACGGAAGGTTCTCTTTTTATTTGTATCAAGGGAGCTAATTTTGACGGTCATTCCTGTGCCATGGAAGCAGCAGAGAAAAAGGCTGCGGCAATCGTAGTTGAGGCGGATGTTGAACTTCCGGAAGACTCTAAGATGGCAGTGGTAAGAGTTGAGAACACAAGATATGCTATGGCATTTATTTCTGCAGCATATTTTGATCATCCTGCCAGCAAGCTTAAAACAATAGGCATAACAGGAACAAAAGGAAAGACAACAACTACATATCTGATCAGGAACATGCTTGAGAATGCCGGTCACAAGGTGGGACTTATCGGAACAATAGAAGTTATTATAGGCGATGAGCATATTCATTCTGAGAACACAACTCCGGAATCATTTACACTTCAGCAGTATATGGCAAAAATGGTTGAAGCAGGCTGCGACAGTGTTGTAATGGAGGTTTCATCTCAGGGACTTATGCTTCACAGGAGCCAGGGCTTTACCTTTGACATCGGTATTTTCACAAATATTGAGCCGGATCACATTGGACCTAATGAACACAAGGACTTTGAAGATTATATGCATTGTAAGGGACTTTTGTTTAGACAGTGCAAGGTTGGAATCTGCAACGGTGATGATGTTCATACTGATGACATCCTTGAAGGCCATACCTGCGAGGTAGAGACCTATGGCTTTAATGAAGGAGTAGATCTTCGTGCCATCAATCTTGCTTATATCAAGAAGCCGGGTGATCTTGGAGTATTTTTTGATACTGACGGTCTTATCAACATGCACTGTGAGATCAAAACTCCTGGAAAATTCAGTGTTTATAACGCACTGTGTGCTATCGCTGTTGCAAGGCAGCTGGGATGCACTCCTGAGGAAATTGCTCCCGCTCTTAAGGAAGCAAAGGTTAAGGGTAGGATTGAAATGGTAAAGGTGTCAGATGAGTTTACCCTGATGATTGACTATGCACACAATGCAATGGCACTTAAGAGCCTTCTTTCCACACTTCGAGACTATCATCCAAACCGCCTTATATGCGTATTTGGATGTGGCGGAAACAGAAGTAAGCTCCGTCGTTTTGAGATGGGAGAAGTCAGTGGAAAGTATGCTGATTTTACCATTATTACTTCCGATAACCCAAGATTTGAAGAGCCTGAAGCTATCATGGATGATATTGAGACAGGCATGAAGAAAACGGATGGAAAATACATTAAGATAATCGACAGAAAAGAAGCTATCCGCTATGCAATTGATCATGGCGAGCAGGGAGATATCATTGTGCTTGCCGGCAAGGGACATGAGGACTATCAGGAAATCAAGGGTGTAAAATACCCAATGGATGAGCGTGTGATCATTCAGGAAATCCTGGACGAGAAGAAGTGATTACGTGGAGGAGTTAGTGGAGTACAAACAATACGCTAACATAATAATAGACATTTCCCATGAGAAGGTGGATAAGCCGTTTCAGTATAGGATTCCTGAGAGGTTAAGAGGAAAGGTTGAGGTTGGCACCCCGGTGGAAATTCCTTTTGGAAAGGGAAATACGCTGCGGAAGGGTTATGTCATTGAGCTTACGGATGAGCCAAACTGGGAACCTGACAAGATCAAGGAGATTACCGGAATCAGGCAAGATGCAGTAAATGCCGAAGATATTTCAATCAAGCTGGCTGCATGGATGAAAGAGCATTATGGTTCTACTTTTTCGGCAGCACTTAAGACAGTACTTCCTGCTAATAAAAAGCAGACCAGGCAGACTCATAAGTTTGTATCTCTGCGCATGAATGTGAGGGAAGCGACGGAGTACTACTATGAGTGCGTTCGCAAGAAGCAGAAGGCCAGAGAGAGGATTCTTAAGGAAATCCTTGAGACACCTGATGAAAGGATTCCTTACGAACTCATAACAAATAAGCTTAATGTCAGCGCTGCTACCTTGAAGAGTCTTGCAGATCAGGGAATCATAAGGATTGACGAGGAAGAGTATTTCAGGAAGCCTGTAGCAGGGGACTCCTCAAGATACGGAGCTAAGGTATTAAGTCAGGAGCAGCAGGAAATCGTAAGCTCTTTTGCCAAGGATTACGATGAGGGAAAAAGAGATACCTATCTGATCCACGGCATTACCGGAAGTGGAAAGACGGAAGTCTACATTGCACTTATTGATGAGGTAATAAAGAGAGGTAAGCAGGCAATCGTGCTTATTCCTGAGATAGCCCTGACCTATCAGACACTGATGAGGTTTTACCGGCATTTTGGAGACCGGGTATCGGTTATGAATTCGTCCCTATCTCCCGGAGAAAAGTACGATCAGATGGAGAGAGCAAGGACCGGTGATATTGACATTATTATCGGTCCAAGATCAGCTCTTTTTACCCCTTTTCCGAATACCGGGATAATTATAATAGATGAGGAGCATGAATCTACTTACAAGAGTGAGAATGCTCCTAAATTTCATGCAAGAGAGACAGCCATAGAGCTGGGGAAGCTTGTTCCTGATGGCGCCAGTGTGGTTTTGGGTTCAGCTACGCCCTCACTTGAATCCTATTACAGGGCAAAAGAAGGAGAGTACAAACTATTTGAACTAAAACGAAGGCTCACAGGCGGTACGCTTCCCCAGGTGGAGATAGCAGATCTAAGGGAAGAACTTAGAAGCGGAAACCGTTCCATTTTTTCAAGAAGGCTTCAGGAACTGATGGAAGACAGATTGCAAAAGGGTGAGCAGGCAATGCTCTTTATCAACAGGAGGGGCTATGCGGGCTTCATTTCCTGCAGATCCTGCGGTCATGTGTTTAAATGTCCTCACTGCGATGTCTCTCTTTCTGAGCACAGAGGCGGAAGGCTTGTATGTCATTACTGCGGCTACGAAGAGCCTATGCGTAAGATATGTCCAAAATGCCAGTCCAAGTATGTTTCATCCTTCAGGGCAGGCACTCAGCAGATTGAGGATGAGGTAAAGAAGTTCTGGCCCAAGGCAAAAGTCCTTAGGATGGATGCAGATACCACCAGGGCAAAGGGGAGTTACGATAAGATTCTATCCTCTTTTGCCAATAAGGAAGCTGATGTGCTTGTTGGAACCCAGATGATTGTCAAAGGACATGATTTCCCAGATGTAACACTGGTGGGAATCCTTGCGGCGGATATGTCTCTTTATGCCAGTGATTACAGAGCAAGTGAGAGGACTTTCCAGCTTCTGACCCAGGCTGCAGGAAGAGCAGGTCGTGGAGAGAAAGCAGGAAACGTTGTGGTACAGTCCTATCAGCCTGAGCACTACAGCATTCAGACTGCTTCAAGGCAGGATTATGAGTCCTTTTATGAGGAGGAGATTGCTTACAGGGATCTTCTCAGATATCCACCCATCTCTCATATGATGGCGGTTCAGGTCCAGAGCCGTGACGAGGCGGAGGGAATGCAGTTTTCCAACAGACTTCGGGCAATGATGGAGATGCAGAGCACTAGCATAAACGGCACCAGGGACTGGGGAAAAGATATAGGTGTCATTGGAAATGCCGGAAGAAGTATAGATGACAATAGTTCATCAAGGGCGATATTTATTGGCCCTGCAGCTGCGGCCATCGGCAAGATAAATGATGTATATCGTATGGCGGTATATGTAAAAATGGACGATTACGACGGACTTATTGCCTATAAGGACATGCTGGAAAAATATATTAAAGACCAGGAAGCTATGGGCGGTCTTAGAAATATAAACGTTCAGTTCGATTTTGATCCGGTAAATGGATTTTGAGGCAGTTTTGACAATTAAAAAAAGTATGTTAAAATAAATTGTGTAAAAGGTATTTTGCTGATTTAAGGTGCAAACCTAATAAATATAAAACAAGAGAGCAATATAGATATAAAACAAAGTAGAAGGAGAATGAAATGGCACTTAGAACGATCAGAGAATACGGCGATGATGTGCTTGAACGTAAGTGCAAGGAGGTTAAGGAAGTAACCCCCAGGATAAGAGAACTTATAGACGATATGCTTGAGACAATGTACGAGGCTAACGGAGTTGGCCTTGCAGCACCTCAGGTTGGAATACTTAAGAGAATCGTTGTTATAGACGTATCACCGGAAGCAGATTCACCTATCATAATGATAAACCCGGAGATTCTTGAGGCAGATGGCGAGCAGACAGGCTATGAGGGATGTCTTTCACTTCCCGGTAAGTCAGGAGTTGTTACAAGACCCAATCATGTGAGAGCGAGAGCTTTTGACCTTGATATGAACGAGTATGAGATAGAGGGCGAGGAACTGCTTGCCAGAGCTATCTGTCATGAACTGGATCACCTTGACGGCCATATGTATGTGGAGAAGGTTGAGGGCGAGCTTGTTGATAATGAAGAACTTGCAAGTGAGCAGGAAGAGAACGAAAAGTGAGAAGTTCCGGAGAAATGTAAGGCATAAAATACAAAATCATGATGTTTGATCAAAAGACGATGGAGCTCCTAGTGGGCTCCTTTCCTAAAATATTAGAATATGGTGTAAAGGTTACGCTCCCTCTGGCTGTAGTGGCCTTTCTTCTTTCTACTGTTTTGGCAGTGTTTGTGGCGATGATCCAGTTTGCCAGGGTTCCGGTGCTTAGACAGATTTGCAGGCTCTACATCTGGATTATAAGAGGAACACCGCTTCTCGTTCAGCTTATGGTGGCTTTTTACGGACTTCCGCTTCTTGGAATCCACTCAAATCCCTTTGTTATGGCAGTAATTGTTTTTTCCATAAATGAGGGTGCCTACAGCGCAGAGACCATGAGAGCGGCCATGGAGGCAGTTCCGGCCGGGCAGCTTGAAGCCGGCTACTGTGTGGGCATGAATTATATGCAGATCATGTGGCATATTATTTTGCCTCAGGCCTTTAGGACAGCTTTTCCACCTCTTTTCAATTCACTTATCGGAATGGTAAAAGAGACTTCTCTGGCATCAAGTATTACTGTGGTGGAGATGTTTACAAGGACCAAGCAGATAGCAGGCCAGTCCTACAATTATTTTCCTCTGTATCTGGAGGTTGCGGCAATTTACCTGCTTTTCTGTACAGTGCTGACTTTTATCCAGAAAAAAGGCGAGAGCATGCTTGGAAGTTACGGAGTTCGAAAGTAATCCGGGAATTTTGACATTATACGGTCGGGAATATGGGACTTCCTGCAGATTATTACAGTTAAGGAAAGAGATTTATGGCACTTCTTGAGGTAAAAGACATAGCGAAGCGCTTCGACGATAACGAAGTGCTAAACGGTGTCAGCATAGAAGTTAATAAGGGCGATGTGGTGTCGATACTTGGACCCTCCGGTTCAGGAAAGACGACGCTTCTTCGGTGTATAAACTTTTTGGAAAGAGCTGATAGCGGAAGGCTTTTTTTTGAGGGAAAAGAGTATGATCTCTCTAAGATAAAAAAGTCTGATATAGCGGCTATCAGGATGAAGACAGGATTTGTTTTCCAGAATTATAATCTTTTTGCAAATAAGACAGTTCTGCAAAATGTTACTCTTGGGCTTACCAGTGCCAGGAAGATGCAAAGGAAAGAAGCCGAGAAAAAGGCCATGGATGTACTTTTAAAGGTTGGCATGGATAGCTATAAGGATTATTATCCAAGCCAGCTCTCAGGCGGGCAGCAGCAGCGCGTAGCCATTGCCAGAGCCCTGGCCACAGACCCAAGTATTCTGTATTTCGATGAGCCCACTTCTGCGCTGGATCCCCAGCTTACGGCTGAAGTTCTGGAAGTAATGCGCAGCCTGGCAAAAGAGGGCATGACTATGATAGTTGTAACCCACGAAATGGGATTTGCAAAAGAAGTTTCATCCCACGTGGTATTTATGGCTGATGGAAATATCGTAGAGGAGGGACCGGCAAAAGAGTTTTTTGCAGCACCGACTCAGCAAAGGACCAGAGAATTTTTAAGACTTACTGAGAACTAAGCATGGTGATTGACGACAATGTCATGTCAACTTATTGCTGACAATACCACGAGGCTTGGTTCTTGCGTATTTTGACTGCATGGTAAGGCAGAGAAAAGGAGTGAATTATGAAAAAGAAGATCGCAATGGTATTAGTTTCAGTAGTGGCAGCATTCAGTATGATGGCCTGCGGAGCAGATTCTGCGGCAAGTACTGATACAGGAGCAAATGCACCGGCTGCAGAGGCAGGTGAGACCAGCCAGAATGCAGACAGTGCAGAGGATCATCTTGCCCGTGTCAAGGCAGCAGGAAAGATCACTGTAGCTACAGAGGGTGTATGGGCACCCTTTACCTATCACGATGAGAATACAGACGAGCTGGTGGGTTTTGATGTAGAAGTGGCAAAAGCTATCGCTGAGAAGCTTGGTGTAGAAGCTCAGTTTGAGGAAGTTGCTTTTGATGGCGGACTTACAGGAGTTGCCACAGGTACATTTGATATGATGGCAAATGGTGTAGGCGTTACAGAGGAACGTAAGGAAACCTATGACTTCACAGATCCTTATGTTTATGATCACGCAGTAGTCATCACCCTTGCAAGCAATGATACCATCAATTCCTTCGAGGACTTAAACGGTCTTAAGACAGCAAATTCAGCAGGTTCAACCTATGAGAGCATGGGTATTGAGAACGGTGCGACAGTTTCAAATGTTGATACCATCGGCGAGACTATGACACTGGTTCTAAACGGAACAGTTGATGCTACTATCAATTCAATGACAACAGCTCAGGATTATATCAATACAACAGGAACAACAGAACTTAGAATTGCAGCAGTTGCAGAGGATGCAACACTTTGCGCTATTCCTCTTAAAAAAGGTGCTGACAATGATTCCTTAAGAGAAGCAATAAACAAGGCTATCGCAGAACTTCGCGCAGAGGGTAAGCTCACAGAGATTTCAAACAAGTACTTTGGTGCAGATATCACTGCCGAATAAAATTTTTTTGGTGGAACGAGGGGACGGTTCTCTCGTTCCACTTTTTGGTGGAACGGCAAGAACCGTCCCCTCGTTCCAGGTAAGCTTACAGAGATTTCAAACAAATACTTTGGTGCTGACATTACAGCAGAGTAAATTGTACAATGAATCCCTAAAATGGTACACTAGTTGTATCGTTTTAGGGATTTTTTTAGTCCTTACATTAGGAGGAAATATGAAGATAATTTTTATGGGAACCCCTGATTTTGCCAGGGGAGCACTTGAAAAGATAATAGAAGCGGGGCATGAGGTGTTGCTTGTGGTAACTCAGCCTGATAAGCCAAAGGGCAGAAGCGGTGAGCTTCAGTTTTCTGAGGTAAAAGAATGTGCAGTAGAACATGGCCTTAAGGTTTTCCAGCCGGTCAGGATAAAGCTTCCTGAGAATGTGGCCGAGCTTAAAAAGTATGATGCTGATATATACGTGGTAGCGGCCTTTGGCCAGATCCTTTCCCAGGAGATACTGGATATTCCAAAGTATGGCTGCGTAAATATTCACGCATCCCTGCTTCCAAAATACAGGGGAGCAGCGCCAATCCAGCAGTCCATAATTGACGGAGAAAAGGAGACCGGTGTTACCATCATGCAGATGGCTGCAGGAATGGATACCGGAGATATCCTTATCCAGAAGACCATTCCTATTGATGAAAATGAGACCGGCGGCGGGCTATTCGATAAGCTTTCGGCTCTTGGAGCAGAGCTCATAGTTGAGGCTCTTCCAATGATTGAAAGAGGAGAGCTGACTCCGGTTCCTCAGGATGAGTCTAAGGCCACCAAGTGCGGCAAACTCAGTAAGGACATGGGAAAGATTGATTTTGACAAGTCTGCGGAGGACATAAGGAATCTTGTAAGAGGTCTTAATCCCTGGCCCAGTGCCTTTACATCATTGGATGGGAAGATGCTGAAGATCTGGAATGTAAAGGTTGTTGCTGAAAATGAGATTGTGGCAGATGCCGGAGCAGAAGGAAATGTTGGCTTTAATGTAGCCGGTAATGTCGACGTACCCACAGCTGAGAAGGGCACTATTGTAACCATCTCTAAGGATTCTTTTACCGTAAAATGCGGGGAGGGATTCCTCAAAGTCCTTGAGCTTCAGCTGGAGGGCAAGAAGAGAATGGCTGTTAAGGATTTTCTGCTTGGTTATAAGCTTAAAGCGGGTCAACAACTTGGATAAAAGAATAAGAAAACGCCCCAGTCAAGCCAATGGCAGGACTGGGGCGCTTTTTTATTGCAGAATCGCTGTAATGAGATATGTCAGCTAAAGCTGACCGGCGGTTCACAGGCGAGTAGAAAGGCTGGTCGCCTCCTGCTCGATTAAATCAATTAAAGATCTGTTCCACCAAGGAGATGAAGAAGTCTCAAATATCCGCAGTATCCGTTTTCATCCAGAAGGGAAGCAACGTTGTATCCTGCAGGGATAGTAACCTTAATCCTTCTTCCAAGGTAAGTAAATACTACATTAACGTCAATGTCAGAGCGTGTTGCGATTTTTGCGATCATATTTCTGTCAAAGAAGGAAACTCTGTCGGTCTCGATGTTGAGTGCACCACCTTTAGGTGCAGCAGCAACATTGTCTATAACTACCTGTCTGTACTGAACTGGTGTAACCTTTCCAAGATCAAGAGCGACGCTTCTTGCAACCTTATCACCGCTTATTGGGGATGTGGGAACAGTTCCGTTTGCAGCAGGAACAGCAACTACAGGAGTGATTGTTACGGCACCGGCAGGAATGTCATCTGATGTAGCAGGAGCAGGCGCAGGAGTCTGGGCTTCAGTATTATCAACTACGTTTACAACTTTGTACTCTGTATCTCCTGTATTCTTATTTTCAACAGGAATAAGCATGGCCTTGATAAGGATTCCGCCATTTACGCTTTTAAGAGTCAGAGTAAAGCTTCCATTCCCATTATCCTGTACGGAAACGTTATTGCCGCCGCTGATAGTATAGCCGGCAGGAAGAGATGCAGCAACGTTAAAGGCTTCGTTTAAGTTGACTGTATCATAGCCGTGTCTGTTTTCAATATTTTCTCCGCTGGTAGTAATGGAATATGCATTTTTAGATGCTTCATCTATGTTGATAATATAGTTTATAGCTGAAATTAACTGTTGATTCAGTCTGGTATAGTCAGCTTTTCCTTCCTCATCTTTTATATCAGCTGAGCCATTAACAGGCAAAGGTGCATTTATTGATCCAACTATGATTTCCGGGACATCATCCATAAAATCTTCTATACTGTCATAGTCAATTCCACTGTCTGAGTCTGATGTTCCTGGCTTGGATATCTGGATACCCTGGCTAGAGGAACTGATTGTGCCTTCAACAATAAGCACACCGGCCTTGTCATCGTCATCAGGATTCATAAGAATGCCAAGATCCAATCCTGTCACATTACCTTTTACGATGATAGCTGCATTGCCGTCAGATGTAATGCCCTTACCACCAACGCTATTATGTTTGATATCGTATTTTCCAGTTTCAGGATTTTTTGTATAATATGTTGAATCTGTGCCGGTGGCTTTTACATCTCCGCCGACTTCGAGCTTTGAATCACCGTGAATACTTGCTCCTGTTCCACCGCCTATAACATCCTTGGTAACATTAGCTGTAGCGCCGCTGTTAATGCTTGCTCCGGTTGAACTATCATATCTAACAGGTGTTCCATCAGAAACAAGATAATCAACAGCTGAATCCGATGCTTCTACAGTTCCTGTTACATTTATAGATGAACCTGAACCGGAGGCAGTTATACCTCTACCTCCATCATGTACTCTGATATCTCCGGTTACTGCAACGTCAGCACCTTGTCCCACAAAAACACCGGTACCACCATTATTATGATTCACAGCAACATCACCTTCATCATAAGTATTAGAAGTAGTCCCGGATACGTCTATATTTCCGGCAATAGTGATTTCTTTGTTTTCTTCGTTCGCGATTACAGCTGTTTTACCATCGGTAACCTCTATGTCGCCTGTGTGTGACTCGTTAACTATAGGTGTGGTTGTAACATCGTCATTTGCAAAGGCTGTAACTGTGTTACCTGCAATCATTGAAAAAGCAGTAACAATTGCAGTAAGGCTCAATAAGCATTTTCTGTGCATAACACTAATTCCTCCTTGAATCTTTACGTTAATATTGTTGGTGATTTCGTATTATAGCAATCGGTATTTAAAAAGCAACCGTAAAATCGGGAGGATGGAGGCACAAAACCAGTATATAAGCGCATTTGAACTGGGTTATTAAAATACGATTAAACAATGATAAAGAGAGAATAAACTGAATACTAATTTTTGTTTCCTGCTAATATGTAATTTGCCCGTTGTTTGAGAACATTTGGAAGAAGGGGTTCCGGACCGGAAAGGGCAAGTTGTTAGTAAGATTCATAGGTGCTATACTTTAAGAAAAAATGTTGCAGAAAAAGGGGAGTATTTTATGTATTACAGCGGTATGAGATATGGTTATGGGATGGACCCAATGTATATTTTAGTTATCATAATGGCAATTCTTTGCATGATCGCCAGTGCGAGAGTTTCATCAGTTTATAAGAAGTATGCGAAGATACGCAGCATGAGCGGACTTACCGGTGCTCAGGCTGCCATGGAAATCCTCAGGAGAAACGGCATTTCAGACGTAATTGTTCAGCATGTTCCCGGAAATCTTACAGATCACTATGACCCAAGAACAAAGACAGTTAATCTGTCAGATTCGACCTATGGCTCAAACTCAGTAGCTGCTGTGGCTGTGGCAGCCCATGAATGCGGTCATGTACTTCAGCACCACACTGCATACCTGCCGCTGACTATAAGGACTGCGATTGTTCCTGCTGCCAATATTGGCTCTAAGGCAGGTATTCCAATCCTTATTTTGGGAATGTTCCTTAGTATCAGACCGCTTATCACTTTAGGCATACTGGTATTTTCATTGGCAGTTCTTTTCCAGGTCGTGACACTTCCTGTTGAGTTCAACGCTTCAAACAGGGCGATGGTTATGCTTGAGGAATATGGTATCCTCGCACATGAGGAAGTTTCCGATTCAAGGAAGGTCCTGACCGCAGCCGCCATGACCTATGTTGCCAGTGCAGCTTCAGCAGTTGTGCAGCTTTTAAGACTTGTCATGCTCAACAATCGCCGAAGATAAATCATGATATCTTGAACGAAACATTCAAGATATCAGCAAACAAGCCAATTCCAGTCGACTAACGTCGAAGGGCTTGTTTGCCACCTGAATCAGGTTCTCACGAAACCCGCAGCAAGTGCGGATTTCTGTAATTTCATCTAAGAACTCATTCAAAGAAAGATCTGAGGGCCTTGGATTGATTCTTTTAAATCCGAGGTCCTTTTAATATGGTAAAATATTAAACAGATATGGAATGGGGAGATGTGACATGGTTAATACAAGAGAAATCTTATTAAGTGTACTTATGGAATACGACAAGGGCGATAACAGGAAGATGTCGCTCCTTAAGGACACCCTGAATAAATACGACTATCTTGAGACCCGTGATAAAGCTTTTATTAAAAGAGTCACAGACGGATGCCTTGAGAGGAATATCCAGATTGATTATATCCTTGACTCTTTTTCCAAGACTCCGGTAAAAAAAATGCAGCCACTTATAAGAAGCCTTATGAGAATGAGCGTTTATCAGATAATGTTCATGGATTCGGTTCCTGACTCCGCAGCCTGCAACGAGGCGGTAAAGCTGGCGGCAAAGCATAAGTTCACCGGACTTAAGGGCTTTGTTAACGGAGTTCTTCGCAATATTTCCCGAAACAAGGAAAAAATAGAATATCCTTCAAAAGAGCAAAATAACGGAGTGGATTACCTGTCAGTTGTATATTCGGTTCCGGTATGGCTCTGCAAAATGTGGCTTAAGGAGTATGGCTTTGAGAGAACTGAGGATATGCTCAAATTCTTTTTGACAGCAAGACCTACCACTATAAGGGTTACTAAAGGGCTTCCCGAAAGCTGTGAAATGGATGAACTTGTGAAGAGGCTGGAGGATTCCGGGGTAGTGGTAAAAAAGAATTCTCTTTTACCCTATGCTCTTGAATTGGAAAAAACGGATAATATCGCGTTTCTGCCAGGATTTGACAAGGGGCAGTATGCGGTTCAGGATGTGAGTTCAATGCTGGTGACTGAGATTGCAGATCCAAAGGAAGGACAGACTATTGTCGATGTGTGCGCCGCTCCAGGTGGAAAGACCCTCCATGCAGCAGAGAGAGTTGGGGCAGAGGGAAAGATCATTTCAAGAGATTTATCCGAAAGAAAGTGCGACCTCATAAGGGATAATGCAGAGCGTCTGGGGCTTACCAATATTGTACTTCAGGTCCATGATGCCAGGATACATGACGAAGCCTTAAATGAGCAGTCGGATATTCTTTATCTTGATGTACCCTGTTCCGGTCTTGGGATTCTTGGACGAAAGAACGACATAAAGTTTAATGTGAAGCCATCAGGGTTGGAGGACCTTACGCACCTTCAGTGGGAAATTGTGAAAGCCTCCTGGGATTATGTGAAAAAGGGCGGCTATCTTATATACTCCACATGTACGGTAAACAGGGCTGAAAATGAGGATATGGTCAGACGTATCTGTGAGGAACTGCCCTTTGAACCGGTGGATATTACGGACAAGCTTCCGAAGAAAATACAGGACAGTCTGGATAAAAACAAAGGCACCGGTTACATCCAGCTTATTCCCGGGGAATATGGCACAGACGGTTTCTTTATTGCAAAGCTGAGAAGAACAGAGTAAGACCAAGCTTTAATTCTTGATTTCTCTGCATTTACTTTACATGGGCTCTACATGAATGACGTATACATGAATGACGTCTACATGAATGACGTCTACATGAATGCCTTAAGTTTACAATAGTACATTGTTTTTTCTATTTGGTATACAATTTGCATTGACTAATGGCTGTTTGAATAATACTTTTGGAAAAATAAGATGTTTTTTCTTGTTTGGTACCCATATATTTTTGAAAATAGGATACCAAATCAAAATAATCATTCAAATATTTACAAAATCAGTTCCCGTCAAGTTATATGCAAGTCAAAAGTGGTACCAAATGCAAATTATTGGTAGGATATTTCCGAATGTCAAATAAGGAAACAAATTATGGAAAAAAAGGATATAAAATCTCTGACATTATCAGAACTCACAGAAGAAATAAAGAATATGGGGGAGCCTGCATTTCGCTCCAAACAGCTCTATGAGTGGATGCACGTAAAACTTGCAAGGGATTACGATGAAATGACAAATATTCCCAAGGCGCTTAAGGAGAAGTGCAGGGAGAATTTTACATATACCTCTCTGGAAAAGGTGAGAGTGCAGGAGTCACAGATTGACGACACAAAGAAATTTCTTTTTGCCCTGGCTGATGGAAATGTCATCGAGAGCGTCTTCATGAAGTACAAGTTCGGAAACAGCGTCTGCATTTCTTCACAGGTGGGCTGCCGAATGGGCTGCAGGTTCTGCGCCTCAACTTTGGACGGCGTTGAGCGGAATCTTTTGCCATCGGAAATGCTGGATCAGATTTATTCCATAGCGAGGATTACCGGGGAAAAGATATCCCGTGTGGTTGTTATGGGAAGCGGAGAACCTCTCGACAACTACGATAATCTTCTTAGGTTTATTAAACTTCTTACGGATGAAAATGGCCTTAACATGGGACAGAGGAATCTTACGGTATCGACATGCGGCATAGTTCCTAATATTTTAAAACTTGCGGATGAAAAGCTGGCCATAAATCTTGCTCTTTCTCTTCATGCGTCAAATAATGACAAGAGAAAAGAGCTGATGCCAATAGCCAATCAGTATGAGATCCATGAGGTCCTTGATGCCTGTAAGACATATTTTGAGAAAACAGGACGACAGCTTACCTTTGAGTACTCATTGGTTAGCGGAGTAAATGATACGGATGAGGATGCAACGGAGTTGTCAGAACTTTTAAAGGGTCTAAATGCAGTTGTTAATCTAATTCCTGTAAATCCGATAAAAGAAAGAACCTTTAAGCCAACAGACCGCGCAGGAGCGCTATCTTTTAAAAACAAACTTGAAAAAAATCATATAAATGTTACTATTAGAAGAGAAATGGGCAGGGATATTGACGGAGCTTGTGGTCAGCTGCGTAGGCGCCATCTGGAAGAAGAGTAACTCCTGCTTATTTTGTGTGATGAAAAAAGTACCTGGAGGCAACTTACTTGTTAAAAACTTTTTCCGTTACGGATATTGGAAAAAAGCGAAAACTTAATCAGGATTATGTCTTTTCCTCCGACAGGAAGGTGGGCAATCTCTCAAATGTATTTATCGTGGCAGATGGAATGGGCGGTCACAATGCAGGCGACTATGCATCGAGATTTACAGTGGATACCATGGTAGAGGAAATTGAGAAATCCTTTGAGCAGAGCCCGATAAAGATTCTGGAGAAGGCCATTAAGACAGCTAACAGCAAGCTTATCGAGAAGGCTTCTGAGGACCCCAAGCTTTTTGGCATGGGGACTACTGTTGTTGCCTGTACGGTTTTAGGCAGATACCTTCAGGTTGCAAATGTCGGAGATTCAAGGCTTTACGTCATTAATGGAGATAAAATCACTCAGATTACCAGAGATCATTCGCTGGTAGAAGAGATGGTCAGAATGGGCGGCATTGATAGAGAGACCGCCAGACATTCCCTGGATAAAAATATTATTACTAGGGCAATCGGTGCCGAGAAAAGCGTAGACATCGACTTTTTTAACGTGGAATTAACAAGAGGGGACATAGTTCTCATGTGTTCTGACGGACTAACTAATATGCTGGAGGATGAGGAGATCCGCATGATAGTAAGCGGTCAGAGGGATATCATTGAAAAAGCTCAGAAGCTGGTAATAGCTGCTAATAACAATGGGGGAAAGGACAATATAGCAGTTATTCTTATTGAGCCGTTTGCTGATGAAGTGTCACATGACGGAGGACTAAATGATTAAGATAGGAATGATTATCGGAGACCGTTATGAGGTGCTTGAGAAGATTGGCACCGGCGGAATGTCCGATGTATATAAAGCAAAAGATCATAAGCTTAACCGCCTTGTTGCAGTTAAGGTATTAAAGCAGGAATTTTCGGAGAACGAGAACTTTGTTTCCAAGTTCCGTGTAGAGGCCCAGTCTACGGCAGGGCTTATGCATCCAAACATTGTTAATGTCTATGATGTTGGAGACGAGGATGGCATCAACTATATTGTCATGGAACTTGTTGATGGTATCACCCTTAAAAAATATATTGAAAAGAAATCAAGACTTTCAGTCAAAGAGGCTGTCAGCATAGCAATACAGGTTGCAATGGGACTTGAGGCTGCTCACAACAATAACATTATCCACAGGGATATCAAGCCTCAGAATATCATGATTTCCAAGGAAGGCAAGGTAAAGGTAACAGATTTTGGTATTGCAAAGGCTGCCACCAGTAACACCATTACTTCCAATGTTATGGGATCAGTTCATTACACCTCCCCTGAGCAGGCAAGAGGTGGCTACAGTGATGCCAAGAGTGATATCTATTCCCTTGGTATTACACTCTTTGAGATGCTGACAGGCCGTGTTCCTTTTAACGGCGATACAACTGTTGCAATTGCAATTAAGCATATTCAGGAGGATCTTCCAAGTCCTGCTGATTATAGTGATGATATTCCTATAAGTGTTGAGAAGATCGTGCTTAAATGCTGTCAGAAGAGCCCGGACAGGAGATATCAGACTGCTGCAGAGCTTATTTCTGACCTTAAGAGATCACTCATTACTCCCGACAAGGATTTTGTTTCACTCTCAGATCCTGATGAGGAGGGGGCAACAAGAGTTGCTTCTGAAGAGGAGACAGAAGCCGTTAAAAACGGCAGCGGAAGGATGTCTGACACTGAGCAGATGAGGCTCAAGGAAGACGTAATCCGCGAGTATGATAAAGAAGATCACTACGACGATTATGACAGAGAAAGACGCCGTAAGAGAAGACAATACGACGATGAGGATATCTATGAATATGACAGGGATGGCAGACGTGGTGCTTCCCAGCCTCATGGCAATATGGAGAAGGTTACGATTGCCATGGCAGTCATTTTGGCAGTTCTTATCGGCTTTATGGTAATTCTTCTTGTTGGAAGAAGCCTTGGAGTATTCGGAAACTCTGAGGATGGTGCAGAGCTTGCAAGCACAAGCGCTTCCTCTGCTCAGGTAGCAGACACAAATTCCGGATCTTCTGAGGAAGGTATTGTGGTTCCTGATGTGAGCGGTCAGACTTACGCAGAGGCTGTTTCAAACCTCAATGCAAAGGGCTTTAAGGTCGAGAAGTCAGAGGACGCATCAAGCACTCTGGCAAAAGACACTGTTTCCTACACTAATCCTGCTGCAGGAAGCAGGGCTGCCAGCGGAGCCACAGTTATGGTTTTTGTCAGCACCGGTGCAAATGCCCAGACTTCAGCTGCAACCACCGAGGTAACTACAGCAAAGGCTGAGGGACAGGTGACTGTTCCAAATGTAATTGGAATGACTTCTGAGGATGCAGTCATCACTCTTGTTGAGGCGGGACTTCAGGCCGGAAATATCGTTGAGACCAGCAATGAAGATACCAATCTCATGGGACTTATCTGTGCACAGTCCATAGCAGTCGGAACCTCCGTTTCCGAGGGCACTACTATCAATATGGAGCTCTCAACAGGTCCTGCTACAGTTACCTACAGCTATACTTCTGATATTGGAGCTCCCACTGAGGGAGAGAACTATACTCCCGGAGTATCAGTACATGTAACACTTGTTACTTCTGACGGGACAACGCTTTTAAATACAACAACAGCTGATTTTCCTATTCAGATGAATTCCAAGGGAATTACATCTCCTACCGGAACAATCACCTTTGTATACACAGCAATCGCACCTACAACCACAAATCCAGAGACCGGAGAGGTTTCAGGAGGTGAGACCAAGGAGGTTACTGTGACCAGAGCAGTGACATTTACTCAGGAGAACTGACGAGGTGTTTGATGAAGGGACGAATTCTAAAGGGAATTGCCGGTTTTTACTACGTCGAGACTTTTGAAGAGAAAGTTTACGAATGTAAGGCAAAGGGCATATTCCGAAAATCGAATTTAAAGCCGATGGTGGGCGATAATGTTGAGATTGACATTATCGACGAGGAAAAGAAATTGGGAAATATCACTGACATACTTCCCAGAAAAAATCAGTTATTAAGACCGCCTGTTGCCAACGTGGATCAGGCGGTTATTTTGTTTGCCATTGTAAAGCCAAATCCCAGCTACAATCTGCTGGATAGATTCCTTATCATGATGCGGCAGCAAAACCTCCCGGTTATCATCTGTTTTAACAAGCAGGATATAGCAACCAAGGAGGAACAGCAGGAGCTTTACGATGCTTATGAAAAGTGCGGTTATAAGGTTCTTTTTATAAGTGTTAAGGAGGAGAGCGGCCTGGATGAATTAAAGAAGTGCCTTAAGGGCAAGACCACAGCATTGGCCGGTCCAAGCGGAGTTGGCAAATCATCTCTTTTAAATAAGCTTGTTCCTGATGCAGAGATGCAGACAGGAGAGCTTAGCAGGAAAATTGAAAGAGGTAAAAATACCACCAGGCATTCGGAGCTTTTCTTTGTGGAAGATCTTTTTGGACAGGGAAAAGAGAAGAATAGTACGCAGAGTATCTCAGGTGCTGAGGAGAAGGTACAAGAGGACATAGAAGATGAAGGCACCTACGTGATTGATACACCGGGCTTTACGTCTCTTGAGATGCGCGATGTAACTGCTGATACTCTTATGAATTTTTATCCGGAATTTACTGAGTATGAGCCGTATTGCCGCTTTGGAGGGTGCTCCCACATTGCAGAGCCTGATTGCGGGGTAAAAGAGGCACTTTCTGAGGGGAAAATATCTCAGGTAAGATATGATAATTATAAGCTTTTATGGGAAGAACTTAAGAACATGAGGGTGGATTACAGCCGAAAGGCAAGACACTAGTTAAGGAAACGGATAACCGATAGTAACCGCATTCCGGTCTGTTACGTTATCTGCTTCCTAAACAGACTAGGTAAGATTTATATTTTCGCTTATATAGGAGTAATTGATGAAAGTATATGTGGTAAGACACGGGCAGACAGATTTTAATGCCCAGAAGATAATGCAGGGAAGAAGCGACATTCCCCTCAATGATACAGGCAGGGCCCAGGCAAAGGCTGCAAGAGAAAAGCTGGGAGATATAAAGTTTGATGTAGTTTATTCAAGCCCTCTGATCAGGGCAGTAGAGACCGCATCTATTATCGGAGCGGTACCGAAAGAACAGATAATAACTGATGAGAGAATCATAGAGGCCTGTTTTGGTAAGTATGAGGGAATGGTATATGGAAAAATGGGACTTCCAATGATACTTTTCTGGGCTGTCCCTGAGATTTTTCCGGCACCTGCCACTGCGGAAACTACAGATGAGATGATAGAGCGTATCAGATCATTTTTTAAGGAACTTGAGACAAAGGGATATGAGAATGTCCTTATAACCTGCCACGGCGGAATAATCAGGGTGATTCGTGGATACCTTGAAGGCGCAAGGCGCGGATATATCTGGAGACCCCGCCCAAAGAACTGCGAGTTCTGGGTATATGAATCCGTAAAGGATGCAGGGGGAATTTCCTGGAAGAACGTAGAGCGAATATAATATGGAACGAGGGTTAAACGAGGGGACGGTTCTTTCGTTCCACAAATGACAGACATGGTAAAAAACATATGTATTTGTGAGACATTATGAGGAGCAGATGAAGGTCTTAATTGCATAAAAATGGGAAGCACGATTTCTTTGAACTACGTGAAATGAGTGCTTCCCGTTTTTGTGCAATTTAGAGCTTCACTGCGAAGGAATAGCGAACAAATAAATATGTTTTACCATGCTAGTCATATATGGAACGAAAGAACCGTCCCCTCGTTCCACTTTTGTTTTACATCGTCGCCAGCAGCTTTGATACAGCGCTGAGTCGTACGCAAACTGTGAAAATATCCATTGCGGTGCGAAGATCTGAAAGAGAAGGATAGGTTGGTGCTATACGGATATTGCTGTCATGAGGATCCTTCTTGTAGGGATATGTTGCTCCGGCTCCGGTCATTGTAACGCCTGCCTTCTTAGCCTTGTCTACAATATCCTTGGCACAGCCTTCCGGTGCATCAAAGCTGATGAAATAGCCTCCCTTTGGCTTTGTCCATTCGCCGATTCCGCAAGGAGTAAGATCCCTGTCTAAGATTTCAAGAACTGCTTCAAATTTAGGTCTTATAATATCTGCATGCTTTCTCATATGAGCCTTCATCCCTTCAATATCTTTGAAGAATCTCACATGACGAAGCTGATTAACCTTGTCATGACCGATGGTCTGGTTAGTGAGCTGAGCGGTAATGTCATCAAGGTTGTTGAGAGAAGTAGCAAGAGCTGCAATTCCACTTCCCGGGAATGTGATCTTGGAGGTGGAAGCAAATTTATAAACCATGTCAGGATTACCTGCTTTTTTACATTCAGCGAGGATCTCGATAAGATAATCCTGATCGTCATCATAGAGATGATGAATTCCGTAGGCGTTATCCCAGAAGATTCTGAAATCCTTTGCTGCGGGCCTGAGTCTTGCAAAACGTCTGACGGTCTCATCAGAGTAGGAGTAGCCCTGTGGGTTTGAATACTTAGGAACACACCAGATACCCTTAATAGCTTCATCAGATGAAACCAGAGCTTCTACCTGATCCATATCAGGACCTTCTGGAGTCATATCAACATTTATCATTTCGATTCCGAAGTACTCTGTTATGGCGAAATGTCTGTCGTAGCCGGGAACAGGACAAAGGAATTTTATCTTATCAAGCTTGCACCAGGGGGTGTTACCCATGATGCCGTGGGTATAAGCACGTGAAACAGTGTCATACATTACATTAAGTGAAGAATTACCATAGATTATGATATTCTCAGGTTTATTCTCCATCATGGCGCCAATAAGGACTTTTGCTTCGTCGATACCTGTGAGAACACCATAATTTCGACAGTCAGTGCCATCTTCACAGGACAGGTCAGCCTCAGAATTAAGGGCGTCCATAAGTCCCATGGAAAGATCAAGCTGCTCGATACAAGGCTTTCCTCTTGCCATGTTGAGACTAAGGCTCATTTCCTGATACTTCTTGTACTCAGCTTTAAGCTTAACCAGTTCTTCATTAAGCTCCTGCTTGTTCATTTCTACGTACTTCTTCATATAGATCTCCTCACTTGACAGATTGTATACAAAAATACATTTATTCAATATTACAACGCGGCTTACAATTTTTCAACTAAAAATTCTTCATAAATTATTCTTAACATTTTGTAAAAGTCAACATTTCTACATTTTTCTATTATATGATTGAATTGTAAATATTTATGCATTTTTACGTTTCTTTTTTTCGCCTGAGGAATTATTATGTGGAATTTTTCTTATGTAATTCCAACCCTTTTAGTATTAGTCATTTTTATGGGCTATTACTTTGGGCTGCCGAGGATTCCAATAAGAATA
The DNA here is from genome assembly GCA_017413105.1 of Butyrivibrio sp. Taxonomy (GTDB): domain Bacteria; phylum Bacillota; class Clostridia; order Lachnospirales; family Lachnospiraceae; genus Butyrivibrio. The sequence goes on along the minus strand of JAFPVA010000134.1, from coordinate 6,347 downwards.
AACCATACCTTCATTATGCTTGTGGTGGTAGAATTCCTTGTTTTGACTACGGACATTGTAGCAACATGGGCATGTATTAATTATGCAACTTTGCCGGTAGGGCTCTTATATCTGCTAAACGATGCATATTTCATTGCCTTTTTCCTTAGAGCTTATAGCTTCTTCTATTTTACAGTCAATGTATTAAAATCTTCCTTTAGCTATAACCAGAAAAGAAGAGTTCTTGTTCTGGTACCATTCTGTGTTTTTTCTCTTGTGGTCATAACTTCCGTCTGGACACATCTTTTTTTCTATATAGATGAGACCGGCTACCATTCAGGAGTTCTTTATAATACGCTGTATCTGTTAATTGCCTTTTATTCTGCATGCTCTTTTTATCTGATCACAAGACATAAGAGCAGGGTAAGGAGAAAGAGGGAACTCAACAGCGTTGTATGGTACAATCTGATTCTTGTTTTGGGCGCAATAGTAAGATACGTCTTTCCGACATATCTTTTGATGGATACTTTCTGTCTTATGTCCCTTATCATAATTTATCTGTCCTATGAAAATCCTGATTTTTATCTGGAACCCAGAACCTGGATATTTAATAGCAGAGCCCTAAGAGAATATGTAGAGGAGATCAACAACAAGAAGAATTATACGGTTCTTATGTTTGTTATCCACAATTATAATGACTTAAGAGACCTCTATGGAATAAGACAGATGGATCAGGGCATCTGTCTTATTGGTGATTATCTGCGTAAGCACTTCAAGGATGAGATGGTCTTTTACTACGGAAATGGAAGATTTGCCCTTCTGGGAAAAGAAGATTTTGACTACGAGACTTCTTATAAAAATATTAGAGAAAGGTTTGATTCATCCTGGAAAGCAGATGATGCGGAGCTGTTTTTAGAAGTTGGCGGAGCAGTTCTTAAGATGAGTGAAAATAAACTGGCTATTGAAAATGTAATGAGCATCCTGTCTGAAGGCTTTGATTTGGCAGGTGAATCCGATGAGGATAGGGTAATCATTGTAGATAAGGAGATACAGGACCGAATAATAGGGCAGACTGAAATTAAGAAGTCTCTGAATAATGCCATAGAGCATGATCAGCTAAAGGTTTATCTTCAGCCTATCGTTAACAGCGCAACCGGGAAGCTTGAGGGGGCGGAGGCTCTATCCAGGATATTTGAAGACAGCGGTAAAATGATATCTCCTGCACTTTTTGTTCCTATAGCGGAAAAGAATGGAATGATCAACCAGGTAGGGGATCAGGTATTTGAGCAGGTATGTCGTTTTGTAAAAGAAAATAATGTTAAGGCCATGGGACTTTCCTGGATAAATGTGAATCTTTCGCCTATCCAGTTTATGAGATCGGACATTGCAGAAAAATTCTATTCCTGTGCAAAAAAATACGGAGTAGATCCGGATTTTATACATCTGGAGATAACGGAGGAGGCTCTTATCGATGATTCGCTGCTTGTTAAACAGATGCAGGCACTTTCCTCCAAAGGTTTCCACTTTGTTCTTGATGACTACGGCAAGGGCTATTCCAATATCACCAGATTAAGGAACTGTCCGTTTATCAATGTAAAGCTTGATATGAGTCTTGTATGGGATTACTGTAAAAAGCCTGATGAAATACTTCCCAATATGGTCAATACCTTTGGAAAGATGGGATTTAGCATAACAGCCGAAGGAATAGAGAATCAGCAGATGGCAGAGCTTATGGCAGATATGGGAGTTACTCATCTGCAGGGCTATCATTTTTCAAAGCCTGTTTCCATGAAGGATTTTGTGAATGATTATGCGAAAGAATAGCTTTACATCGTAAGTAAAGCCCTAGTATTATAAGAGGAGTAGTCATTTTACGACTACTCCTTTTACTTATATATAAAAACCGGAGGTTTCAGGATATGAAAAGAGGACTTGTAATGGAGGGCGGAGCCATGCGGGGGATGTTTACCTGCGGCGTTATTGATGTCCTTATGGAAAACGATATTTCTTTTGACGGGGCGGTAGGAGTATCCGCCGGAGCAACCTTTGGCCTGAATTATAAATCTCATCAGATTGGAAGAGCCTTCAGGTACAACAAGAAGTATTGCAATGATAAGCGCTATCATAGCATCTGGTCCCTTGTTACCACCGGAGATATCTACAATGTACCTTTTTGCTACGACGAACTTCCCTATAAGCTTGATAAATGGGATATAGAGGCCTTTGAGAAAAATCCAATGGAATTCTACTGTGTGGCAACTGACGCCAATACCGGAAAGCCTGTTTATCATAAATGCAGCGATGGTAAAAAAGGTGATATAGAGTGGATAAGAGCTTCAGCCTCAATGCCACTGGTCTCAAGACCTGTTGAGATAGATGGTGGAGTTTATTTAGACGGAGGTCCATCAGACTCCATTCCTCTTAAGTTTATGGAAGAAAAAGGCTATGACGATATCCTTGTAATTGAGACCCAGCCCATGGACTATGTCAAGGGAGAACAGAAATTCATGCCCCTTGTAAGGTTATGTCTTCGCAAATATCCGGAGATGATAAAGTGCCTTAAAAGGCGCCATCTTATGTATAATGAACAGAAGCGCTATATAAGGGAAAAAGAGGCAAAGGGAGAGATACGTGTAATCCGCCCAAAGGCTGCTCTAAACATAAGTCCCGTAGAAAAAGACCCTGCGGAGCTCGAAAGAGTCTATAAACTTGGTCGTGAGGCGGGCGAAGAGTATATAAAAACGTACTATAATGATGTACAATAAAAGGGATAACATTATTTTTGGCTCCGGGATTACCCGGAGTTTTCAAAATCAGGAGCAGAAATGGATAAAGTTTTTGAGCCTTTATTTACACCCTGGAAGATAGGAAATCTTACGATCAAGAACAGAATCGTCATGACTTCCATGGGTGGAACAGATCTTTTTGGCTGGATGGAGAAGAACCATTTTGATAAGGCCGGTGCTGATTTTTTGCTGGAAGTGGCAAATAATAATGCAGGTCTTATTCTTCCGGGATGCCAGCCTGTCTATAACCCTATGTTTGGGCAATGGCTTCACAAGAATAAAAAAATGTATAAGGATTTGGCCCAGTGGATGCCTGAGTTTCATAAGACCGGAGCGAAGCTTTTTGTGCAGCTTACCGCCGGCTTTGGCAGGTCTTTTACCGTCAGCAGCATGATGGAGACTCTTTATACCAATAAGTTTTTAAGAGTCCTTTCAAAGCCTGTGATGGATCTGGACAAAATAACGGCATCGGCAAGCCCATCCCCCAACAGATGGTCAGATAAGGTGCCCTCAAGGGAACTGACAAAGGAGGAGATTCATGAATACGTGGTCTCCTTTGGAAAGTGTGCCAGTCTTTTGAAGGAAGCGGGAGTTGACGGCGTGGAGGTTCATGCGGTTCATGAAGGCTATCTTCTGGATCAGTTTACCCTTCCTTACGTTAACAAAAGAACTGACGAATACGGCGGCAGCTTTGAGAACAGGTATCGTTTTGCGGTGGAAATTGTTCAGGAGATAAAAAAGACCTGCGGAAAAGATTTCCCGGTATCTCTTCGCTACAGCGTGGTCTCAAAGACCAGAGGCTTCAGGCAGGGAGCCCTTCCCGGAGAAGACTATGATGAAGTTGGTCGAGATTTTGAGGAGTCAAAGAGGGCTGCAAAGTACCTGCAGGATGCCGGCTACGATATGCTTAACTTTGACAACGGCACCTATGATGCCTGGTACTGGGCGCATCCGCCGATCTATATGCCGGATAACTGCAATCTTTCCGATGTGGAAGAATTAAAGAAATATATTGATATTCCTGTGGTCTGTGCAGGAAAGTTAAATCCTGAGGTGGCAGCAGATTCCATTGCCGAGGGAAAGCTTGACGGAGCCGGATTTGCAAGACAGTTTTTGGCAGACCCGGAGTGGATAACAAAGCTGAAGGATGACAGAGAAGAGGATATCAGACCCTGCATTTTGTGCCACAATGGCTGTTTTAACATGTGTCATTACGAAGGCGTTCCAAATGATCAGGACTTGTCGGACAGTCTGCATCTGGCAAGATGCGCGGTAAATCCTGAGACTATGCAGAGGGATAAGCACTTCCTTAAGCCTGCAAAACGCCCGGGAAAGGTCATAATCATAGGCGGTGGCGTAGGCGGAATGGAAGCTGCCAGAGTATTAAAGATAAGAGGTCATGAGCCTGTTATTTACGAAAAGAGTGATAAGCTGGGAGGAACACTTATCGCAGCCAGCGCAGAGTCCTACAAGGGAAGGATGAGAGCACTTCTTTCCTGGTACAGAAGACAGATGGATATTCTTGGTGTGGAAGTCCATTTAAACACTGAAATAAAGGATGTAAAGCAGTTTGGTAAGAGTGACATTATAATCGCCACAGGATCAAGACCAAGAGTTCTTTCCAAAATACCGGGGCACGAACTTATGATAGAGGCCACAGACTACCTTCTTGGAAAAGAAGTGGGACAGAAGGTCGCTGTCATCGGAGGCGGTCTTACGGGCTGTGAGATTGCCTATGAGCTGGCGCTTATGGGAAAAGAGCCTGTGATAGTAGAGATGAAGAATGACATCATAGCCCAGAAGGGTGTATGCCTTGCCAACAGTTCATATCTTAGGGAGTGGTTTGACCTTTATCGCATTCCAATCTACCTTGAATCCACTCTTAAAGAGGTCTGGGAAGACTGTGTGGTCTGCATAGACAAGGACGGCAAGGAATTTACCATAGAGTGCGACAGCGTTATCAGCAGTGCCGGTTACATCCCCGATCCTCTGGTAAAAGAGAATGAGAGGGAGAGCAACATGGACTATGTCGGCGACTGCAAGGAAATAGGAAACCTTAGGTCCGTTATCTGGAGGGCCTATGAGGTGGCAATGAGGATCTAATGATATACGAATGAAATGAGTATATCGATTTCCGAATGTTTGCTGATTTTCGAAAATGGCGTACGCAATGTAAAATAATTCTTTTTTATAAGGAGAAATATTATGGAATTTGTTTGCAAAGATAATTCCCTTGTTTGCAGAAGGCAGGGAGAAACTCTTGTAATCGAGGGCTGGGGAGAGGATTCCCTTAGAGTAAGATCTACCATGAACACAAATCTTACAGGCAGGTGTTGGGCGCTTACAGAAGAAGTAAAAAAGACAAAGTGCGAAGTTAAGACCTTTGAGGTAGAGGAAAAGACCGGGGACGGCTTGCAGAAGAATACCTGGGGAAGTATTTCAAACGGCCGTATCAAGGCAGAAGTAAACTACGCAGGAGTAATATCTTTTTACAGAGATGACAAGCTCTTTTTGCGTGAATATTTCAGATCCTATGGCGGAACCATTTCTAAGGAGAGCAGGTGCCTGAAGGTTATCAACAGAGAGTGGAAGGGCTTGTACGGCGGGGATAACTATGCGCTGAAGGTTCGCTTTGAGAGCAATAAGGGGGAGAAACTCTTTGGTATGGGACAGTATCAGCAGCAGGAGATGGATCTTAAGGGCTGCACACTTGAACTTGCCCAGAGAAATTCACAGATTTCCGTTCCTTTCTGCGTTTCTAATTTTGGCTACGGTCTTTTGTGGAATAATCCCGGTGTTGGTCAGGTTACCTTTGGTAATAACATGACAATCTGGGACATGAGATCCACAAAGGAGATGGACTACTGGCTTACAGTTGCCGATACTCCAAAGAAGATTGTGGAAAATTATACAGCGGTTACAGGCAGAGCCGGGGAGTATCCTGAGGAACTTATGGGCCTTTGGCAGTGCAAGCTCAGATACCGAACCCAGGATGAGGTACTTAGCGTTGCGAGAAAATATAAGGAACTTGGGATAAAGATAGATCAGATAATCATCGACTTTTTCCATTGGACCTATCAGGGAGACTGGAAGTTTGACAAGACCTACTGGCCGGATCCAAAGGCCATGATCGATGAGCTTCACAGTATGGGCATCAGGGTTGTTGTGTCTGTATGGCCTTCTGTCGACAGACGAAGCGAGAATTTTTTCCAAATGCTAGAAAAGGGACTTCTTATCAGAACTGAGAGAGGCGCGCTCCAGACCTACGATTATCAGGGTGACTGCGTGGAGATAGACTGCTTCAACCCTGAAACCAGGGAGTATGTGTGGAATGTCTGCAAAAAGAACTACTACGACCTTGGAATAGATGGATTCTGGCTTGATAACTCCGAGCCGGATTACGGTGTGTATGATTTTGAGAACTTCCGTTACTGCGAAGGCGCAGCACTGGAAGTCAGCAATATCTATCCCCAGATGTATTCAAGAGTCTTTTTCGACAAGATGAAAAATGTGGAACGAGGGGACGGTTCTTCCGTTCCACATAAAGATATGGAACGAGAGAACCGTCCCCTCGTTCCACCC
>JAFPVA010000133.1 GCA_017413105.1 Butyrivibrio sp. | reverse complement strand
GTTCTCCAATCTTATTATACGCCAAATCTTCTTTTTTTATCACTTTTGGCTCGCAATAGTTTGTCCTAATACTATCACAGGACCATGGTAATATCAAGTTTTCCAAAGACATCGCCCATTTTTGCAAAATAAGTTGTTACTATTCACAGATTTTCTACATCAAAAACAATAGCAGAGTATTCTGCCATAGTATTCCAAATCTTTCATTGTTTCTATTGCGGGGGTGATTTAGAAAAGATTTCTCGGACCGTAAATGGATTTCCCTCACAGAGTCTTCGAAGGGCTTCCATCTCATTGATTCCGTTTCTCCGACACGTTTCCGTATAAGTCTTTATCAGAGCATGGTTGTCCGCTGCTTCCACAGATTCAAACTGCCCAGATATCTTCATATGTGATTTTACCCCTCTGAGGGCTCTCTCGCTGAGATTGTTTGTTGTCGGTAACTCAAAATTGTGGAGCCACAGAAAGTAGTTATCTCGGAATTCATCTATTCTCCGCAAAAGGGCAGCCTCCTCTTTTGCTCCATATTTCTTTCTGTCTTTCTCATTTTGGACCCAGCCATCCGCAAGATATTCATCAAGCTTCTTATGAAACTCTGCTATATATGGCTCACTAAATGCTTTCTCTCCGCGGATACTCGCTTGATTCCTCTCTTTTATCGTCTTCCCGATAAGGCTTTTCATGCCGGAGGACCATTCATGCATTGTATCGTCACTGTTCTTTTGAAGATCTCTCTCCAAATGCTGATCACACTCTATGTTTCGAAAATGATATTTCTTATTGTAGTTGACTGTGTTATGATCATGCATCACAAATGTGTCCTTTGTAAGCAGACACAGTACACCATCCGCTTCTATCCCTGCCTTATCCTTTTTTGCATGAGCAGTGTAGTAAGCGATTGTCTCGTCTCCATAAAACCTAAAGCACCCCCGTTTGGTAAGGATCATAACCACGGTATCATCCCAGTATACGATCTGCCGTGTGATCAGTTCCGCTTTCAGGTCCTCCCGAAACTGTATCAGGCCCTTTGCTCCCCGCTTTTGAAGCTTTGCGATGTACCCCTCACATGGCCGGAGTTCTCCTAACGTGAGACCGGCTAAAAACATGGATGTCTTATTCATTGCCGCGTTTACTGTATTCGTCAGAGAGAGGGCTAACGCTTGGATCCCGCTTCCATACTGCGCTTTTCCTCGTAAATTCGGGGGTATCTCCTCTGTGAATATCGTCCCGCAATCCAGACACTCATAATAATGAAATATATGCTTGATCTTCTTTACAACGATCTCAACATCATACTCATACTTGATCTCAGGTTCTCCGACCGCTACATAGTTATCTCCGCCGCATTCCGGACACGCGAAATCTTCCAGGGAATCCTCGCCATGATGCTCCACACTAGTGATCTCACTATCGTCCGGCTCTTGAAGATCGTGTTTCTCATGACCCGGTTGCCCTCCTTTTCTTCTGCCTGTTTTCGTCCGTGTATTAGGGATCCGTTTCTTCTTACCCGGCGGTGTCTGTGAAGTTGGCGTGTTCGTGTTGGTTCCATCGTGATCAAGCAGGGCCTTCGCATGCGCAAGCTGATTCGTGAGTTCCTCTATGATACAGTCTTTTTCACAGAGCTTGTCTTCATAATCCAGCGTGATCCGGCTAATTCTCTCGTCACTTTTTCGTTCTGTTTCAAAAATCCTATCCTCAAGGCTCCTGATTGCCTCATTCTTTTTAGCAAGCTGTTTCTGGCACTCCTCCCACAGAGCGTAATAATCATCGGACCACATATTCCTTGTGCTTATGAGCCGGGCGTTCAGGGCACCGTTCTCTGCTCTTAACTTTTTTATTTCTTTGATGTAGCCCGCGCTCACGCGACGATAATCCCTCTGGAGCTTAAGATACCTATCTCCGGATTCAAATTCTTCGATCTTCTTTTTTTGCGCCTTTATCAAACATCGGGCAGCCATGTAATCTTCAAACAGGTTTTCCATCACAGCTCCTATAACGATAAAACCACCCCTAAAGCGTTACTTCCCCTCTATCATACCCGCTATGGTATCTCTTAGCTTCAAGAGGCAGAAGGTGAGCCGTTTGTTCTCGTGCTCCAGCTGTTTCATATACTCTTTTTGCTGGGTACTTTCCGCAAGAAGCTTTTCATACATAGCTTTATATTTTTCTTCCCCTTTTTCTGTTTTTATTACTGTTGGTTCTTCCCCTTCCCCTTTCTTTTTTCTTCCTCTTTTTCCAGAAGAGGGAATCAGTTCTCCGGTTACCGGATCTTCAATACCAAGGTATTTTCTGATCGGTCGGGATTGCTTCGTTTCCGGATCATAGTGCGAGGTAGATTCATAAACAATGATGGATCCAGATTTCTTATCTTTGTGACGCACGATTGACATAAGGGAACCTCCTTCATATATTGGTTGTATTTATTATATATTAAACCAATATATTTGTCAATAGATATATTGGTTATATTTATATTAACAACCAATAAAATAAAACTGAAGGCTTGTCCGTAATAACAAACCTTCAGTTGAACGTACTCAAGTCCAGATATAAACCGGCTTTCGACAAATATGAATCTTAAAAAAATCGTGACTACTTATACATTATTTTTCCGTGAATAGTAACATTGAGATTGTGGTTACCATTCACGGGGTCAGGACGCCGATGTTTAATTCCTATACAAAATTGACATCCTTGAAAATTGCACCCTAATAGCCCCCGCCTGTAAGAACCCACAGCGAGGTATATATTCTTTCTTGCGAAGTGCTAAGACTCCGCACCACATATGTGATTTCCTTTTTCCTTCTTTTTCGATTTCCCTCCAGATGTTATCCCGATTGTTTTTCCTTATCTTACTAAGGTTCTTGCTTTTGGCTAAACCTGCCTGCCACCTCTTCGAAAAGGTTCCCTCCCTGCGCTTTGATCGTTTCTGTTATCGTTAATCCATCGCAGAATCGGTTCGAACCCTCCTGGCTTCGGAAGGACATTACCTGATGCGCCTTTCGTTTATACTTGCGTGCGGCCCTCTCGGCAACGTTATTGGTGGGTGGGACTCTTGGATCCCGCAGAAACAAGATATAGTCATCAGGCTTCTCCTCCATCCGCTTATACGTGTTGTATCCATCCCTATAGTATTTCGATGGAGGTTCATTTTCGTACTCTTCTTTAGCTGTCTGGAGAATGTCCATGAACTGTTCTATATATTTATCTGCTACCGCCTTGTCATATTCCTTTAGCCCACTGTTTACCTCGTGCCAATAACCCACACTGTCACTTATCCACGCATCCAGCTTTGTGCCCCAGGTATTCTCAGGTTCATTTTCTGCCTCCGCTTTTGCATATCGTTTCACGTGCCCCAGGCATTCCTGATGACGTTCTCCGTGTTTGATAAGTGCCGCTTCATGGTCACTGACAAGTGTTCCGCTGTAGTACTCAACCGGTGATCCTTTTACTCCTTCATCCCCTTTTTTGGTCCGCCCCTGATAAAGTACCTTACCATTGCCGGTTGTAATGATGACCGCAGACTGTTTTCCTCCAGTCCGCCCAAATGTGAAGTCTGCATGAAGCACTTCCTCTGTCATCAGTTCCTTAAATATCCGGTCCCGTTCTTCCTGGGTGCATTCTGAAAACTGTTTCGATAGATTACAGATAAATCCAGTTGATATATCTATTTTCCTTTTTGAGATATCTCTCAGGAAAACCCTGGTTTTGTCTATGGATGTATACAGATCATTGTTTAACAGGTACGCAAATGCTTTAACAGTCCCGTCATAGTTGACATCATCCACATAGCCCGGCGGAAAATCTGCATGTTCCCGCTGGCCGGTAACACTGTTGCGGAATTCATATGTCCAGTACTCGATCACCTCTGTGTTTACACACACCTTGATCAGCTGCTTTCTGATGATACGTCCCGTAGGGTGATAATCAGGATCATTCAAATATTTTTCCGGAACCGGGATCTCGTGTGTTTCTGTTGGTTTCTGACGTTTGCGTCCATAATGGATATGGCCAGGCGGCCCGCCCGGCCTGCGTCCGGTTTTCTCCCTGCTGTTATGGATCGTGGCATGGTTCGGGGACATGGAAGAAGATTTTGAGGAATTGCTGTAATCCTTATTAATACGGGAAACTAATTCCCGATTCTTTCCCTTCTCTTCCTCAAGTTCTGTCTTGGCTTCGTATGCTTCTCTTACCTGCTTCAGATATTTATCGTGATACTCCTCGCATTTTTGCTGTTCATTCTGCAGCTCTTTTTGTAAGCTGAGTATCAGCTTGTCCTTTTCCGCAAGCTTCTTTTCACATTCCTTATCTTTTTTCTGCAGCTTTTTTTCGCATTCCCGTTGGATGCCAAGGCAGATGTTGTACCACAGCTCACGCACATGTGTTTTCTCATTACGTTCCCGAGAAAGCTCCCTTTTGAGCTGTTTGATCGTTTCAAAATCACCTTCCCTGGCAATCTGGTGCATTTTTTTCATGCGCACATACTGATCGCCGTTTTCGAAGGCCTCCACACGGTCTTTCAGAAGCTTGATCCTAAACAGCAGTTCCTGCCGATCCCACACATTTTCATGCATCTCAGAAAGGCTCCACCATGACACGGATCTGCTTTACTATGGACAGCAGTTCTTTATTCTTCGCAGTTAAATCTTCAATTTCCCTCCTCAATTCCTCTATCGTTTTGTCTTTTTCCCGGATCTCGTTATGCAATGCCTGCATTTCTTCCGCATCTAAGGAGTTGTTCTCCTCACTATGGGAAGACCTTCCCCTGGAAGGGATAATGTCTCCGGTTTCAGGGTCTACCTTTCCCAGATATTTCCTTTTTGACCGTGGCTGTTTCTTGTCCTTATCCCAGTATGAGACGCTTTCAAATGCATATTTAGCGCCTGTTTTTTTGTCAACCTGATATACGATACTAGCCATAAGATCACCTCCTTGATAGTGATTACATTATACACTATTCTGGAGGGTTTGTCAATAGAAAATAGTGATTAAATTTAAATTAATCACTATTTTCTATAGCGTTATCATCTCTTTGGTTGTTTAGATATTAAAGAACCGCATTCGGCTAACCCGTGAATGGTAACTAAATCAATGTTACTATTCACGGTTCAATAACTTTTAGGCGTACCAAATCAGCATGCGCCTTCGCATGCTGATTCCAGTTTCAAATTTTAAGTGGGATTATTTCAGTAAAGAGAAGATTTCCTCTACAGTGTAAGAATTTCCATTACAAAGTCTGGCCAGAGCTTCTATTTCATTTATGTGATTATGCCGGGCGCGCCCGACGTTCCTCCTTTGTTTCTAAAGCTTTGCGCCCGGCACAAACGATGATGAATGCTCAGGCAAAAAGTATTCGAAGTTTCTGGTTTTTCCGTTATGTTTTATACTTGTATTGATACCGGTATACTACATAGCACGTCATAACGTCTGGAGATCCAGAAACCGAATTTATATAAGTTGCAGCCATCTCCTTTGCACAAACGATTGGCGCTAACAAGCCCGGATACTTATGAAAAAATCCAACCTTTATGTATGGATTCCCGCAGGGATGGCAGTCAATGCCGGTATCTCCTTCAGCTCTGCTCCCAACATGAGAGGAGGTACTCTATGGCTACTTCTAACCAAACACAGAAACATCCTTTTGATGAGGGTGTGTATTCTTCAGATATCCTGAAGAATGTAACTCTTGATGATGGAACACGTGTGGTCACTTCCCCGCAGACAGACATCAAACGACCCATATGCGCGGGAATTGATGTCCACAAATCCATCCTGATGGCTGCTGTCTGTATTACGGACAAAGAGAATCTAAAGGCCGTTTTCTATGTCAGGCAATTCACCACATCAAACAGCGATGTTCGCCGGATGGCTGAATGGCTGCTCAGCTATGATGCTTATGATGTCTGCATGGAATCAACCGGCAAGTACTGGATTCCGGTCTACGATATCCTTGAGCAGAATGGTCTGAAGCCTACGTTGACCCACCCGAAGTACGTCAAACAGGCAAAAGGACATAAGACAGATTTCCGCGATGCCATCCATATTGCCAACCTTTTCAGGATGGATCTGGTCGTGGCATCCTTTATTCCGCCCGCAGACATCCGGGACCTCAGGGAACTATGCCGTTACCGCTTGAAACTGACTTATATCAGGACTTCTGAAAAGAATCGCTACCAGAATTCCATGACAATCTCGAAAGTTCGGCTTGATTCCGTCTTTACGGATCCTTTCGGAAAATCAGCTACGGACATTATGTCATATCTAGTCAGCACAGACCCGGAGAACGT
>JAFPVA010000012.1 GCA_017413105.1 Butyrivibrio sp. | reverse complement strand
GATTGCCCCGCCAAGCAGTCCCATGAACACCGCAGGGTACCCTATAAAGCAAAATAGCCAAGTTATTTCAGGTAATATCAATCTTCCAATCAATCCCCATATCAAACCGCCAGTTAATCCATATAGTATTGTTGTAAGCCACATAAACATTGTGATTTTATGATTCTTCTTGACCTTCAAGTCATTTACAAAACTCCATATTTTAGACATACTCTTCACCTCCTAGCGCAATGCTAGCAGATACATGTAAAATCCATTATCAACATTGGTAAAATGTACGTAAAAAAACTCGTGGCCACCAAATACCGATAGTCACGAGTTTTTATTTATATCATCTGAAAATGTTTTAGAGCTTCTTCAATCGCTTTAACCTTTTCTTCCGGGCATCCCGGTTGCTTGCTGTTTTCTGATTTAGGCTTATTGTAATTCTCTCTTTCTATAATCCCATGTTTCTGCTTCACCTGCGCAATGTTCAGATTTGTCACATGAAATCCATAGTGTTTATGCACCCATTCTTCGATTTCCTTGTATGTGGCCTTTGTCTCTGCACTTGTAGCATCAATCTCATCAAGATTAATTTCTATCTCGATATGATCATCAGGCTTTTGTTGGGACAGAAGAACAACAGTCTCCACATGAACGGTGTGACTAAACATGTCGCATGGGCGAACTTTCCTTAACTCATAGCCTCCGTCAACGAGGATTCTGAGGTCTCTGGCAAGGGTCGCGCTGTCACAGCTAACGTACACAATGCGGTCCGGAGCCATCTTGAGCATGGTTTCAAGACACTTCTCATCGCAGCCCTTACGGGGAGGATCCACAACAATTACGTCAGGATGCAGAGCAGATCCGCTGATATCGCCATCTGAATCACAGTTTACTTCTGCTTTTTCAACAGCTTTGCCCTTAGCATAAAACTCCGGCAGCACCTCCTCTGCCTTTCCACAGAAGAACTCTGCATTTTCAATGCCGTTTCTTACGGCATTTGCCTTGGCATCCTCTATTGCATCAGGAATTATCTCAACTCCGTACACCTTTCCTGCGCTCTTTGCCATTGAAAGAGTAATTGTTCCGATTCCGCAGTACAAATCCCAAACAGTCTCTTTTCCGGTAAGACCGGCATATTCTATAGCCTGTCCATAGAGCTTCTCGCACTGAACAGGATTTACCTGATAAAAAGAGAGCGGTGATATTTCAAAATCAAGACCGCAGAGGGTATCTGAAATAGTATCCTTACCCCATATTGTATGAATCTCTGTACCCATGATGACATTGGTCTTCTCAGTATTGATGCTGACTGAGATGCTGGTCATACCTGTCACTTGCGCAAGCTTGTCGCAGAGCGCCTGCTGCCCCGGAATAAATTCACTCCGGCTTCCCTTTCCATTGTCTGTCTCCGGCTTCGATGAGGCCTTTCCTCTATAATTCAGTATCAGGCATACCATGATTTCTCCGCTGCTAAAGCCCTTTCGGATCAGCACATGGCGCACAAGCCCATTACCAGATGTTTCATCATAGGGCTTAATGTGATTCTTTTTCATGTGAGATATTATTGTTTCCAATATCTCTTTATTCTCTTTAGTTCCAATAAGGCAGTCATTTACCGGGATAATACTGTGGGTCCTTCCTGCATAAAAGCCCGCAATGATATTTCCATCCCTGTCCGTGCCAATGGGAAACTGAGCCTTATTCCTGTATCTCCAGGGCTCCTCCATTCCAATGATCGGGTCCATGATATCTTCAACGAAAGCCTCGTCAAAGCCACCCAGCCTGACAATGTTATTTCGCACTTTGTTTTGTTTAAAAGCCAGCTCTTTTTCATAGGCCATGCTCTGTGTCTGGCAGCCTCCGCACTGCCTGGCAATAGGGCACTGTGGCTCCACCCTCATATCCGATGGCTCCAGAACCTTTTCCAGATGGGCATAGGCATAGTTCTTCTTGGCCTTCATTATCTTGGCGCTGACCTTGTCACCAATTACCGCATCTTTAATAAAGAGGGTATAGCCATCTACTTTGCCTATGCCCTCCCCGTCATTGCCTATGTCCGTAATCTCCACATCAAGAAGATCACCTTTGTTGTAACGAACATCCTCAATATTCTTTTTACTTGCCATTACATTTACCTTAATAAAAAACTCTGCTTTTCGTGATTAACTTACGCCTCCTAGGCAGTCACATCCATTGCTCTCAGTTCTTCCACTGCAACCTGTGCAGGTTTCCTTCCTGCTCAAGTCCGGCGAAATTGTTTTGGCGGAGTGCTTCATACAACACAATCGCCACTGAATTGGAAAGATTCAGCGACCGAATCTCCTCCCCCATTGGAATCCTGATGCAGTTCTCTTCGTTCTCCACCAGTATTTCCTCAGGAATTCCTGCACTTTCTTTTCCAAACATAATGAAGTCATCCATTCCAAACTTCACATCTGTGTAGCACTTTTTGGCCTTTGTGGTGGCCATCCAGATCTTCGCTCCCGGATGCTTTGACTTAAATTCTTCATAATCTATATATCTGGTCACATCCAGTTTTTCCCAGTAATCCATCCCAGCTCTTTTAAGCTCTTTTTCATTAATCCTAAAGCCCAGAGGCTCTATAAGATGAAGTGCGGTATTAGTAGCAACGCAGGTTCTGCCTATGTTCCCCGTGTTCTGTGGAATCTCAGGCTGGTGTAATACTATATTCATAATAATGAATCAATCCTTTTCTTTATCGCCGCTCCCGCCATCGCCTTTTTCATGGCAATGCCCGCTTCCGGCAACCATTTATTCGTCAACTTCGTCCATCACAGCTGACTTGGGAAGGGAAAAGATAAATTCTGTTCCCACTCCCATGGTACTTATAACATTGATGTTTTCTTCGTGGGCCTTTATTATCTCTTTTACGATGGAAAGGCCAAGGCCGGTGCCCTTCTTATCCTTACCTCTTGAGGCATCGGATTTATAAAATCTGTCAAAAATAAGTTTCTGATCTTCCTTGGGGATACCGATTCCGCTATCCTTTACCGAAACAAAGACCTTGCTGTGTTTCTCAGTCGTCTCTATCTTGACAGTGGAGTCCTTATGACTGAACTTGATGGCGTTATCCACCAGATTGTAAAGAACCTGCTGTATCTTACTCATATCGGCGTTGACCAGCATCTTCTCATCTGTGAGCACAAGTTCTATCCCAATGTTTTTATCAATGCAGGTTCCGCCAAAAGACTCTGCCACATTCCTTATCACTGCATTTATATCAAAATCGCTCTTATCAAGGAGCATTCCTCTCGTGTTGAGGTTATTAAGTGTAAGTAGCTCGTTTGTAAGCTTGGTCAGACGGTCCGTCTCATTTATGACTATCCCTAAGTACTTACCATGCATCTCCTCAGGAATAGTGCCATCCTGCATTGCCACAAGATATCCTCTTATGGATGTAAGCGGAGACCTGAAATCATGGGAAACATTGGCAATAAACTTCTTCTGGTCTTCCTCTTGTCTGGAAATTTCACCGGCCATATAGGAAAGAGACGCAGCCAGATATCCCATTTCATCCTCTGATTCCACTGCAAATTCATAGCTCATGTTTCCCGCCGCATACTGTTCTGTCGCAGTAGTTATTTTGCGAAGAGGCACATACACCAGCTCCGTGAAAAAGATAAGGATGATCATGGAGAGCAAAAACAAAACAATGAGCATCAGATAGGAAATATTTAGAAAGTCATTTGCCGATTTCTGGATCCCGGCTATAGGCAAGTGAATGACCACATAGGCCTGCACCTTGTAATTGGCCGTTATCGGGGCAAAAACGCTTAAAGTCTCCTCCGCAAAACTGTTCCAGAAATTTCCCGTAGTGTAATAGGAATTCCCTGTAACTGTCGGATCAAAGCCCTCGATCACAACTTCTTCTCCGGGACCTAAAACTCTCGAGGAGTCCAGAACAAGTCTTCCTGATGGGTTGACTATCCAGATGGGCGCACCGGACATGTATTTTGACAGTGCCACCAGCTGAGTATGCACCGCATCCAGCGACGTCTCTGAATTGTACAGATCAGCAGCGTAGGTGTTTGCTACCTGCGTTGCCATCTGATACATATTTTCTGCCCTGTCACGGCGAAGCCTCTCATAGGTCATGCTGTACACGAAAGTAGCAACTACAACGAAACCAAATATTCCAAAGAGAAGATACGCCAACAGAAATTTTAAATAAAGAGTTCTCTTCATTTACTGTTGTACCTCGAATTTGTATCCGATTCCCCAGATTGTAGCCAGTCTCCAGCTGGCGTGATCGCTCAGTTTCTCGCGAAGTCTCTTGATATGAACATCGACAGTTCTGGTGTCTCCGATATACTCATAACCCCAGATCTGGTCAAGAAGCTGTTCCCTTGTAAAAACACGGTTTGGCGATGCCGCAAGGAAATATAAAAGTTCCAGCTCCTTTGGCGGCATGTCGACTCTCTCACCCATGTAGGTAACAGAGTAGTTTGTCATATTGATCTCAAGATCAGGGTATCTCACAACCTTATCATCTGACTGCTGAGGCTCAGCCTGCTGCGGCTTATAGCGCCTGAGCACTGCCTTGACTCTTGCCACCAGCTCTTTTGAATCAAAAGGCTTTTCCATGTAGTCGTCAGCCCCCATCTCAAGGCCAAGTACCTTGTCAAAGACCTCACCCTTTGCAGAGAGCATTATTATTGGCACCTGAGATTTGGACCGTAACTCCCTGCAGACCTGATAGCCGTCAATCCCGGGAAGCATCAGATCCAAAAGAACCAGATTCGGATTAAAGGTATCAAAAGTATTTATTGCTGATTCTCCGTCGTTACATATCCTGGTCTCAAAACACTCCTTGATCAGGTACAGAGAAATCAGCTCTGCAATATTGTTGTCATCATCTACTATTAAGATTTTCTGCTTTGTAGCCATTTATCCCCCTAAAATACGTTGTTTTTCATTTTATAAAGGTTACTATGGTAACCCCGGCGTCTCCCTCTCCAAACTCGCCAAGCTTAAAGGATTTAACATAGGGAACGCTCTTTAAATACTGATGCACAGCCTGTCTCAGTATGCCCGCACCCTTTCCGTGCACTACTCTCACATTGTTGAGGTGCGACATATAGGCATCATCAAGATATTTATCCAGAGCAGAGATGGCGTCATCACTGTTTTTGCCGATGAGATTTATCTCTGTCCTGATGCTGGCAGCTCTTGAAAGATCCATCTTGCCACCGCCGGAATTTCTACCATAGAACTTATTCATGGCTGCCTTGCCGTCATCTTCTGAAACCAGCACAAGATCCCTGATATTGGCCTTTGTCCTCATGATGCCGCACTGAACGTAGAGATTACCATCCTTGTCCGGCTTGGAACTGATGGTTCCCTTAAGTCCCATGGATACTATCTTTACACTCTCACCAAGTTTGAGCTGAGACTCTTTCAGCACAGGATAGGTCTCCTTCGATGCCTCTTTCTTCTGAGACATTGCTTTATTCTTCTCGGAAACCTTCTGGCCAACATTTGTCCTTGCTCTCTCAAGGTCCTGAATTGAAGCATTAGGCCCGGCTTTTCTGAAGGTCCTGATGGTCTCATCCGCCAGGTCTTTTGCCTCCTGAAGGATATTCCTTGCCTCCTCATTGGCCTGCCTGATGATATCTTCCTTCTGACGGTCGATCTTGTCAGTCTTCTGCTCAAGCTGCTTCTTGAGTTCCTCCACCTCCTGCTTGTAGGCAGCAATCTCCTGCCTTTCGCTCTCAATGGTCTTACGGTTCCTCTCAAGGTCCGCCAAAAGATCCTCAAACTTCTTGTCCTCAGTACCAATCTGTTCCTTGGCAGCCTCAATTATCTCTGATGAAAGCCCCAGCTTTGAGGAAATGGCAAAGGCATTACTCTTTCCCGGAATACCGATAAGGAGCTTATAGGTGGGTCTTAATGACTCCACATCAAATTCGCAGCTGGCATTCTGAATGCCCTCGGTATTAAGGGCATAGACCTTAAGCTCACTGTAGTGCGTTGTAGCCAGCGTCCTTATTTTTCTCCTGTGAAGGTCATTCAAGATGGCAATTGCAAGGGCCGCACCCTCTGTAGGATCCGTTCCTGCTCCCAGCTCATCAAAAAGGCACAGCGAATTCTCGTCTGCATGCTCAAGAATAGAAACCGTATTGGTCATGTGCGATGAGAAGGTTGAAAGAGACTGCTCGATACTCTGCTCGTCTCCAATATCCGCATACACCTCATCAAACACAGCAAGCTCCGACCTGTCCCCTGCAGGAATAGCCAAACCCGCCTGTCCCATAAGGGTCAAAAGACCTACTGTCTTCAAGGTAACTGTCTTACCACCGGTATTGGGACCTGTAATTATCAGCATGTCAAAGTCCCTGCCCGCATAAACATCGATGGGAACCACTTTGTCTTTTGCGATAAGAGGATGTCTTCCCTTTCTGATGTTAAAGGCATGATTCTCATTAAATACAGGCGTAACGGCGTTTATCTCCAGCGCATAGGATGCCTTGGCAAAGATAAAGTCAAGATCCGTCATGATATCACAGTTATATCTGATGGCATCCACATGCTCAGAAATCTGAAGACTCAGATCCAGAAGAATCTTTTCAATTTCAGCACTTTCCTGAAGCGCCAGCTCTTTTAACTTGTTATTAAGTTCTACAACAACCGTAGGTTCAACAAAAAGAGTCGAGCCAGATGAAGACTGGTCGTGGACAATACCGCTTACCTGTCCCTTGTACTCTGCCCTTACCGGCACGCAGTATCTGTCGTCACGCATGGTAACCACTGCGTCCTGAAGGTAAGTACGCATTGAACCGTTCAAAAACCTTTGCAGCTGTTCATGTATCCTGTCATTGGTAAGCATGATGCTACGTCTGATATGCTTTAAAGCAGGACTTGCATCAGAGCTCACCTCTTCCTCAGAAACAATACATCTGCGGATCTCATTGGACACAAAGGTAAGGGGTTCAAGCATGCTAAAACTCTCTGTCAGCGAATCTCCCGCCTCGTCCTCTCTCTGACTCCTACCGTAGGATTTTACCCTGTTTACATTCTCAAGAAACGCCGCGAGCCTTAAAAGACTTACCATATCAAGAGCGCTTCCGATCTTCAGCGCCTTAAGCGCCCCGGTAAAATCTCTGTTATCGCCAAAAGAAACTGAGCCCTTCTTAAAGATTCTTGCTATAGCATCGCTGGTCTTTTCCTGATTCTTCCTGATCTCTTTGATGTCGGAGGAAGGAACCAGCTCTCTGCAGAGCTTTCTTCCGGGATCTGAGCTGGCATGCTCAGTAAGCTTGCCGATTATTTTATCGTACTCAAGTACGTGTAATGCTTTTGAATTCATAACTATCTTCCTGTCTTACTAATAATGCTGTCCTTGCGAACATTAATACCCAAAATACATAATACCATTTGTTCCCGCCTTGTGGCTAGTATTCCGCCCAAAAAGCCTATATAATTAAACAAGTATTTACATAATACATTCTAAGGGGAAAAATCATGCCACTTACTCAGGATGAAAACAATAACGAGAAACTCGCCAATACCGCCTTTATAAGCGAAAAGATAAAGCAGCGCCCGGTAAACCGTAAAAAGCTCCTTCGAAGGACTGTCATAACAATTTCTCTGGCAGTTATCTTCGGAATTGTTGCCTGCTTTACGTTTCTTTTGCTGCAGCCTGTTTTCAGCGATCAGCTCTACCCGGAAAAGGAGCCGGAGATAATTTCTTTTCCGGAAGAATCCGCCAGCGACGAGCTGACTCCTGAGGAGATGTTCGCTGATGACAGCGAAATTGCTGCTGTTGAAGCCCAGAGCCTGGAAGCAAATCAAAAGGATCAGATCGATCAGGCCATCGCCGCATATACCTTTAACTCCTCAGATTACAGCAATATGATGGCTTCTCTTAAGTCTGTAGCCACAGAGGCCAGCCGCAGCATTGTTCAGGTTACTGCCATCACCAGTGACACCAACTGGTTTAGTTCATCCTACGAAAGCAAGGGTTCTACATCAGGTCTTCTCGTTGCCGACAGCGGAAGCTTTTACTACGCTCTTGTCAGCTCGGACGCCGTGGCAGAAGCTGAATCCATCGAAGTTTCATTCATCGACAACACAAAGGCCCAGGCAAGCATAAAGCTTATCGACACCATTACAGGCCTCTGCGTTTTGACTATCCGCAAGGATTTTGTCACCGTAGATACCAAGAGCAAGATAATGACGGCAACTCTTGGAAGCTCCAACACCAACAGTTTTACCGGGCTTCCGGTCATTGCCATAGGAAATCCCATCGGTGTACAGGGCTCCATTTCCTACGGAATCGTCACAAGTGAGAAAACAACCATCGACCTTGCGGATACTGCATATAAGCTTATTACCACAGATATCAACGGAAGTTCCTTAGGAAGCGGCGTAATCATCAACCTCCGTGGACAGGTCATCGGCATCATCGATATGAGCCGACGCCCGGATGACCTTTCCGACAACATCTGCGCCGTGGGCATAACTGAGCTTAAGCCGCTTATTGAAGATCTTTCCAACGGGAAACAGCGAGCTTATCTTGGAATCCACGGAACCACCGTACCGTCTGATATTCAGACCAGCCAGAACATTCCTGCCGGTGCTTATGTAATACAGACTGAAATGGGCTCCCCTGCCATGAAGGCAGGCATTCAGAGCGGCGATATCATTAAAGCCATAGGAAGTGACGAAATTCTCAGCTATGAGCAGCTCATAAACAGACTTGCTCAATTTTCACCGGATGATATAATAACAGTTACTGTAAGAAGACAGGCCCCTACTGACTATATTGATATGGAAATAGAGGTTACTTTAACAGGTTCTACCACAAATTAGAAATGAGGTTTTTTAATGAAATTTATTAAGGATTTGAAAGCAGGTGACAGAGTCGCTGACATCTATATGTGTAAGCACAAGCTTATCGCCACTACCAAGAACGGCAAGGAATATTATTCCGTAACTCTCCAGGATAAGACCGGCACTATTGATGCCAAGGTCTGGGAGCCCAACAGTGATGGGATCGATGAGTTTGATGATACCGACTGCATTGATGTATTTGGAGAAGTTACCAGTTTTAACGGAGCTCTTCAGATCAATGTGAAAAGAGCCAGAAGATGCCGCGAAGGTGAATTTGATCTCGCCCTTTATCTGCCCGTATCCTCCAAGGATATCGATGAGATGTTCAAAGAGCTTCTTTCAATAATTGCAAGCATAAAGAATCCATATTTAAAAAAGCTTTTGGAAGAATTCTTTATAAAAGATGAAAAGATCATCACCGCTTTCAAGAAGTCCAGCGCAGCAAAGACAGTTCATCACAGCTTTATCGGAGGTCTTTTGGAGCACACGCTCAGCGTCACCAAACTCTGCGATTACTACTGTGTTTCCTATCCAAGACTTAACAGGGATCTGCTATTAACTGCTGCAATCCTGCATGATATTGCCAAAACAAGGGAGCTTAGTCTCTTCCCTATAAATGACTACACGGATGAGGGTCAGTTTATCGGCCACATCGTTATGGGTGCCGAAATGGTCGGCGTTAAGGCAAGCCTTATTCCCGGCTTCCCGGAGCTTCTAAAGCAACAGCTTCAGCACTGCATCCTGGCTCATCACGGTGAGTACGAGTACGGTTCACCAAAGAAGCCTTCCCTTATGGAAGCTGTGGCACTTAATCTTGCAGATAACACCGATGCCAAGATGGAGACTTTCACAGAACTCATGGCCAATGTCCAGGAACCAGGCTGGCAGGGCTATAATAAATTCTTCGAGACCAATATCTACCAGACAAAGGTGGAGTAAAATTGCCTGTAGATGTGTGTAGTAGATTTGTCTGCTCACTTCTCCTAGCTGTAATTCATGGTATAAAAAATTAAGGGAAAGATTTCTATGGTTCAAAATTGGGTGAACCATTAACAGAAATCTTTCCCTATTTTTTATCAGTGCTCCTCTGGGTGAGCGGAGTTTAGAGGCGGGAGATGAAGTGTTCGAAGCGTTCCATGGCGGTTTTTAAGTTTTCCATGCTGTAGGCGTAGGAGATACGGATGTATCCTTCACCGCAGTCTCCAAATGCATTACCCGGAACTACTGCAAGCTTCTCCTCTTTTAGAAGGCGTGTACAAAAGTCATCGCTGCTCATTCCAAATTTCTTTATGCAAGGGAACACATAAAAGGCTCCATAGGGTTCAAAGCATGGAAGTCCCAGCTTCTTGAACTCGTTGAGAAGGTAGCGTCTTCTGTGATTGTACTCTTCACGCATGATCTTAACATCATCATCGCCGTTTCTAAGAGCTTCTACAGCTGCATACTGGCTGGTGGTAGGAGCACACATGATGGCAAACTGATGGATCTTTATCATCTGCTTCATGATAACTTCAGGACCACAGGCATAGCCAAGCCTCCATCCTGTCATGGCATAGGCCTTTGAAAAACCGTTTATCAGAATGGTTCTCTCCTGCATTCCCGGAAGGGAAGCAATGGAAACATGCTTATTCTTGTAGGAAAGCTCGCCATAAATTTCATCTGAAAGAACGTAGAGATCCTTTTCTATTACAACTTTGGCAATCTTCTCCAGATCTTCTTTTTCCATGATTGCACCGGTTGGGTTATTGGGGAAAGGAAGGACTAGAATCTTAGTCTTGTCCGTAACCTTCTCAAGAACCTCTTCCGCTGTAAGTCTGAATTCATTCTCTTCCTTGAGCTCGATGATAACAGGCTTTGCATCTGCCAAAATTGCGCAGGGCTCATAGGATACATAGCTGGGCTGAGGAATCAGAACTTCATCTCCCGGATCAATCATTGCCCTGAAGGCAAGATCTATTGCCTCAGAACCACCTACTGTCACAAATATCTCATTTACGGGATCATAGTCAATCCCCTGAGTTCTCTTGATATAAGCCGCAATCTCTTTTCTCAGCTCTAAAAGACCTGAGTTAGAGGTATAGAAGGTTCTGCCCTTCTCTAAGGAATAAATACCCTCATCCCTGATATGCCAGGGAGTATCAAAGTCAGGCTCACCAACACCAAGGGAAATTGCTCCCTCTGTCTCGTGAACGATGTCAAAGAACTTCCTGATCCCCGAGGGTTTTATGTCTACTACTTTACTTCCGATAGGATTTCTCATGGTGACACTATCTCCCTTGTATCTTCATAACGCTTGGTCAGGATTGTTCCGTGGTCTTTATATTTTTTGAGAATAAAATGTGTAGCTGTGCTAAGAACTGTGTCAAGGGTCGCAAGCTTATTGTTTACAAAACCTGCCACCTCCTGAAGAGACTTGCCCTCTACGATAACCATAAGGTCAAAACCACCGCTCATAAGATAAACACTGGTTACTTCCGGATATTTGTAGATTCTCTCGGCGATATTGTCAAAGCCCTGTCCTCTTGTAGGAGTTACCTTCACTTCGATAAGCGCATCAACCTTTCCAAGGCTTGTCTTTGACCAGTCAACCATTGTATGATATCCGCAGATAATGCCCTCTTCCTCCAGAGCCTTAATCTCATTGGCCACCAAAAGCTCGTCCGCTCCAAGTAAGACGCTCAGTTCGTGAACATCGATGCGGCTGTTCTTCTCTATGATATTTAATATCTCTTCTCTGGTTCCCATTCTATTCTCCCTCCGCCTAAATATTATTTCCTATAATACTACAAATATGTACCCCATGGACACATTCTTTTTATTCCAACAGATTATGTCCAATAAAAACAATACAATTCGGGCATTTCTTTCAATTTATCTTCTCAGAGGTATGCACCTCCGTCCTCACCCAAGGACCTTCAAAATCTCATCTGCCTGTGGAAGATCCAAAACCTTGTTTCATCGGCATTTACAAGGACTCTGTCCTTGCCCTCAGTAAGCGTTCCCACTATGGTCGTCGGAATGCCTTTTTCTTCCAGAGCAGTCACCAGGCCCTCTCCGCTGTCAGTTGCCATCAAAAGAGCTCCACCGGACATAAGCTGATATGGATTGATCTCAAAAAACTCGCATATCTCCACGCTCTCCTGACGAAGTGGTATCTTTTTAAGATCCACCTTAAGCCCGCAACCTGCTCTTGAAGCAAACTCCCAAAGCCCAGCGAAAACTCCGCCGCCTGAGAGATCATGCGCTCCGCTTATGCCATACTCTAAGGCAATCTCCATCTCCTCTTTAGCCAAAAGATAATCCTTAAAGCCTCTTGCATCATCAATAAATGGTACCGGATATCTTTCTGTCAGTTCATCAAACCGCTCTATAGCCAGCGCCGCCGTGCCTTCAAGGGCCACCCATTTGGTTATGACAAGCTCCTGTCCCGCCTTTGGCTTTGATAAAAAGAATGGATCACCGGACGTCTTGCCATCATACCCCAAAACTCCGACGCAGGTCGCAGTGACAACAGGTCTGTTTACAGCTCCTGTAACCTCTGTATGTCCTCCGGTATAAATTACGCCGCATTTTTTCGCTGCCAAAATAGCGTCAGCAACTATTTTTTTAAGAGTGCTCTCCTCTGCTTCCGGAGGCAGAAGAATACCGAGATTTACCTGGTCAGGCAAAAGACCTTGAGACACAATCCCGTTAACTGCCTTGATCACAGCAAAATACCCTGCTTCTTTCGTATCAAAAGTAACAGGAGAAATAGTTGTAAATGTCCTCCTGCCTTCAGAAAAAGCGCAGTCTGTCCCTACAGCTGCGCTTTTGATTCCCTTAAACTCTGTCTTTATCTGTTTTAAAACTGATCTTTTTAATGCATTCTCAGTTATTTTTCCTACTCGCATCAAGTCTCCTATTCAATCTGTAGCCACAGTCTCGACATCCTCAACGGGGGCCTCTGCCGGAGCCGGTGGTGCCTGCTGCTGAGCAAGCTGTGCATTTGCTGCATTAGCCGCTTCCAAAACAGCCAGATTAGCTGCATCCGCACCCTCTGTACCTGCTGCCTTCTTTGCTGCAAGAATGGCTGATGCCACAGCCTTCACCGTACCAACATCTCTGGTGGCAATGGCGGTATTTAACTGAGCCATATCATTGGCATCCGCACCGTTTGTTCCTACAGTTATTATCTTAGGAACCATCTTGTAGGTACTTGTGTTGATCACTTCGTTGCTGATCTCCGCTCCGCCTTCGGTAACAATCTTACGAAGCTGAGCCTTATATCCGATATGGGCTGACTGAGTTCCAACATAGCCAACGCCTTCAGTATTTGTTGTGACATATTCGTCTGCTGAAGCAGGAGTTGTCTCAAGCACTTCACTCTTAAAGCTTACTTTATGGTCAGCAGGTCTTGTCTCCACACCGTATATTGTAAATGTTATATGCTTATCTGATGTGGTATAGCCTTCAATATATATCGGGGCATCAGTAGTATTTACAAATTTGAAGTTCTTGCCGCCGGACTCAGCAATAGCCGCATCTGCAGAAGGCTCCACATAGGTAACTATCATCGAATGATTGTGTCTCTCAGTAACGCCAAGCTCTGCCAAAAGAACTGCATTATAAAGAGTTGTGGATACCTGACAGATTCCTCCACCGATACTCTCAACTACAATTCCATTTAAGTATGAACCTGCAGGGAAATAGCCATTTGCCTCAGTAAAAGGAGTGATAGCATCAAGAACTGAAAATTCCTGTCCCGGATAAAGAGTTGTTCCATTTATAAGAGAGCAGCCATTGGCAACATTGGCGCTTCTTGACGCACCTGAAGTCTTATAGCTGGTAGTGTAGGTTCCAAGCACATCCCTTACTCTTGAAAGCTCCTCTGCACTTCCCAAAGGATCATCCTCTTTTACTGAAAGAGAGATAGAGGCATTGTCGCCTTCCCATCCACCGGATACAAAATTCTTTATAGTAGCTATGGAATTGTCCACATCCACAACATATCCGACCTGGCCCTGGGTAACATTGAACCCTTCTGAGGTCTTCTTAAGGGTATAGTTTACTTTTTCCTGATTAAAGATGCTGCATCTGTTTTCAACAATATCTCTAAGAGCCGCTTCATTAAAGCCATATTCCAGATCAAAAGTATAGTTCTCATGCTCAAGATCCTTCAAAGCTTTGTATCTCTGTATAATATTGCCTCTGTGACCAAGACTGTAGGCCTCCTCTATAACCTGAGGATTCTTCCAGTAAACGCCCAGCTCTGAGCCGTTTATCACAAGACTCTTGTCTTCTCCAACCGTAAGGGTAATTTCGCTATCCGCGATACGACCAAATCGTTCATTTATCTTAGACTGGACATCCGAAACCGTCATATCAGAAACATTCATGTCACCGATATAAACACCGCTTGCAATCTTCCTACCATCTGCTGCTTTTGTCCGAATACCAGGCAGAAGTAACAGCACACTTAAAAAGAGA
The DNA here is from genome assembly GCA_017413105.1 of Butyrivibrio sp. Lineage (GTDB taxonomy): Bacteria > Bacillota > Clostridia > Lachnospirales > Lachnospiraceae > Butyrivibrio. The sequence continues at coordinate 10,299 of JAFPVA010000012.1, read as the reverse complement.
ATCACTCCTCCGATGAATTTTTTCATAATGCTCCCTCTACTAACTTTGTGCTATTATAAAAATATGAATTCAGATTTTACTGAAAGGATATTATAGATGAAATTCCCCTTTTTAGCAAGCTTCATACTTCTATGCATAGTCCTCAATATAAGCATGCGAAGAGTGTCAAGAAAGACGGAACAGCGTGAAGAAGAGTTCTGGGAAACCGAACTTAAATCAAATAATGTGCGAAAAAAAAGTTTGGATGATCTCCAATATGTTCACATCCCTGTAGACCTTCTTCCCTTCGATACCTATGGTGATAATGATGTTTTAAAAAGCGCTGAAGAAGAACTCTTGGCGTTAAAGGACGAAAAGATCGTAAATCTCACAGGAATCACAAACACTGACTTAAAGCTTACATACGGCACCGCCAATATCACCGTGCTCACCCAGTATGACCAGAACTACACCGCCATGGTCATAGCCCTTCAGAAATGGGGACAGGAGCTTTACAATCAGAACCGTTTCGAGGATGCCGCAAAGGTTCTTGAATTTGCATTAAAGACCAGGACCGACATATCCGGAACCTACAAGCTTCTCGTAGATATGTACAAGACCAAGCTTGGTTATAACGAGGCCAAGATAAAAGAGAAGCTGGAAGCCATGCTTCCAATCGCAAAGGATCTGAATGCACTTAGCCGCCAGCAGATATTAACTCTTATAAACAGTAATTTAGAGCCCTCAGCCAATGAGTAATAACTCAAAGGCCCAAGGGCTCATACATTCTTGGATATAAAATCCAAGAATGTATCAACCAAGCCATTTGAAGGCGACTAACGTCGCAGGGCTTGGTTGACTCTTGAATCATGTTCTCACGAAACCCGCAGCAAGTGCGGATTTCTGTAATTCTATCCAAGAACTCATACATTCTTGGATATAAAATCCAAGAATGTATCAACCAAGCCATTTGAAGGCGACTAACGTCGCAGGGCTTGGTTGACTCTTGAATCATGTTCTCACGAAACCCGTAGCAAGTGCGGATTTCTGTAATTCTATCCAAGAACTCATATTCAGATGACTTCAGGACCGTTTCCTATCTCAACTGTATAGAAAGTTGCATCATAGCCAATCTTCTCGCGGTACTTCTCACCAACTATCTTCTTGAAGTCTTCCACTGCCTCATCCTTTACGATAGAAACAGTGCATCCTCCAAATCCGCCGCCTGTCATTCTTGAGCCGATAACTCCGGGAATCTTCCAAGCCTCTTCAGCAAGGGTATCAAGCTCAACACCTGTTACATCGTAATCGTCACGAAGTGACTCGTGGGACTGTCTCATAAGCTCTCCGAAATGCTGGATATCTCCTGCCTTAAGAGCCTTTACAGCCTCGATGGTACGCTGGTTCTCATAAACCGCATGCTTAGCCTTCTTCTGCATATCAGGATCAGTAAGAACGTCCTTGTTTGCCTCAAACTCTTCAATAGAAAGGTCTCCAAGACCCTTGATATCCACCTTTTTCTGAAGAATTGAAAGAGCTTCCTCACACATGCTGCGTCTTGCATTGTACTGGGAATCTGTCAGTTTGTGCTTCTTGTTGGTATTAGCAATTACAATCTTTGCACCCTCGAGCTTAATTGGCGCATATTCAAAAGAAAGATCTGCTGTATCAAGGAAAATCGCATTATCCTCTTTTCCCATGGCAACAGCAAACTGATCCATGATACCACAGTTGCAGCCGTTATAGTTATTCTCAGAATACTGACCGATCAGGGCAAGATCCTGATTGCTGACATCAAATCCATAAAGATCTCTTAAGATAAATCCGGTAAGTACCTCTAATGATGCTGAAGAAGATAAGCCTGAACCATTAGGGATATTGCCGTTGATAACCATATCAAAGCCCTTATCAAGCTTCATTCCTCTCTTCTCGAAAGCCCAAACAACACCGATAGGATAATTAGCCCAGCCGGCCTTTGGTGATGTCTTCTCAATATCGTCAAGAGATACGCCGTATACGCCAAATCTATCCTGATTTACTGAATAGAACTGGATCATTCTATCATCTCTTTTTGCAGCAGCGCCATAGGTTCCAATGGTAAGCGCGCAGGGAAAAACATGTCCGCCGTTATAATCAGTGTGCTCACCGATAAGATTAACTCTTCCCGGTGCAAAATAGCACTTAACCTCCTCCTTCTTACCAAAAACTTTTTCAAATCCTTCAAGCACTGACTGCTTCATATTCTGATCGATCATAAATCCTCCAAATTATCTCACTGCTTGGCAGCCTCTAATAGCTTGTCCTTAAGCTGTGATTCTATCTGAACAAGCTCAGCTTCTGCTTCGCGACGTTTTGTCTTACCCTCTGTCTGAATCTTGAGCACCTCATCAAGGGTTGTAATGAGTGACTCATTTGTATGCTTAAGAGTTTCGATATCGACAATTCCTCTCTCTGCCTCTTTTGCACTCTCAATTGTAGCTACCTTAAGAGCATCAGCATTCTTCCTAAGGAGCTTGTTGGTCATATCGTTGACCTCACGCTCAGCCTGAGCAGCCTGTGTTGCATGCTCGATGCCGATGGCGATGACCATCTGGTTCTTCCAGAGCGGAATAGTATTAACGATAGTGGACTGGATTTTCTCAGCCATTACTGTATCTGAGCTCTGTACCATACGGATCTGTGGACCGGTCTGCATAGCAATTGTTCTTGTAAGCTCAAGGTCGTAGATCTTCTTCTCGAATCTGTCACACTTATTGGCAAAATCCTTAGCCTTCTCAGCATCCTCAGGAAGTCCTGATGCCTCAGCCTTCTTCTGGAGTTCAACAAGAGTAGTGTTTCTCTCCTCTTCAAGCTTCTTCTTGCCGGCAAGGATATACATTGTAAGTTCCTTGTAATAATTGAGGTTAAGGTCATACATTCTGTCGAGAAGCTCTACATCCTTCATAAGTGTAACCTGATGCTTCTCAAGCTCATTGCTGATGGTCTGTACATTTGTCTCAACCTTGCTGTATCTTACCTTAAGACCTTCGACCTTATTTGCACCTTTCTTGAAAAGAGCTTTAATTCCCTTCTCATCCTCGGCAACATCAAAGTTCTTGAGCTGAGTAACAAGATCTGTGATCATGTCACCAACCTGTCCCATATCCTTGGTTCTAACGTTGTCGATAGCTTTCTCAGAGAAATCAGCAAGTTTCTTCTGAGTTCCTACGCCATAATTCATGATACCTGTTGAATTGCTAATATCAATCTGCTTGCTGAACTCCTCAACCTGCTTAAGTTCTTCCGGTGAAAGCTGTGCCTCCATGGCAACATTTCCGTTGTCCTTAGCCTCAGGCTTAGGTGCTTCCTGTGCCTGTTCAGCTGCAGCCGGCTCCTCTACCCCAAATGAAAGTGTTGGTGCAGCGGGTGCTGCGTCAAAGTTGAAATCGTCTCCCATGTCTTCCTCCTAATACTTTTTCTCTATATACATTATTTTTTTACATTATAATTCCTGCTGCTGAGCCGCTGAAGCTGTTGCTCCGGCTGTAGCAGTAGCCATTGCCATTCCGCCCTCTGTAAGGCCGTCCTGAGCCATCATGGTCTTCATAACAGAAATATCTGAAGAAATATCCCACGCCATATCCTGGAAAAGACTGTCCAAGAGATTTTCAAAAGCAAGATTTATGGTATCCATGGCGGTATCAATCTCTTTCTTGGTCTGCTGGATGTTCTCTCCGACAGTATCCTGCTTATCCAGTTCTACATAGGCTGAAAGGAGCTTTTTGGTGGTTGGAAGGTAGTAGTTCATCAGCTTGTGAAGCTCATCTGCACTTGATGGCTCCTTCTTAACCTGCTCAAAGATCCTGTTCATGATACTCTCAAGTCTGTAGAGCTTGTTGGACATCTCCTCTGTATCAGGGATAATGTCATTGATATCTCTTACAAAACGAATATAATCGTTGCCATCTGCAAGGAGCTGCTGAACATTTGATGGAACTGAGCTGTCCTCAGAAGTATTCTTACTAATGACTTTCTCTTCCTGCGCCTGTCTGGTCTCTCTTGCAAGCCTGTCCTGTTCTGCCCCAAGATACATCTGATAAGCTGCATCCGTGATCATACAGGTTGTTTCTGCAGCATCCAGCCTTGCTCTTGGAAGATATCCCGCCTTCATCATGGCCTTGATATCATTCAAAACCTCTTTGTCAGACTTAACAGATGCCTTGGCCAGATCTGAAATAGCAAAATACTCCGCGTTCTTAAGTATATTGCCGTACTCATAGAATTTCTTGGAAAGACGCAGTTTCCTGGCTCCAGAGATAATCCAAAGGGCCAATATCAAGCAAATTGCTGCCATTGTAACAATAAAAGGAGTATATGGCGTAAAAAAAGAAGCAATAAACACCATCAGTGCGAAAAATTCTGTCACTCCACCAAATATTACCGAAAACAATCCGTGATATCTGCTGACCTTCTTTTTCAAAAAAGGAAACGGCTTTAACTTCTGGGCATTGTTATAATTGCTGCCTGAGGATCTGTAGCTCTGATCCACGGTCCTCGCTCCGCTTGCGTAGGTCGTATGTCTGTCTATACTGACTGCCTTCACTGTCTGGGTAATCTCAGAAGCCAGTTTGCTGTAATCATTTGTATCAATAGCCCTGGAAACGCTCTTCAAAATGTCATTTCCGGCATCAATAATATCCTGTGTGCTCTTATCCACAATAGCCTCCACCACAAAACACTCACATATAAATAAAAAACGCTATCTTATTTTACAGTAAATGTCTTAAAAATACAATGAGACCAAGGGGCATTAAAACGGCAAAAAAACAGAAGCCGGTCATTGTTTACTTCTAATCATTTCAACATACCAACTTCTGTTTTTCTATTTCCTCAAAAGTTTCAAAATATATCTTTTATTTACTTAATCTCAACCTGAAGCTTATCAAGATGCCAAACTTCGTCCACATACTCCTGAATGGTTCTGTCTGAAGAGAACTTTCCGCAGCATGCTGTGTTCATAAGAGCCATCTTAGCCCAGCGCTTCTTGTCTGCGTAAGCGTCAGAGATTCTCTTCTGAGCCTCCATATAGGACTCGAAGTCCTTAAGTATGAAGTACTGGTCAGCTTTATTGGAGCCAACCTTGTGAAGCAGGCAGTCATAGAGCGGCCTGAACAGCTCTTTATCCTTGGAGAAAGTGCCGTCGATCAACATATCCAGCGCAATCTTTACGTTAGGATCTGAATTGTAGATGTCCATTGGATTGTAGTTGCCATTTCTCTCATAGTCCATAACCTCCTGTGAGGAAAGACCAAAGATAAATGCATTCTCCTCTCCAACTTCGTTTACGATCTCTACGTTAGCACCGTCCAGGGTTCCAAGGGTAACCGCACCGTTAAGCATCATCTTCATGTTACCGGTTCCGGAAGCCTCTTTGCTTGCTGTTGAAATCTGTTCAGAAACATCAGCTGCCGCAAAGATAAGCTCCGCTTTAGAAACTCTGTAATCCTCGATGAATACTACTTTTATCTTGCCCTTGATATCAGGGTCATTATTGATAACCTCTGCCACTGAATTTATGAGCTTAATGGTAAGCTTGGCTGTAAGGTAACCTGCTGCCGCTTTTGCACCAAAAATATAGGTCTTAGGATATACATCTTTTGCAGGGTGAGTCTTAATATCGTGGTACTTGTACATTACTGTAAGGATATTAAGGAGCTGTCTCTTATACTCATGAAGTCTCTTAACCTGCACGTCAAAGATAGACTTTGGATCAACCTTTACACCGTTGTGCTCGTAGATATAAGCCGCAAGTCTTTCCTTATTCTTGAGCTTGATCTCCATGAACTCAGTCTGAGCCTTCTTATCATTAACAAAGTCCTTAAGCTTGTCCATCTGGGACAGATCTGTGATCCACTCATCGCCGATCTTCTCAGTTACCCAGTCTGCCAAAAGAGGATTTGCATGCATAAGGAATCTTCTCTGGGTGATACCATTGGTCTTATTGTTGAATTTCTCAGGCATCATCTCGTAGAAGTCCTTAAGCTCTCTCTTCTTGAGGATCTCTGTATGGAGCTTTGCAACACCGTTTACGGAATGTCCGCCAACGATAGCCAGATGTGCCATTTTAACCTGATTGTCATAGAGGATTGCCATGCTTCTGATTTTGGCCTGAACGTCAATTCCTGCAGAACCCGAATACTGGCGCATGATCTGATCCACAAATCTTCTGTTGATCTCATCGACGATCTGATAAATTCTCGGAAGAAGCCTCTGGAAAAGATCTACCGGCCACTTCTCAAGAGCCTCAGCCATGATGGTATGGTTGGTGTAGCAGCATGTATTTGTGGTGATATGCCATGCTTCATCCCAAGGAAGGTAATACTCATCCATCAAAATACGCATAAGTTCTGCAACTGCAACAGTCGGGTGCGTATCGTTGAGCTGGAATACAGCTTTTTCATAGAATCTTCTGACATCATCATGATGCCTTAAATATCTCTTAATTGCAGTCTGAACTGAATCTTATATGAAGAAATACTGCTGTTTCAGTCTGAGCTCTTTTCCTGCAATGTGATTGTCATTAGGGTAAAGAACTTCACAGAGCTGGCTTGCAAGATTCTCCTGCTCAACAGCCTTCTGATAATCACCCTTATCAAAAGAGTCCAGCTGGAAGCACTGAATAGGCTCAGCATCCCAGATTCTCAGTGTATTTACAATTCCGTTGCCATAGCCAATGACAGGAAGATCGTATGGAACAGCCCTTACGACCTGATAGCCCTCCTGCTTAAAGACAGTCCTGCCATACTCGTCTGTGTACATATTTACATAGCCGCCGAACTTAACTTCCTTGGCGTACTCATTTCTTCTAAGTTCAAAAGGATTGCCGTTCTCAAGCCAGGTATCGGGAACCTCTACCTGATAGCCATCCTTTATCACCTGGCGGAACATACCATATTTATAGCGGATACCGCAGCCATAAGCCAGATATCCAAGAGTAGAAAGAGAATCAAGGAAGCATGCTGCAAGTCTTCCAAGACCACCGTTTCCAAGGGCCGGATCCGGCTCCTGATCCTCTATCAGATTTACATCTATTCCAAGCTCGTCCAGAGCCTCTTTTACCGGTTTGTAGGCCTGAAGATTGATAAGGTTATTACCAAAAGCTCTTCCCATGAGGAATTCCATGGACATATAGTACACAATCTTCGGATCCTGCTCCGCAGCTGCCTTCTGTGTGGTCATCCAGTGATCGACAATGGCATCCTTTATGGCGTAGGCTGCTGCCTGATATAGCTGCTGCGGCGTCGCCTCTTCCATGGTCTTTCTGTACAGGGTTTTTACATTGTACTGTACACTGCGCTTAAACAAGTCTTTGTCAAAAGATAGCTGTTTTTTCTTCATGTTGCCTCCTCGCACCGATGGATATGAATTTGTTCCATCTGTTCATTCTTTTTCAACAAATACATACATCTATATTTTACCGCAAATAAAACCACAAATATATAAAATAAACGTAAATTCGTTTGTGACTGCAAAAGCCATATCATTTTCAGTCCGCTGATCATTTCTTGATTCAAACGGCTACTGCGGATTCCTTAGACTTATGTCTATTCTCGTCGGAACAGAACTTAAGTAATATATAATATCAAAAGGGCGCCCGGTTTTTCCGGACGCCCTTGTCATTTGTTACATAGTATACCTTAGCTTAGCCGTTTTCAAGGTGTTATTTCATTTTATCTGGATATTTCTGTCTGAACAGTAACGATATTTTCTTCGTAAGCATATTCAGAACCCGCTTTTTATCAAGACTCCACATCGGTTCTACAAGAAGCCATCTGGGCCCGTCGCCCTGCATCCTGTGTACCACAGTTCCTTTTGGCAAAAGAGCTATGCACTCCGCCACAAGATCTGTGTACTCCTCCATAGTCATGATATGGAATGCGGAAGGATCCTCAATGAACTGCCTGTACATCTCAGTACCTTTAAGTATCTGAAGGTTCTGAAGTTTTATCCCGTCTAAAGCTGGTTCCAAACTCGCCAGATACCTGACAGTATCGAGCATATCTTCTCTTGATTCTCCCGGAAGTCCCAGGATTACGTGCACAATTACAGTTATCCCGGCTTCCTTAAGGCGCCTGTAGGCATCCTCAAAGACCGATAGCTCATACCCTCTGTTTATTTTCCTGGCGGTTTCTTCATGAATTGTCTGAAGCCCCAGCTCTATCCATACGGGTTTTATCTTCTGAAGCTCTTTTAACATCTCCATAACTTCAGGTCCGAGACAGACAGGTCTTGTGCCCAAGGATAATGCCACAATATCATCCTGTCTGATAGCCTCAAGATACAGGTTCTTTAGTCTCCCCACATCACCGTAGGTGTTGGTGTAGGACTGGAAATAGGCAATGAATTTCCGGGCGTTGGTCTTTTTTGAAATGATACCTTTAGCCTCTTCTATCTGTTTTCTGATATCAGTGGGCTCAATTATCTGCGCCTTTGCCGCAAACTCGCCGGAACCGCCTTCTGAGCAGAAGGTGCAGCCACCGCTTCCCACCTTTCCATCCCTGTTGGGGCAGGTGCACCCGGAGGAAAGGGAGAGGCGGTAGACTTTTTCTCCGTATGTATTTTTCAGGTAATCCGATAATGTGATCAAATCTTCTCTACGCCGATTGTAACCTTCTCGCCGTTGATATCCCACTCTTTTGCATTTGCTACATCAGAGCCGTAAACAACTTCGTTGGCAAGAACCTTAGTTGCGATGCTGCTCTCGTTAGCCTTAACAATCTCAGCAAGCTTATCATTGCCGTTTAAGGAAACCTTGATGTGATCCATAACTTCGAATCCGGAATCCTTACGCATTGTCTGAACCTTACTGATAACCTCGAGAACGAAGCCTTCATTGATAAGCTCTTCTGTGAGGTTTGTATCAAGGACTACAGTGATTCCCCAGTTCTCCTGAGAAATGAATCCCTCTTTCTGAGCCATCTCGATAAGGAGATCTTCCTTAACAAGCTCAACATCCACATCATTTACTGTAAACTTGATGCTTCCGTTTGTATTAAGCTCATCCATGGTAGCATTTCCATCAAGACCCTCAAGATAATTCTTGATAGCGCCGATGTTCTTACCATATTTTGGTCCTAATGTCTTAAGCTGTGGCTTAAAGGTGTAGCTTGTAAAGTCGCGAACATCATCTGTAAAGTTAACATTCTTAACATTGAGCTCTTCTCTGATGATATCTGTGTAGAACTCGCCTACAGTCTCCTCTGCCTTAACATACATCTGTCCGATAGGCTGACGGTTCTTGATGTTTGCTGCGTTTCTTGCAGCTCTGCCGAGTACTACAATATCAAGAACTTCTTCCATATCTTTTTCAAGTTTAGCGTCGATGAGGGACTCATCAACTGCAGGGAAGTCGCAGAGGTGGATACTCTCAGGAGCATCTGCGAAGCTCTTTCTTACAAGGTTCTGGTAGATCTCCTCTGTCATGAAAGGAACCATAGGAGCTGCTGCCTTAGCTACTGTTACAAGCGCTGTGTAAAGAGTCATATAAGCAGAGATCTTATCCTGCTCCATTCCCTTTGCCCAGAATCTCTCACGGCTGCGGCGAACATACCAGTTAGACATCTCGTCAACAAAGTTATCAAGAGCCTTACCTGCCTCAGGAATTCTGTAATTATTTAGGTTCTCATCTACAGCTTTTACGCAGCTGTTAAGCTTTGAAAGAAGCCACTTATCCATAACAGTAAGCTTATCCAGCTCAAGCTTGTAGTTTGCTGCATCAAAGCCATCGATATTAGCATAAAGTACAAAGAACGCATAGGTGTTCCATAGTGTTCCTAGGAACTTGCGCTGTCCCTCCATAACTGCATCACCGGAGAAACGGCTTGGAAGCCATGGAGCTGAGTTGGTGTAGAAGTACCATCTAATGGCATCAGCACCGTATTTCTCAAGAGCCTCGAAAGGATCAACAGCGTTGCCCTTTGACTTACTCATCTTCTGTCCGTTCTCATCCTGAACAAGACCAAGAACGATAACGTTCTTAAATGCAGGCTTATTGAAAAGAAGTGTAGCCTCTGCATGAAGTGAGTAGAACCATCCTCTTGTCTGGTCTACAGCCTCTGAGATGAACTCTGCAGGGAACTGCTTCTCAAAGAGTTCCTTGTTCTCAAATGGGTAGTGGAGCTGTGCAAATGGCATTGCTCCTGAGTCGAACCAGCAGTCGATAACCTCTTTTACCCTGTGCATCTTCTTGCCGCACTTAGGGCAGGTGATCTCGAACTGATCGATATATGGTCTGTGAAGCTCAACTGTCTCCGCTGCAGGATCCCCTGAGAGCTCAGCAAG
>JAFPVA010000132.1 GCA_017413105.1 Butyrivibrio sp. | reverse complement strand
TGAGAACTGGCTTAAGGGCTCAATTGAGTATGAGAACGAGGAGTTCCAGCACCTTGGATCAGTTGTTACCAACCACGGTTATTCTGACTGGGCAACTACTGAGATTCCTGCGTCAGTGAAGTCTATGTGGTATAGGCTGAGTCGCAGGGAAGATGACTATTGCATCGAGTGTTCAGATGATGGAAATAAGTGGAAGCAGATGAGAGTTTGCCATATGCATGAGGGTGCTGGCAAGGTGAGATTTGGAATATATGCATGTTCGCCGGAAGACAGCTCTTTTACCGCAGAATTTACAAACATAGCCCTGACAGAGTGTGCGTGGAAGGCACATGATGGACAGAAACCGGATGAGGAATAAGGAGGGAAAGGCAATGCAGTTTTTAGTTAAGGCATCTGAGTAGAATAAGGGCTATGCTTATACAGCTTTAAAGGCAGCGCTTGATCAGGCTCGTGATAAGTATGGAAAGACAGAATTCTTTTATGAGGCTGATGTACGCAACATCGGAAGTATGAAGCTTCTTCGTAAGTTTTAAATTGATAAAGGCGGAGGGTGTAAAAATGAAGATCTGGCCTTTCGGGAATGCCAGCTGATGTTAAGAAGATGTGCACAGGCGCTGATGTTGATGTGAAAGGCCTGGCAATTAAAGGATCACAGGCAAAGAAATCGAAAGATAAGGTTAAGGCCTGGTTGAAGTAATAGTTTCCAGAAAACTAGCTTAAGAACTTTGAAGGAGATATTCTTATGAAGAAGATAATTGGCAGGATCATAATCGTTATACCTGCGTTGGCACTTCAGGTAGTATGGTTTTATCTGACGCTGGGGCTATTGAACAGAGTTACAAAAGGGCACCTTGGAGAAATCATAAATGGTATATTCACCGTGCTTGCAGTTTTCTTTGTGGCGAGGCTCATAGCAAGGAGAGATGAGAGCTCATATAAACTGTTGTGGGTGCTTGTAATAGTGGCACTCCCGGTTCTAGGAGCAATGCTTTATTTCACCCTGGGAAATAAGACAACAGGCAGAGCGCTCAGGAGAAAACTTCAAAAAACTGCTTCGGAGCTCAAAGGACTATATGATGGTGAGCAGTTACGAAACACCGGAAATTTGGATGAAATCGAAAAGGAAGACGTAAGGCTTTCACAGACACTGTCTTTTATCACTGAGTCTACCGGTTTTCCTGTTTTGAAAAATGATTCATCGAAGTACTATCCCTTTGGGGAAATGATGTTTGCTGACATGTGTGAGGATCTTAAGAGAGCAGAGAGCTTTATCTTTATAGAATACTTCATCATTCAGAGTGGTAAGTTTTGGGGCACGATCACTGAAATTCTTGCTGAAAGAGTACAGGTAGGTGTTGATGTAAGGGTCATGTATGATGATCTGGGAAGCATCGCCACTTACTCGGTAAAAGACATAACGGAGCTATCTAAATTGGGCATCAAATGTGTTCCATTCAACCCGTTCTTCCTGATCAAATCGCAGCTTAATAACAGAGACCACAGGAAAATAATGGTAATTGATGGAAAGGTTGCTTACAGTGGTGGAGTGAATCTTGCGGATGAGTACATCAATGAGAAGCAGATGTTTGGAAGGTGGAAGGATATAGGATTCCGTGTGACCGGAAAAGCAGTGGCTTGTTACACCTATATGTTTGCTGAGTTCTGGAATGCATTTGCCCACGATAAGATTTCTGACGAGGAACTTAAGAAAGTGGCAGCTCTTGAAGAAGCATCATGTCAGGACAATGGATACATTCTTCCGTACTATGATTCTCCCATGCGAGATGAGCATACCAGCAACATTCTATTTACAGAAGTACTTTCGACGGCAAAGGATTATGTCTGGTTCTATACACCTTATCTTATGCTTGGCGATGCGCTCTTTGATGCCTTTATAAGAGCAGCTCGCAGGGGACTTGATGTTCGGATCATTATGCCGGGTATTCCGGATAAGAAGCTGGTTTACAGGTTGTCCAGGAGCTACTATGAGGATCTGCTTAAAGCTGGCGTTAAGATTTACGAGTACACTCCCGGATTCGTTCATGCCAAAGCATTTGTTTCGGATGACAAGCTTGCAGGAATTGGAACGGTCAACCTTGATTACAGAAGTCTTTTCCTACATTTCGAGTGCAGCTCTATTTTTTACAAGGCTGATATAGTAAAAGAACTGAAGGCAGACTATCTCAATACTTTAAAAGAGTGCAAAGAGAGGAGCCTTGAGGATATCAACAGAAAGCTGATACACAAGCTCATCAACAACTTCCTGAGAGTGTTAGCGCCATTGTTGTGATTAATAATCTTTCAGTTAATCTTCCCTAATTAAGCTTGAAATGACTTTTTCTATATTCGATAAGCCCTTCATCTTTCATGCGGGATAGTTCTTTAGACATGTTAGTCCTTTCGAGGTTTCAGAATGACATTATTGATTGAGAAAAAAGAAGTATGAAAAAGCAAAGGAGCGAACAGATATGAATAAAGATATGACAGTGCCATGTGACAATGGCCTTATTAACATCAGAGTAGGTGCAATTATTTTGAAAAATGGAAAATTCCTTATGGTTGGGAATCATATCAGGCCAGAGTATTTATATTCTGTAGGCGGCAGGATTAAATTCGGTGAAACTGCGGAGGAAGCAGTAATACGTGAGGTATACGAAGAAACTGGAGTACGAATGGAAGTAGACAGGTTGGGATTTATTCATGAGAACTACTTTTATGGTGATGCCGAGTCTAATCTTGGAAAGCTTATATATGAGATTTCTTTCTTCTTTTACATGAAGGTTCCGGAGGAATTCGAACCGGAGTGTGGCAGCTTTACTGAAGATGATCACGAAGAGTTCCTTAAGTGGATTGCACCGGATGACCAGATAAAGTTTTACCCTGAATTCTTTAGGTCAGAATTATTACATCCGGTAAATGAGGTTAAGCATTTTGTAACGGATGAGAGGTGAATTTGGATATAACGCTCCGCTTCCCAGAGGAAATGAGCATGTTACTGTTCAGACAGAAATGCGCACTCTGCTGCGCATTTCGTGAGAAAATGAATCAGGAGTGAGCGCATTCCTTCGACGAAGTCGATATGGAATGGAATCCTGATGGAAAGTATGGACCTGAGCGTTATGTTGAGGCCAATGTATGGAGCGATAAGGGGATAAAAAATGAAAGAAAAACTAAAGAACATACTTGATACTTTTCATAAATATAATTCTGAGCACATGGCTGCGCAGGCCTTCGGCTTTAGTGAAGACATGGTTTATGATGCGCTTGTGGTTGCTCCAAGCTTTAGCCCATACAAACTGGGAATGGATACTACATGCAAGGTTACAACGCTGAAAGAAGGCGCTTATATTGCGGGGTATCTTGTGGAAAAGGATGGCTGTAATATCGCATGGATCAAGATTGGCTCCTCAGCAGGAAATGTGATCGATCATATGGCGCTTTGTGCAGAGTTCTCAATTAAGAAACTGATCTTTATTGGTGCAGTTGGCGGCCTTAAGCCTGAGTTTGAGTTGGGGGACGTATGTACTCCCTCATACTCTTTGTCTGGCAGCTATGCGGATACCTATCTGATGAAGGAATCCATTAAAGAGAACATGCTTTTTACCAAGGTATTTCCTGATATGGACTATGTGGAGTCAGTGATAGATATTGGTAAGAGTAAAGGATATGACATCAAGAAGGGCAGCGTATTCTGTACACCGTCAATTGCTATGGAATATATGCATCTGGATGAAATAAAGTCCTTTGACACTGACCTTATCGAGATGGAGACCAGCTCTTTTTACCTGATGACAAATCTGTTTGAAGTGCCCGGTATAGCGCTCCTTGTGGTCTCTGATAATTCTGCTTCAGGTGCAGCGTTGGTCGGCCGGACAGAAGAACAGCAGAAGAAGTACGATTTTGGAAGGATGGTTGTTCTTCCTGACATGATTCTGACTTTAGCAAAAGAATGAAGGAAACAGTAAGTGAATATTTTAAACGTAGAAAATGTATCCAAATCATATATGTCTAAGCCTGTGCTGAGCGGAGTATCTGTCGGCATAAATGATACTGACAAGATTGGCGTTGTAGGAACCAACGGAACAGGGAAATCCACACTTTTATCGATTATCGCAGGTGTTACGACGCCTGACAGCGGGCAGGTTGTAGCCGCCAATGGTCTTAGGATTTCATATCTTCCGCAGAATCCGGAATTTGATAAGAATAAAACTCTTTTGGAAAATATCACAGCAAAGATTTACGCAGGTGGCGATAACTGGGATAAGATGGGAGAAATCAAAGCCAATCTATCCAAATTTGGAATTGATGACCCCGAGTGTAATCCGGAGATCCTTTCCGGGGGACAGAGGAAAAGAGCTGCTCTGGTGGCGGCCATTATGACTCCATCGGATCTGCTGATATTAGATGAGCCCACTAACCATCTTGATTCTGAGATGATCGAGTGGCTCGAGGATTTCCTTCAGCACTTCAGGGGCGCACTTCTTATGATCACTCATGACAGATATTTTCTGGATGAGGTAACCAACCAGATTATGGAGATAGATAAGAGCAACGTCTACCGTTATGAGGCGGGTTACTCCGGATTTCTGGAGCTCAAGCAGCAGCGCCTTGACTATGAGCAGGCTGCTGAGAGAAAGGCGATGGCTCTTTATAGAAAAGAACTGGCGTGGATGCTCAGGGGAGCAAGAGCCCGTTCAACCAAGCAGAAGGCACATATTCAGAGGTTTGAAGCCCTTCGAGACAGACAACGCCCGGAGGAAGAGAGACAGATTGAGCTGTCGTCGCTCCCTACCAGAATGGGCAACAAGACCATAATTCTTGAGGGGATTTCCAAATCTTACGATGGGAAGACGCTTTTTAAGGATTACTCCTATACCTTCAACAAACTGGACAGAATAGGAATTATCGGACCAAACGGCTGCGGTAAATCAACGCTTCTCAAATGCATTATAGGCATGGAGACGCCTGATACCGGAACTGTAGAGATTGGACAGACTATCAAGATAGGATACTTTGGGCAGGAAAATGAAGCTCTGGATGAAGACAAAAGAGTGATCGACTACATAAAGGATACGGCTGAGTTCATCAGAACAGCAGAAGGGCTGGTTTCAGCAACAATGATGTGCGAGAGATTTCTTTTTACATCGGAAATGCAGTATGCACCTATCGGCAAGCTGTCCGGTGGAGAGAAAAGAAGGCTCTACCTCCTCAGAGTCCTTATGGAACAGCCCAATGTCATAATCTTGGACGAGCCCACCAACGATCTGGACATTCAGACCCTTCGAATACTTGAGGATTATCTGGACGGATTTGCCGGAATCATCATCACGGTCAGCCATGACAGATATTTCCTGGACAGGGTTGTGACGAGAATATTTGCCTTTGAAGCTGATGGGAGCCTGTATCAGAGTGAAGGCGGCTACTCCGATTATCTGACCCATAAAAAAGAACTTTCGCAAGCACAAACATCGCCTTCAAGTCAAAGTGACAAATCATCCACGACTGAAGACAAGACAACAAAAGGCAAGTATCGCGCTCCAAGAGAAAAAACAAAGCTTTCTTTTAAAGAGCAGCAGGAGTACGACAACATCGAATCCGAAATAGAGAAGCTTGAGGAAAAGTCTGCAGAGCTTGAAACAAAGATAACGGAAGCAGCAACGGATTATCCAAAGCTTATGGCACTCAGCAAGGAAAAAGAGGAAGTCGATGCCGAGATTGAGCGCAAGATGGACCGCTATGTAGAGCTTCAGGAAATGGTTGACAGTTTTCAGGGCAAATAAAACAAAGAAAAACGCGGAGACAGCAACTAATGCTTTCTCCGCATTTTATTAGCAAAACTTTATTTCATCTGTGCGTATTCTTCTTTTGTAAAGAACTGTGTGGACTTAAGGTACTTAGGAATATCCTTGGATTCTCCGTTGATCCTGATGTCCGCATGATGATTGGCAATCTCAAGAACGTATTCATTCTGGTCTGTAGGAAGTTTGCCTACGATTGTTACTCTGATCTTCAGATACTTATCAAGGTTTGGAATATCGAAGAGAGAAAGGAATCTCTTGCATCTGCCCTTGAAGGAAATCTCAGGATCAAGGTTATCGAGGTTGGTGTTATTGAACTCAAATACTACGTTCAACCAGCCATCTTCCATGTACAGTGCTGTATCACAGAATTCCTCAACATATTCTCTGTTCTGACTTGCCCTGGAGATTCTTGAAAACTCCTCCAGCTCATCAACAAAGGTCAGGAATGAGCTGCTATCGATCAGCTTAATCTGGTAGCTGTCACAGGTGTGATTGGAAATGGAAGCCAGAATATCATGTAATGTTAAAACTCCTGCATCCGGAATAGGAATCAGCCAATCCTGTCTGTCATAATCTACGTCCTGAAAGGCCTGGAGATTCTTCATTAGAAGAAAAGCACTCATTATCCCGTGCTGATAAGCTTCGAAATCATTGTAGTAGGAAGCTTTCTGACTAAAAGGAGCATGGAATACGGCGTTAACTTCATAGATTCCTTTCACGAGCTCAGTTTCTTCTTCTGTGAGCGGCTCCATATTGCTTAGGAGATCGTTCATTTCATTTGGTTCGTAACGATCTTTTCCTTGGAAAATTTTAGCCATAACTTTGTTGGCTTCGTCGGATAAGACCTCTTTTGGAGAAATGTTTATTGTGCTCTGTCTGGAGATGAAGTTGATAAACTGGTTCACAAAATCCTGCTGGATATTCTCATATTCAAAGCTGAAATTTTCAAAGTTGTGAATTGCAAAATAAGGAAGTACCTTATTCATTGCCTTATTGATTTTCTCAATTTTCTTTAAAGGATAACCAAGATCGTGAGTAAGAGCAGCTATGCATCTTGCTGAGTCGCCTTTATTCTCAGATTCTTCAGCGTACTCCAGTATTCTTTTGAGCTTATTTGCATCTGTTTTTTCAAGAATCGGAATGGTGTCTGTGAGTTTCTCTATCATTTTGAAACCATCCTGAGATTCTTTTGACAACTGATACAGCTGTGAAAATTCAGGCTTTCTATAAAGATATTCACCCAGGAAATATACCCACAGGCAGTGCAGGGTATGATCTCTGTAGAAAGAGTCGGAAGCGAAGATGAGTTCCTCAAATTCAACATAAGAATCAAAATACTTAAAGATCTTGTCATATCCTTTTTTATTGGGAGACAGATAGCTCATGGCTGCTTCAAAAAGCTTTTTCCAAAGCCCCACTGCAATCTGTATCTTGTTGTTCATCTTAGACTCATCAATAAGCTTCTCGAGAGCCTTTCTGATATTCTCTTTTGCTTCTTCCTTCCCCTTAAGAAAAACGATCTCATCTTTTGCCATCTGCTCAAGATAAAACCGCATCACTGTCTTTTCATCAATAAAATGTTCCAACACCATACCCTCCAACATTTATTTATTTTTTATGATTAATTTATAGGAATTTTATATTTTGGTCAAGAGAGGGAACACATGATAGAACAGAGAAGTTTAGGATAATGAAATAATATAAGGCAGAAAAATAGATATAGTGGCGAATCATTATGATGAGCAGATGAAACACTTAAAAACAAATTAAGGGAATCCCGATTTCCTTGAACTACGTGAAATGAGGGATTCCCTTATATTTGTTATTTAGTGTTTCACTGCGAGAGAATAGTGAGCCAATATATCTATTTTCTTGTCACTTATTTTCTATTATCCGATGGCTTTCTTAACGGCCTCCAAAACGCGGTCAGCCTGGAAAGGCTTTACGATAAAGTCCTTCGCACCGGCCTGAATAGATTCAATTACCATTGCCTGCTGACCCATAGCAGAACACATGATACAAACCGCATTAGGATCTGCAGCCTTGATTCCCTTCAAGGCTCCGATACCATCAAGCTCAGGCATTGTGATATCCAGAGTTACAAGGTCGGGCTTCAACTCATTATATTTCTCGATTGCGACTTTACCGTTCTCAGCTTCGCCAGCAATCTCATATCCGTTCTTGGAGAGGATATCCTTAAGCATCATGCGCATGAAAGCGGCGTCATCAGTAATGAGTATTCTTTTTCCCATGTTGAACCTCCAATAAGTATTTTTAGTTGCTAAAAAAATAAACGCAATTTCTTTTTTTTAATAGGATGTTAGTACATAATCTATTGTAACACGTATTTCAAAATATATGCGTTAAATCGTTATGCTAAAAATTAAAATTTGATAAAGTCTTAGGGAAATTGTTTTAAATTTTTTCCCTGTCATCGGAATACCGGAAGGCTGAAATCGTAGTCAGATTCAGCGTTATTCATAATTTGCCACTGCGTAATTGTGTATTTGTTACTTGAATTTTCTGAATTATTTGAACTATTCAGAATTATCGTAATATCAAGGGATTGATTGTCGGTAATTGGTATACTTTCTTTTAGCATATCTCCTTCAATTCCGTTTCTGTAGCCGGAATGGACAGCAGCAACAAAGGCCTGACCGCTATGGCAGGCGGTATAATAAGCACTTTGCCTTTGGGAGAGATTTGAGCTTAAGTTATAATCAGCCTTTGAATTAACCAGTGTAAGGGTGGCAAAAGATATAAGGCTGAGAACTGTGAATATAAGAAGTATGGAGGCGGTGCCAACATTTGCACCCCGTTTGTGAGTAGGCTTCATGTTGTTCTCCTTCTATTAATCCTCACCGATGTAGGTGTCGACAGAGCTTGTGTAGATGATGAGATTGTCATTTTCAGGAACTTCTAAGAAGGTATCGGTCTGCCCACGAAGATCAAGTATGGCTATTTTACCGACCATAGCGTTTCCTTCAAGCTCTACGCCATATTTATTCACATCAGCATAAACACTTTCTGCAGTGTCTTTTTTTACAACAATGACAGCTTCGTAAGAAGCTATGTCAAGGGAGTTATCTACCTGCTTCCATTCCTCATCAAAAAACAGGACGATAGAGCCGTCTGTTTCATTGTCGCTTAAAGAAATAAAAGCATCAGGGTATTGATTAAGCATTTGGTGGATTCTGCCTTTGCTTCCATAGAAACTTTCCGAGAGGTTTTGTGACCATATCAAGGCATGGTTAAGATTTCTGTCGTTCTCAGCCATAAGATGTGCACCGGCAAAAAGCCTTAAGCAGATTGCGCTTGCCAAGGCAAAAAACAGGATCACTATGATCAGTTCCATCAGGAACAGACTTGTTCTTGAATTCTCCTGTGTGTTCATCTAGTTCTCATTTCTGCTTTTTACAGCAATATATACAGAGTCAACGCAGCCGTCTTTATCAGTAATAGTTGCAGAAAGAAGGCCATCAGTGATTTCTTCGATATCAAAACTTCCTACCTGAAGTATCTTCTGGCCGGAATTAGGATAAACGGTACCAAGATCATCTCTTACAAAAAGCTCGCAAAGGTAACCTTCATAATCGTATATGATAGTGTCATAGAGGGTTTCACCGACTTTTTGCTGCAATATCAGTGCATTTTCCCCAAAGCGCTGATCCACAAAAACAAGTCCCTTTTGATCTGCCTGGCGCACCTTCTCGGTGACATAGGCAAAAGAGACACGCTGGGAGTAATTCTCGCCGGTAGTTTCCACATTCTTTTTATAAATGCTCGCACCTATGGCGATTACGGTAAGAGCACTTATGAGGAACAGCAGCATCAGGCATATTACAAATACTCCATCAATTATGTGTTTTCCGCTTTTTTCCTGAATCATAGTTTCCTTACTTTGAAATAAGTATTACGGTTACATCGGGGTAAAGATTTCCTGCAATAGGCATATAGTCTACAAAAAAGGTCTTTTTATCATAGGTGAGCCCGTAGTGCTGCTCCAGATATTCAAGGTTTGGAGGATATCTTCCTTCAATGGCATAACACTGGACAATATCACGGGACAACGCATTTTCCAGAGACTGCTGCTCTTTGCTTATGGAACTGTGTCCCATAGAATCAACTGCCAGGAAAAAAATGATCAGAACTGCGGCAAATAATACCACGGTCAAAATCTGGTATGCCCTGTCGGATATTCTGAATTTTTGTACATCCTTATCTTCGAATCTGTTACTCATTAGCTTTACCCATCATCCGATTGTTGACATTATGCCCATAAGAGGAAGGATAACAGAAAGCAGTATCATTCCTACTATAACTGAGAGGATTATAACCAAAGTTGGTTCCAGGATGGAAATGAGAGAGTAGATCTTTCGCTCGGTTTCTTTTTCAAAGCGCTGTGCAATCTGTTTCATTGCCGTGTCCATGGATCCGGCCTTAAATCCTACGCTGATCATCTGTGAGTAGAAAGAGGTGAAAATGTTGGATTTTTCCAGGGCTTCCGGAAAACTGTCTCCGTCTATCAGAAGGTTCCTGCAGACATCAATTTTTTCCCTCATCTCGTTAGTCTCCACCAGCTTATTTACAAGTGATAATCCCTCATAGGTGTCCATTCCGCTGGAGAGAGTAAGTACCATTCCGCTGGCAAAACGTGCACTTTCAAGTTCCTGTATAAGCTTTCTGGTGGTCCTGAATTTGCCAAGGAACTTTTTGAACATTTCTTTTCCCTTAACTGTCAGAGAGAAGAAGATAAAGAGTCCTGCTACAATAGCAAGGATTATGATGAGAACGAAGGAGTACTTGTTCAAAAGATTTCCTATGTTTAAAAGAGATTGCGAAAAACCGCTCATATTAGTTCCGAGCTGTGCAAAGACCTGTTCAAAAATAGGAAGGACCTTGATGATAAGGACAAGTACTACCACAAGCATCATAAATACCATGATAAGGGGATAGCTAATTGCACTTTTTATGCTGGAGCTGATTGCTTCTTCTCGCTCATAATAGTCGGCGAGGGATTCCATAACAGTGTCAAGGGTACCTGATTCTTCGCCGATTGTGACCATATGGATCATGTAATCCGGGAAAACACCGCTCATTTTCAGGGCTACATGGAATTTTTCGCCGCTCATAAGAACCTGACTTATGGACTCTAAGAGGCTTTTGGCAGATTTGTCATGGGAATCCAATATCAGGATTGTTATGCCTTCGGCGGGAGATATTCCGGCTTTTATCAAAAGAGCCAGCTGCCTGCAAAAACTGGATATCTCATAATTACTAAGTTTTTTCATGGTCGCTTTCTTACTCATAGTGCCTCCTAATCTAGTGCTACTGTCACCAAATAAGTCGACTTTATTACTTGACTAAATTGCCATCTGATGCGTTGTCGTCAATCGTCGTACCGCCCGGTACGACTCATTCCTCCGCCTTGCAGAATGACAATTTATCCTGCGTAAAAAGT
>JAFPVA010000131.1 GCA_017413105.1 Butyrivibrio sp. | reverse complement strand
TCTTAGATGAAATTTCAGAAATCCGCACTTGCTGCGGATTTCGTGAGAACTTGATTCAGGTGGCAAACAAGCCCTTCGACGTAAGTCGACTGGAATTGGCTTGTTTGCTGATATCTTGAATGTTTCATTCAAGATATCATATATTTGGCTATGAAGGCTCAGGGTATTGTTTAATACAAGACAGATCTTATGGTCGATTTGAAATAATAATAAAAGCTATGATTATACTTGAGTTGTCAGAACATACTCACGGATGAACAGAGAGGATAAATTGAGCCTATCACAGCATATTTTGGAGGACCAATATGAAAAAATGGTACGATGAGGAATATGAATTTACGGTAGAAGTAACAGGTTTTTTACATGGAGATCATACTGAAAGATATTGTCGTAATGGCGAAGAAATCGGAGATGTTTATAAATGTACCTATGGATGTCCGGTTAATGAGGATGGTTACGGAATCTGTTCAAAGACGATGATGATGCTATTCCCCCTGATGGAAGCTGTTAGAAGCGGTGGTAATCTTACCAAGGTTGGTGGCGATGGAGAATACTCCAAAACGGTTGTGTGTCCGGATGGCTGCGTGATCTTTAAACTGACGGCAAAACCATTAGGGAATGAAAACTTCCATACAGGCGTTTTCTGGGATTACCCAGATGAAACGCAGAAATAAAAAGACATTATAATAACGACCTGAAGGGAATTAAACCGGATGAATTACAGATTAGGCACAACAGATGATTTGACAGAAATATGCAATATGGTAGAAGCGGCAAAAATACTTATGGCTGAGCAGGGGATAGAGCAATGGGATGATCTATATCCGGTCTTTGAAGATTTTGAACAAGATGTTAAAAAGAAGACATTATATTTGGCTTTAATGGATGATCTTCTTGCTGGGATATATGTTATCAGCGAAGACTGTGATGATGAGTATTTTAAATGCGATTGGGAGAATAAGAGGCCTTGTATTATTCATAGATTCTGCATCTCTCCATCTTTTCAGAATAACGGAGTTGGAAAAGAAGTTCTTAACCATATCGAGAAGCAGCTTATCGGATCCGGATATGATTCAGTAAGACTCGATGTGTTTACCCAGAATCCGTATGCACTAAGACTTTATGAGAAAAATGGATATGTTAAACGCGGGTTTGCTGATTGGCGAAAGGGAAGATTTCTTTTGATGGAAAAGAAATTAGACAGGAGTATACGATAAGGGAAAGGAATTTGAGAACGGATATGAAATCCATTTAAATGGTGTTCTTAGAATGGTATCAAGGACGGATGAAGAGTGGGCAGAGATACTTGGCAATTATTTTGATATTGAGCAGATAGAGCACTTTACATAAACAAGTGTATAATTGAATATATCACTTCATAGGAAAAAGTGGGATGAGGAGGAGATATGTTTTACTTTTTAGTTGCGCCATACCTGGTATATCATGGAATCTTGATTGCTGCAGCTATTATTCCTGCAGTGTTTCTGATGATAAAAGTGTATCGCTCGGATAAACTTGAGAGGGAGAGTCCCTACATGATCCGACATCTTATCAGAGCGGGAATTCTTTCTGCACTGCTTGCGCTGGTGGAAGAGCGTGTGCTGTCAGTTATTCTTGATATCACAGTTCCAATGGAGTCACCTCTTTATGACATTATTCTATACTTTGGAATTGTTGCTTTTGCAGAGGAAAGTTCAAAATATCTTTTTATGAAAAAAGAGACCTGGAAAAGCTGGGAGTTCAACTGCCAATTTGATGGTGTTGTATATGCGGTATTTGTTTCGCTGGGCTTTGCCCTCTGGGAAAATATTAGTTATGTAATGATGTACGGATTTGGAACAGCACTGGTCAGGGCAGTGACTGCTATTCCCGGACACGCATGCTTTGGCGTATTCATGGGTATCTTTTACGGAATAGCTAAAAGACTGGATTACAGAGGAGAGAATATTGCATCAAAGCTTATGAGATTTCTTGCACTTGTGATTCCGGCTCTTTTGCATGGAGCCTATGACTATATTGCCACGATGGAAAGTGAAGATGGAAGCGGCTATTTTATTGGGTTTATCCTGATACTGTTTGTGGTATCGTTCCTTCTGGTTGGGAAAACTGCGAAGGAAGATAAGGTAATATATTGATTTGTTTTATATGCTATTATTTACGGGCTTCGGAGATAATCTGCTGCCTAATCCCACTGCTACTATTGGTAGCTTCCGTGATAGCAGCAGAACAGTATCAGTTTAGTTCCGATTTTAAATTAGTGCAAAATAAAAATCACCCGGCGCCATTTGAAAAATAGCGATTCGGGTGATTTTATGTTTGGAATGATTAGTATAAATGATATTGTAAACTTGGAAGTTTTTTTGATACTGTTTCTTTAATCTGCAACTACTTTTGAACCTTTATGTCTCTTTATCTGGCTGTGAGCACCGGCTTTTATTGCCTCTTTTACGAAGGTGTTCATGAGATCGTTGTAGTCGGTATTTCCATCTTTCTCATAGTTTGAAATAAGAGAATCAAATTCTCCATCTTCGTAGGTAATAACCATTGCTTTTCCTGTTTCTATCTTGAGAATTATCTGGGTCTGCGATGCGGTTGCAACTGCCATATATTCGTAGTCTTCAGAATCAATGAAGGTTTCAATATCTTTTGCTGCACCGATGATAACATCTGTAGGAACTTCTGCTGCAGGTTCTTCCATCGCTGAGAAATCTTCAGTAAGAGCCAGGTCAATTTCAGAATCGGAAATGGCTTCAGTTTCCGGGGCACACGCTGTTTCAGGAATGGCTCCAAGTTCCGGCTCGCAAAGGGCTTCAGGGATGGGCTCCGGTTCTGCATCAGGAACCGCCTCGGGAGCGGGTTCAGAAGCCATAGCAGCCATCATTTCGTCCATATCTGCGGGAGCTTCGGCAGGAATATCCATTGGAATGTCTGCAGGAACATCGGCTGGAATATCTAATGAAATATCGGTCGTGATATCAGTTGGGGCATCAGCTGGAACATCTAACGGAATTTCTGCAGAAATGTCTGAAGGTATATCAGCTGGGATGTCCATAGGAATATCGGAAAGTGCTCCTTCAGGAGCAGGCTCTGTAAGCGCATCAATCTCAGCGCTTAAGATTGCATCAAGATTTTCGGCAGGAGTTTCAGGTACTGCTATGGCAGGTTCTGGTGCCGGCATATCACCTGCTGCAATCATTGCAGCCATAACAGGGTCTATATCCAAAGAAGGATCAAGTGTTATTTCTTCAGAAGGAGCATCGGCTGGGATATCCGTAGTAGGAATATCAGCCGGAACATCCATAGGAGGAATATCAGCCGGAATCTCAGCAGCAGGAGCCTCAGCCGGAGCGGGCTCAACGGCAGCCATAGCAGCCATCATAGCATCCATATCAACAGGGGCATCAGCAGCAGGAGCCTCAGCCGGAGCGGGCTCGGCGGCAGCCATAGCAGCCATCATAGCGTCCATATCAACAGGGGCGTCTGCAGGAATATCAGCCGGAATCTCAGCAGCAGGAGCCTCAGCCGGAGCGGGCTCAGCGGCAGCCATAGCGTCCATATCAACAGGGG
Source organism: Butyrivibrio sp. (assembly GCA_017413105.1). Classification (GTDB taxonomy): domain Bacteria; phylum Bacillota; class Clostridia; order Lachnospirales; family Lachnospiraceae; genus Butyrivibrio. The sequence continues at coordinate 3,839 of JAFPVA010000131.1, read as the reverse complement.
CGTCGGCAGGAGTCTCAACCGGAATATCCATAGGAGGAATATCAGGCAGGATATCAGTAGCGGGAGCCTCAGCCGGAGCGGGCTCAGCGGCAGCCATAGCAGCCATCATGGCATCAACATCAGACGCTGTCTCGGCATTAGCCATGGCAGCGAGCATAGCTTCGGGATCCACAGGAACCTCTGCGGCAGCAGCTTCAGCATCTGCGGCAGCAGCCTCTGCAGCTATAAGTGCATCTAAGTCAGGAAGATCAGCAATTGGTTCAGGCTCAGCCTTTTTCTTAGGTTTTGGAGGTTTGGGTACTTCCGCTGCGGGGGCAGCAGAAGGAACGCCTTCTTCCTGCTTCATAGCAGCTAAAAGGTCATCCACATTGGCAGTAGATAGATCCTGTCCATTCAATAAATCCTGTGTGCTCATGCCATCCATGCTGGTTCTCCTTTCGATAAGTACGATTTATTCAAAAAAAGTCTATATATATTATCGTTTATTTCTGTGGGATATTAAATAAATTTTCTATAAATTCTTCATTTTTTCTAACAATTCAAACCTTAGAATTGACAACAGAATGAAAGAATATTATACTGACTATAAAATCAAATTTAGTCAAAAGGATGCAAAGATGCCAAAGAGTTTTTCTGACCAGGAAAGAGAATATATAGTTACCCGATTGAAAGAGGAAGCGGCTAAATGTCTTGCACAGTATGGAGTTCGGCGCACAACGGTGGACGAGCTTGTTAAGAGGGTGGGTATACCTAAGGGAACTTTCTATCTCTTTTACAAGTCCAAAGAGTTACTTTTATTTGAAGTAATACAGGAGCAGCATGATGCCATTAACAGAGATCTGGCCATGGCCCTTAACAAAGTTTGTGACAAGCAAATGTCATCAGATACCTTCACGGAGCTTATCTTTGGATTTTTTAAAAAAACTGAAGAGATGCCTATTTTGAGACTTTTGGACACAGGGGAGGTGGAACTCCTCATCAGAAAACTACCCAGGGAAGTCGTAGAGGCCCATTTTCAGGACGATACAGATACTATTGAGAAGATGCTTTCATTGTTTCCCTTAAAGAAGGATGTGGATGTGAAGGTTATCAGCGCTGCTTTTCATGCTGTGTACTTTGCAACTCTGCACAAGGCAGAGATTGGAGAAGAGGAGTATGACGAGGCCCTGAGATTTATGATTCGTGGAATAGTAACACAGATAATGTAAAAAACACACATAAGATAAATAGTCCGGTGCTGAGCCGGACTATAAAAAGATATATTTATGACTATAATTACATAATTAGTCAAAAAGACATAACGGATTCAATCTAAAGTGCATAGTTAGATCAACATATCAAAAAATGAATCAAAGCAACTTCAGCAGATAAATAAAGCATTCTATAGTTCCGGTGATATTTTGCTTTATTTCGGCTATGGTAATGCTGGAGGAACGCGACGATCATATTGACAGATATCTTTTTATAACGGGACTTGGGAAAAGAGGGTACTACATATCACGGATAGTAATTCCTGCTTTCGGAGCATTGGCAGTTACAGTCATATTGCTTCCAATATTTGGGCTTACAGATTTGTCTTTTTTGGAGATTTTTTTCCTTGCACTGGCAGGAACACTGCAGGGAATCATCATTGCTTTGATGGTGATAAGACTCTCATCAAATAAGCTTGAGGGCATGGCTATAACGAAACTCTCATCGTTGCTGATGCTTGGGGCTTTGGGACCATATCTTATGCCGGCACCATTGTATTTTATTCTTTTCTTTATGCCTTCTTTTTGGACAGGAATGGCAATTTGCGAAAAAAATTGGCTTTTTATGCTGCTTTCTCTTATTGCAGCGAGTATATGGATATTTGTGTTCGAAAAAAAGATTGCAACCGATTAGCATCAATGATAGTATAAAAAAGGTTAAAAAATTTAGAGAAAGAGCGCTTGGCGTTTAGGTGAAGGGATGATTATCAGATAATTTAGCTTGAGTGAACACGAAGATTTTAGAGTAGCTGCTTATGCGGCTGTTTTGTGTACGCTTAAACTGGATTATCATGCATTTTTAGCCGAGCTGTCATAGCAGGTCTATTTGTATGAGTCTATTTTGCGTATGCAGAATAGGCTTTTCTTATTGAATAGCAGCAAGGCAGGAGGCAATAAATGTTACAGATAAAGAATTTGACTATAACTCATCGGGGAGACCTGCGGATAATTTTAGAAAACTTCAATATGGTTTTAAATGATGGAGACAAGGCTGTGATCATCGGGGAAGAGGGAAATGGCAAATCGACTCTGATGAAGTGGATTTATGATCCGGAACTTACTGAAGAATATTCTGGATGCGAGGGAGATAGGATAACAACCGGCGAGGTACTTGGGTATCTTCCTCAGGAACTGCCTGAAGAGGATAAGAAAAAAACACTTTATGAATACTTTTCAGAGTCACATTTATTTTTTGATAAAACACCCAGGGAATTATCTGAGATGGCGATGGATTTCCGGGTGCCGGCAGATTTTTTTTACAGCGATCAGATAATGGGGAGTCTTTCCGGTGGAGAGAAGGTTAAAGCACAGCTCATGCGTCTTTTGATTGATAAGCCGACAGTTCTTTTGCTTGATGAACCATCAAACGATATTGATATAAATACGCTGGAACTTCTTGAGAGGCTCATCAATGGCTGGAAGCACATAGTTCTTTTCATATCCCATGATGAGACGATAATTGAAAACACTGCCAATGTGATAATCCACATCGAGCAGATTATACGGAAAACCAAGAGCAGATACACGATAGTAAGAGATAATTACAGGAATTATATCGAAAGAAGGGCTGAAAACTTCGACAGGCAGGAACAACAGGCAATCAACGACAGGAAGGAGAAAAAGCGTCGTGATGAAAAAAATGCCAGGGTATACAACAGCGTGGAACATGCACTTTCAACTATCTCCAAGGGTGCCAGGGATGCTCCGGGGAAAAATCTAAAGGATAAAATGCACACCGTAAAGGCCATGGGAAAGCGCTTTGAAAAAGAAGACGAGAACATGACCAAAATGCCTGAACAGGAAGAAGCAATATTTTTTAAGCTGGGGGATGAGAGCGCCAGAATGCCGGCAGGTAAAACCGTTATAGAATATTCTTTAGATGAACTAAAGACTCCTGATGAATCGAAGGTCCTGGCAAAAGACATTTTTCTTAGAGTCAGAGGGCCTGAGAAAATCTGTATTGTCGGCGCAAACGGAGCAGGAAAGACGACACTTCTCAAGAAGATGGCGGATGAACTTCTTTTAAGAAAAGATCTGAAAGCGCAGTACATGCCGCAGAACTATGAGGATCTTCTTGATCTTGATGTTACTCCGGTAGAATTTTTGGATGATACCGGCGATAAGGCTGTAAGGACCCGCATCAGGACTTATTTAGGATCACTTAAATATACTGCTGACGAGATGGACCATTCCATCAGAGATTTATCGGGGGGACAGAAAGCAAAAGTATTGCTTTTAAAGATGAGTCTGTCGGATGCAAATGTTCTTATTCTGGATGAGCCGACGAGAAATTTTTCGCCCCTTTCAGGTCCTGTTATCAGGAGGATGATAGCTTCTTTTCCGGGAGCAGTGATCAGTATTTCGCATGACAGAAAGTATATAGAGGAAGTCTGCACTAAGGTTTATACATTAACTGAGGATGGGCTTAAATAAGAATTTGAGGAAATGGTATGAGTTCTTAGATGAAATTTCAGAAATCCGCACTTGCTGCGGGTTTCGTGAGAGCATGATTCAAGAGTCAACCAAGCCCTGCGACGTTAGTCGCCTTCAAATGGCTTGGTTGATACATTCTTGGATTTTATATCCAAG
>JAFPVA010000130.1 GCA_017413105.1 Butyrivibrio sp. | reverse complement strand
TAAAATTACAGAAATCCGCACTTGCTGCGGGTTTCGTGAGAACATGATTCAAGAGTCAACCAAGCCCTGCGACGTTAGTCGCCTTCAAATGGCTTGGTTGATACATTCTTGGATTTTATATCCAAGAATGTATGAGTTCTTAGATGTAATTACAGAAATCCGCACTTGCTGCGGGTTTCGTGAGAACTTGATTCAGGTGGCAAACAAGCCCTTCGACGTAAGTCGAATGGAATTGGCTTGTTTGCTGATATCTTGAATGTTTCATTCAAGATATAATACTACATGGAGATTAAAGATGAATTTAATTGACGGCAAGCTGATCTCACAGCAGATCAAGGACGAACTGAAGGAAAAGACAGCTCTTTTGAAGGAAAAAGGAATTGAAGTTACTCTTGCAGTAATACTTGTTGGAGAGGATCCTGCATCCCAGGTCTATGTCAGAAATAAGAAGAAGGCCTGTGAATACATAGGTTACAGATCACTTTCCTACGAACTGCCGGCAGAAACTACACAGGAAGAATTGCTTAAACTTATTGACGAGCTTAATGGAAGGAAGGATGTTGACGGAATTCTTGTTCAGATGCCTCTTCCAAAGCAAATTGATGAAAAGGCAGTTATTGATGCCATAAGTCCATCAAAGGATGTTGATGGTTTCCATCCGATGAATGTGGGAGCTCTTTGCATCGGAGAAGAAGGGTTTGTTTCCTGCACTCCTGCAGGGGTTATTCAGCTCCTTAAAAGAGGACTTCCTGCTGATTATGACATTTCTGGAAAAGAATGTGTTATCGTTGGCAGATCAAACATTGTAGGAAAGCCAATGGCTCTTTTAATGCTTAGGGAAAATGCAACTGTTACAGTTGCTCATTCAAGAACAAAGAACCTTGAAGAGGTTTGCAAGAAAGCTGATATTCTTATTGCTGCAGTTGGAAAAGCAGGAATGATCACTAAGGACCATGTAAAAGAGGGGGCTGTAGTCATTGATGTTGGTATCAACAGAAATGAAGAGGGCAAACTTTGCGGTGATGTTGTTTTTGATGAAGTGAGCCAGATTGCAAGTGCCATAACTCCTGTACCGGGTGGCGTTGGACCTATGACTATAGCAATGCTTATGAATAACTGCTATGAAGCTGCACTTATGCATAACAAAAATGTATGATATCTTGAATGTTTCATTCAAGATATCATGAGGTAATCTTATAAGATGAAATGTCCTAATTGTGGTTTTGAGATTCCTGAAGGGCATATGTATTGTGACAACTGTGGCAAAGAGATAAATTTTGTTCCGGATTTTGAGCCTGAAGTTGAAAATGAGATAAATGAAACCCTTTCAGGAGTTGCCGATGAACTGAATAAGGAAGCTCGTTTAAAAGAAGAAAGACGCAAGAAGATGGAGGCCTTTTTTGATTCTATTAAGAAAAGGCGCCATATCATTGTTATGTCTTTAACAGCGATTATAGTTCTCATTGTAATAATATCGCTATTATCATATTTCTTTACCGGTGAAAGTGCGCATACCTATTTGAGGGATGCTGAAAAAGCTAAGAATTCCGGCAATGTGGATGAGGCAATTACTATTTTAACTGAGGGTAATGAGATCTATGGCGATAACTCAGATATTATATTCAGACTATCTGATTACTATCTTGAGCAGGGGAAGACACAGGAGGCTGTTGATACTTTAAGAAAGATAACTGATTCATCTCTTTTCCCGGAGCAGACTGTTTCAACTGCTTACGAGAGTATTATTTCTATTTATGAACAGAATAGAGATTTTGTAGATATTTCAGCAATTTTGAACGAAGGAGACAATGAAGCGGCTCAGGCTCTTCGTGATAAGTATGTACCCAGTGCTCCTATAATCTCACCTGCTTCAGGAGAGTTTGAGGATTATGTAAATGTTTCAATTGCGCAAAATACTTCCGAGGGCTTTTCGAATATTTATTATACTGTTAATGATGGGGATCCTGATGAAAACAGCATTCATTATGAATCTGACATTGTGATAGATTCTCCCGGAGAATATAACGTGAAAGCGGTTTGCATTAACCAGTATGGAATAGCAAGTGAGATAACCGAGTGCAGATATATTGTTTCTGAGGGACTTCCTAATGCTCCCGAGATCATGGAGCCAAGCGGTGACTACAATCAGAACACTATGATAGTTGCTGTTGCTGAGGAAGGCTGTACAATCTTTTACACTACTAACGGAAAAGACCCTGATATCAATTCGAAGCAATATATTTCTCCTATATCGATGCCAGTAGGGACTTCACATTTCAAGTTCGTGGCAATAAATGCCGATGGTGAAATGAGTGAAATCGTGGAGAGGGATTATCATCTTGTGTTTACAAGGCTCTATTCTACAGAACAGGCCGTAACTCTTGTTTTAAGTACGCTTGTGAGGCTGGATTATCTTTTGGATAATACTGGAAAAGTCAGGGGGCAGGATGGTGTTAATCAGTATATCTATGATAAGGCTATCGAGATTGAGGGAGCCGGCGAATATTACGTTATAGTTGAGTATCATCTTTCCTATGATGGAGTAGCAACTCCTACAGGGCTTTTATATGCGGTAAATACCCATGACGGCTCGGTGAACAGACTGGGATACGATTCCAGCGGAAAGTACACATTGCTCAAGATATCGAATAGATGAAAACGGCATTTTAACACTTTAACATTTTAAAGAAATAAAGATTGAAATATCGAATGTATTCGTTTATTATTGATACATTGAGTGCGATTTGTTTTTGTGAACATGCTAAAAAATTGCACCTTTGAAATATGTTTTGTATAGGCAGGAGGATGACTATGTTCAAGATTTTGGAAGCTAATGAGCTTGCAACAAATATCTTTCAGATGATTGTTGAAGCTCCACGTGTGGCTCAGGCATGCTTACCCGGACAGTTTCTCATTATTCGAGTAGATGCTGAAGGGGAGAGAATTCCGCTTACTATTTGTGACTATGACAGAGAAAAGGGAACAGTTGAGATAGTAGTTCAGGCTATCGGAGCTGAGACTTATGCACTTAAGAATCTTAAGGCAGGAGATTCTCTTGCGGATGTTGTTGGTCCCTTGGGTAAGCCTTCAGATCTCTGTGAAGAGTCTATTGATGATCTTAAGAAAAAGAAGATTGTTTTCATCGCAGGCGGTGTTGGAACAGCTCCTGTTTATCCACAGGCTAAATGGCTTAAGGAGCATGGTGTTGATTGTGATGTAATTATTGGTGCAAAGACCAAGGATCTTGTTATCCTTGAAGATAGATTTAAAAAGGTATGTAATCTTCACATTACAACAGATGATGGTTCTTATGGAAGAAGCGGAATGGTTACAAAGGCTCTTCAGGACCTTTGGGATGAGGGCAACAAGTATGACCACTGCGTTGCAATCGGACCTATGATCATGATGAAGTTTGTTTGCAAACTTACACAGGAACTGGGAATTCACACTATTGTCAGCATGAACCCTATCATGGTTGATGGAACAGGAATGTGCGGTGCCTGCCGTCTTACTGTTGGCGGAGAAGTAAAGTTTGCGTGTGTTGATGGACCTGAGTTTGATGGACATAAGGTTGACTTTGATCAGGCTATGAACAGAATGAAGCTTTACAAGACAGAGGAAGGAAGACTTCTCTTAAGAGAACAGGAAGGCAAGACTCACCACGGCGGATGTGGTAACTGTCATTGATAAATGGATTCAAAGTCTAATACTTCTGTGCTTGCACAAAGAAGTATTAGACCTTGAAAACATAACATGCATGAGGAAAATAGATATACGAATGAAATGAGTATATCGATTTCTGAATGCATGGAGCATGGCGATAACGTAGTGAAGCCATGCGTATATCAATGAAAAAGTAGTGGAAATCATTTTGGATAGGAGAATAGAAATGGATGGATTTGTAAGAGTTCCTGTTCGTGAGCAGGATCCCAAGGTTCGCGCTACTAACTTTGGCGAAGTTTGCCTTGGATATAATAAAGAAGAAGCTATGAAGGAGGCTGCAAGATGCCTTAATTGTAAGAACCCTAAATGTGTTCAGGGATGCCCTGTATCTATCGATATTCCAGCATTTATCCAGCAGGTAAAAGAGGATAATGTTGAGGGTGCATACCAGACAATCAGTCTTTCAAGTGCACTTCCTGCAGTATGTGGTCGTGTTTGTCCACAGGAGAGCCAATGTGAGGGACAGTGCGTAAGAGGAATCAAAGGCGACGCTGTTTCAATCGGTAAGCTTGAGAGATATGTTGCTGATACAGCAAGAGAAATGGGAATTAAGCCTGCAGGTGCCAAGGAGAAAAAGGGTAAGAAGGTTGCCATTATTGGTTCCGGTCCTTCAGGCCTTACCTGCGCAGGAGACCTTGCAAAGATGGGATATGAAGTAACTATCTTTGAGGCTCTTCATGAGGCTGGCGGTGTTTTGGTATATGGTATTCCTGAGTTCCGTCTTCCTAAGGATGATGTAGTTAAGAAGGAAATTGAGAACGTGAAGTCCCTTGGCGTTAAGCTTGAGACAGACGTTGTTATTGGTAAATCAGTTACTATCGATGAACTTATGGAGAAAGAGGGCTTCGAGGCTGTATTCATTGGCTCAGGTGCCGGTCTTCCAAGATTCATGAATATCCCTGGTGAGCAGGCTATGGGTGTATTCTCAGCTAACGAGTTCCTCACAAGAAGCAATCTTATGAAGGCTTTTGATGAGAATTCAAGAACACCTATAATGAGACCTAAGAAGTGTGTTGTTGTAGGTGGTGGTAATGTTGCCATGGATGCTGCAAGAACAGCTCTTCGTCTTGGTGCAGAAGTTCATGTTGTTTATCGTCGTGGCGAAGAGGAACTTCCTGCTCGTAAGGAAGAAGTTGGACATGCTAAGGAAGAAGGCATTATTTTTGACCTTCTTACAAATCCTGTTGAGATCCATGCTGATGAGAACGGCTGGGTAACGGGTATTACTTGCATCAGAATGGAGCTTGGCGAACCTGACGAGTCAGGTAGAAGAAGCCCTGTTGAGGTTCCCGGTTCTGAATTCGATATTGAGTGCGATGCAGTAATCATGTCTCTTGGAACATCACCTAATCCTCTGATCTCTTCTACAACAGATGGACTTGAGGTCAACCGCAGAAAGTGTATCGTTGCTGAGGAAGCTAACGGCCAGACATCTAAGAAGGGCGTATTTGCAGGTGGAGATGCTGTAACAGGAGCAGCTACAGTTATCCTGGCAATGGGTGCAGGTAAAGCTGCAGCAAAGGGTATCGATGAGTATCTTTCAAATAAATAAGTATGTACAAACCCTCTTTACCGGATATAAACCGGTAAGGAGGGTATTTTTATGCCCAAATCCGCTCTGCTATGGTATAATTATTAAGATTGTATAAATTGATAATATGGAGAGAGTATAGATTTTAATGGATAGAGATGAAAAGATTAAAGTTGCGATAACTGCCGGGATTGCCGGTGTAATACTACTGATTCTGATTTTGTATCTGGCATTGTCAGGGATAAAGAAACCGTCTAATGATAATAATGCTCCGGACAACGAGATAACAAGCGTTTCAGGCGATAGCAGTTCTTTTGATGATTCAAATGCAGATAATACGGATTCTTCCAATGATGCTGATAATAAATCCGAAGATAATAAATCAGATAATGCTGCAGGAGATGCTTCTAAAACTGATTCTGACTTAGCTTCAACCGGAAGTACTTCTTCAAAGACTTCTGTAAAGAAAAAGACAGTATCAGGAAACAGCCTTTATAGGACAGAATCTGCTGAAGTTAGAAATGTGTATAAGGGGCTTGCTATAGATATTGATGCCCAGATGAGTGAGATGGCTTCTTACTGGAACGAAGGAAATATGAATGCGGTAAGGGATCTTGCCGGTCTTGACCGTTTTGAAGCAATGTCTTACAAACTTAATGGTACAAAAGACTTTTTGTATTTTGGAGATGTTGATGGCACCGGTCTTCCAAACGGCAAGGGACTTGCCTGCTATGCCAACGACCAGTATTATTACGGCGAGTGGTCAGAGGGTGTCCGCAGTGGGCAGGGAACCTGGATTTCTTTTTATCCTGTTTATGACCAGAATGTGGTAATAGAGCATATGTATACCGGTCAATGGCAGAATGACCTTCCCAATGGCGAAGGACAGGAACACTATGACTATGATCAGAACTATATGAATGATTCAGACATTTATGTTCAGAATGCTATCGGTAACTTTGCAGACGGGCTCTATAATGGCAGAATGTATATGATCACAGTCAACAATAACTATGAGACTAAGGAATGGTATGGAGACTGTGAGAATGGTACCTGGAAACAGGTGGTAAATACTTCCAAGGATCCAGAGGGAAGAAGCGCTGTCATGGATGAGAAGGACAACACAGAGAACCACATCTGGATGGTACAGGAGAAGATGAAGGATAATGGCATTCATGGTATTGTTACCGGCGGGAATATGGTGAAAAAATGAGCAATATCAGTATAATCTGCGTAGGTAAGATCAAGGAAAAATACTGGAATGATGCGATAAGTGAGTACTCAAAACGTCTTTCAAGATATTGCAAGCTAAGTATCATTGAGGTGGCGGATGAGAAAACACCGGATAATGCGCCTCTTGCAATAGAAGAGCAGATCAAGAAAAAAGAAGGCGACCGGATTTTGCAGAATATTGAACAGGGTGCCTATGTTTGCGCATTGGCAATAGATGGAAAAAAATATTCCTCAGAGAAGTTTTCTGATTATATAAACGGTCTTGGAGTTTCCGGGGTAAGTCATATCCAGTTTGTAATTGGAGGCTCGTTAGGGCTTCACAGTGATGTTCTAAAGCGGGCTGATTCCAAGATTAGTTTCTCAGACATGACCTTTCCGCATCAGATGATGCGTGTAATCCTTTTGGAACAGATTTACAGAGCATATCGCATTATGCGAGGAGAGCCTTATCATAAGTGAATGATAAAAAGTTTTGAACATGACCCGGTATATATAATACCGGGAAAGAATATACGGGGTTAATAAATGAGCGAAATTACAGAACTTTCCCTGGCGCTTACTGCCGATGATGAGCGCAATATTTTTGGTGGGAATGACAGTTACATTAAAAAGATTGAGAAGAGCCTTCATGTGGAGATCATAGACAGGAACGGTGAGCTTCATATAATAGGTGACAGGCAGGGGGCAAATAAGGCTTCCGGTATCATAAGAGAGCTGGTGCAGCTTTCCAGACGTGGAAGCAGCATTGAAGAGCAGAGTGTTGATTACGCTATTTCTTTAAAAGAAGATGAGGAGATTAAGGATAAACCTGTGAGTGATAATATTCTCGTTGATATAGACAAGGACGTTATCTGCCACACTATCTCAGGGAAACCTATTAAACCTAAGACTCTTGGGCAAAAGAAATACATAGACGCCATAAGGAATAATATGATCGTCTTTGGTCTTGGACCTGCCGGTACAGGAAAGACCTATCTTGGTATGGCAATGGCCATTACTGCTTTTCAGAGGGAAGAGGTTTCAAGGATCATTCTTACGAGACCTGCTATTGAAGCCGGTGAGAAGCTTGGCTTTTTACCCGGTGACCTTCAGAGTAAAGTTGATCCGTATTTAAGGCCTTTATATGATGCGCTGTATCAGATAATGGGCACAGAGAACTTTATTAAAAACATGGAAAAAGGGCTTATTGAGGTGGCGCCTCTTGCGTATATGAGGGGCAGAACCCTGGATAATGCTTTTATCATTCTTGATGAAGCGCAGAATACCACGCCTGCTCAGATGAAGATGTTTCTGACAAGAATAGGTTTTGGCTCCAAGGTCATCATAACCGGTGACGCGTCCCAGAAGGATCTTGCTCCGGATGCCAAGTCAGGTCTTGATATTGCACAAAGTGTTCTTAAAGGAATAGATGATATTTCTTTCTGCACCCTTACAAGCAGTGATGTTGTGAGACATCCGCTGGTTCAGAAGATTGTTAAGGCCTACGAGGACTATGAGAAAAAAGCTGTGAATAAAGAAAAGAAAAAATCTATTCAGAAACTGGAGAGACGTTCAAGAGATGGAAAGCGAGAATAAGGATTTGGGTACAGCTTTGCCCCTTAAATTAAAGCTGTGCTATGTGGGGCTGTTTTTATCTACAGGAATTGTAGTTTTTGCTTTTTCATATTTTTTTGGTAAGAGCTATGAGGCAATACTGCGAAATACAATAGTATCACTCATAATTTCCGCTGTTAATTTATTTATGCTCATGGAAACATATAGGAGAGGATGGGAGAACTTTCCTTACGACAACTATGAACACATTATGAGATTTATTCTTGCCTACGGGATAATGATACTTTTATCCTGCGCTTTTTCTCTTGTTCCAAACGTGTTCTGGCCATATATGGCTATATTTGTTGTTCTTGGCCTTCTGTCGAACAATGAAATTGGAATGGCTTCCGGTATTGGATTTGTGCTGATTTCTGTTCTTCTTGAAGATAATGGCAGTATCGGCGAGTTTTTTATGTATGTCATTGCTGGCATGGTTGCTCTTGCACTTTTCAGAGACCTTAAGGAAGATACAGCAATCGGTTTTCCTACGGCCATGGTCCTTATGCTGCAGGCGGTACTTATAATTGCGTTTGATGTTCTTTTTCAGAACAGGACTCTGTCATTTAATCTGCTTATTTTACCTGTCATTAACCTGATGCTTAATCTTGTAATACTTATGCCGTTCCTTAATATGTTTGGAATTTACGTCATCAGGAAATCCAATGATAACTATATGGAGATAAATGACAGTGCATATCCTCTTTTGGTAAGCTTACGTGAGAACAACAAGGATGAATATTTCAGGGCTGTTCACACGGCATATCTTGCTGAAAGAATTGCTCTTGCGCTGGGACTTAATGACAGAGCGGTAAAAAACTGCTGCTATTATCACAGGATAGGAATTCTTGAAGGAAAGCAAAAATGGGAAGATGTTAAGCATATTTATATTGAAAACAATTTTCCTCATGAAGCGATAGATTTTTTACAGGAATATATCGAGGCTCCGGCAAATAAAGTTAAATCCTGCGAATGTTTTGCGGTGGATATTTCAGAAACTGTAATTGCTACGATTACTTATCTTATCAAAAAAGAAAAGGACAAGAAGGTAAATTACGACGAAGTAATTGATAAGATTTTCGAAGAAAAGGAATCAGAAGGTCAACTTCTGGGCTATAATGTTACCTTCGGCCAATATGCTCAGATGAAGAAAATCCTCAAAAAGGAGAAGCTGTATTATGACTTTTTACGTTGAAAATGAAGTGGACGCAAAATTCGACTTTGATTTTGAGAGCCTTGCAAAAGAAGTTGCGACAGCGGTTTTGGAAGAAGAACATTGTGAATATGATGTTGAAATAAGCCTCACTATTACTGATGATGAGGGAATTCAGGAAATCAATAAGGAGTTTCGCAATATTGATAAGCCTACAGATGTCTTGTCTTTTCCTACTGTTGAATACGAAGAAGCTGGGGACTTCTCGGTAATTGGCGGTGAGCAGAAGAATGATCTGTTAAATCCTGATACGGGTAATATTTCCTTCGGAGATATTGTTATTAACGAGGCCAGAGTTCGTTTGCAGGCCAGTGAATACGGCCATTCGGAAAAGAGAGAGTTTGCATTTCTTGTGGCCCACAGTATGCTCCATCTTTGCGGATATGACCACATGGAGGAAGCTGAGGCTAAGGTCATGGAGGAAAAACAGGAAAGCGTACTTAACGCATTGGGGATTACCAGGGACTGAAAAAAGTTGGGAGAGTTCTAAATGAGGACCTATACTGAGGAAAAACGAATAAGACCGGATATACTTACAGCAGCGGTTTTTTGGTCTGTCACTATAATGATGCTTTATAACATTATCTCTGTGAGGATATTCGGAGATACCGGTTCCGGTTTTAGTGCCGGTCCGCTTACATTATATTTTTTGCTCTATGTGTCTTTTGTTCTGGCAGTGCAAAAGGCTGTATATATCATGGTCAGATTGAGGGCCAGAAGATCGCAGTTTTTAAATGCTGAGACCAATAAGGACAGGTCTTTTAAGATATTTGTTTTTATTGGAATTTTGTTATCTGTGCTTATCATGTCCTGCAGTTATGTTATTGCAAGGAATTTTTTTGCTGCAAGTAAGATTTATATTGATTTTATCCTGATAGGTGTAAGCCTGTTGTTTTTATGCCCCCAGGGAGTAATAAGAGGGTATCTTCAGGGACTGGGATATACGAAACCCATAATGATCTGCGACCTTACTATTTCTGTGGTGAGCTTTAGCACAGGAGCTATTATCTCCGGAATACTGTACAATTACGGAATCAAGGTTAATAAAATCTTTCACGGAGATGAGTACAGTGCCATTTATGGTGCGTCAGGTATGATAATCGGTGTTCTTATCGGATCAATTGTTGGTTTTGTTCAGATCAGTATCAGCATGATGGTAAGGAAAAAAGAAATTGCTGATATCGTTAAAAATGGTGCGCCAAGATATCTCGACAATAAAAATGACGTTCTGACAGGCATTAGGCCAATTCTGTACCTGTATGCAACTCCGGTGCTTATGTGTCTGGTTGATAATATATTTTACAATCTCGTTCTTATCAAAAATGATAAAGCTCAGGACATGATAGCTTCTTATGGAGCTTTTGCAGGCAGAGTAGAATCTTTTATGATAATGATAGCTTTTTTGACCTGCATACCGTTTATAAAATCCTGGAATCGTGTAATGGCGAGGATAGAAAGAGATGAGCTTGAAGGGGCAAGAGATAGATTAAAGAGACTTCTTCATTTTGGCTCTATGCTTTTTGTTCCGGTTACTATATTTATGTTTACCGCTGCAAAAGAAATTCAGATAGCCTTTTTTGGAAAGTATTCTAGCCTTATTGATGGAATGCCTCAGATCGGTGCTTTTGTGATGTTTGCTTTGGGGCTGGCTATTTTCCTTTCCTGGCTTCTAAATCATATGGGTAAGTCGGTGCTTCTGGTCATCAGCCTTACAATAGGATGGGTTGTGCATATCTTTTTTATGATCCTGCTTGTGATGATGCTCAGAAAAGAACTTTTGGGTGTTATAATTTCTCAGCTTGTAGCCTTTGTAGTTTATGATATCTTTTGCTTTTCTATGCTATTTAAGATGCTTAAATACAGGCAGAGACTGCTGCGTAATTTTGGATTTCCGATTCTTGCTGCAGCTGCGGCAGGACTTGTACTTATGCTTTTAAACAAGCTTTTAGTGGACCATATTGGAGAGGTTTTATCTCTGATTATTGGGGCAGTGGTTTATACAGTTGTTTATATGCTGATACTTATTCTTATAAAGGGAGTCAAGACGGAAGAACTTGAGAAGATACCTTTTGGCAGACTTTTTATGGGCTTTTCTCATGCGGTTCAGCATGACAGATACTATGAGGAATAATTTTGGGTAAGAAAATAATAGTGATCGGTGGCGGTGCAGCCGGAATGTGTGCTGCTGTTTATGCTGCAAGAAACGGCGCAGATGTCACCATAATTGAAAAGAATACTCAGCTTGGTAAAAAGCTCTCCATGACAGGAAATGGGAGGTGTAATTTCTCGAACCTTAATATGAATGCGGGGATGTATAATTCTTCGGCGGAAAAAAGGATGAAGGGATGGCTATCTGTTTACGGAGTTCTTGATGTCATCAACTTCTTTAAATCCCTTGGTATTGTTATTAAGAGCGAGGACGGATACCTTTATCCGGTATCAGGGCAGGCTCAGACTGTAGTTGATGCGTTCAGAAATGAACTAAAGAGGCTTGGAGTTAAGGTTGTCTATGGCGAACAGGCAAAGTCCGTTTCTGTGATAAAAGGTAATGATGCCGAAAATCCTGATAATGAGACTTATAGTGTTGTTACAAACTTAAACAGTTATGAAGCAGAAAGGGTTATTATTGCTACCGGAGGTCTTTCCGGTGCAAAGAGCACTATGTCTACAGGGGATGGCTACTATATCTGCAAGCAGCTCGGAATGTCCATCAAGGATACTTATCCTGCGCTTGTAGGGTTTAAGGCTGATGATTGCGAGATAATGCCTGAAAATGGCGTTAGATGTACAGCCGAGATTTCTTTCCTCCTTGGAACAGAAGTTGTAGCAAAGGAGTATGGAGAGCTTCAGCTTACTTCTGATGGTGTTTCCGGAATTCCTGTTATGCAGGCCAGTGGCAAGGTCGTTCGTCTCCTGCAGGAAGGAAAGCCTATTTTTGCCAGCATTAATTTTTTCCCTGATTATGATGAAGAAGATTTTTTATCTCTGGAAAAAGAAATGCTAAGGCTACGGGATAACAGGAGCCTATTGGAGTTTCTTAATGGTTTCCACAACTCTCAGATAAATGAGATGGTAATAAAGCGTATGAAAATGGGAAGCACCATGAAGATGAAGAATATTTCGGAGAGCATGGTAATCAGCATTTTCGACAGTTACAGGAATTTCAAGATAAAGCTTAAGGACAGCTATGGCTATCAGAAATCTCAGGTGACGTCCGGTGGAGTTAGCCTTGGAGATATCAGGGATGATATGACTGTTGTTTCACATAATGGAATATTTGTTGTCGGGGAATTGGCAGATGTTGATGGCAGATGCGGTGGTTATAATCTTCAGTGGGCCTTCACCAGCGGCAGTATTGCTGGGACGGTGGCTTCACTTTGATTTTTTTGCCCTGTGCGATGGATTGTTTGGATAGCCTGTTATGATTTCACTTATGGCTATGAGGTAGATCAATGATAAGAATAAACCAGATTAAGATAAGACATGATCTTAATAAAAATATAAGTAATGAAGAGCTTCGTAATGTGCTGATAAAGCATGTTTCGAAGCTTTTGCGTGTTGATATAGGTAATATTTCCGAAATTGAGATAATCAGAAGGTCGATTGATGCCAGGAAGAAGCCTGAAATATATGATATCTATCTGGTGGATGTGGAGCTGAAGGGCGTTGATGAAAAGAAGGTTGTAGGTAAGTGTAAGAGCAGAGATGTAAGTCTTAAGGATAAGGAAGAGTATAGCTTTGAGAGACAGGTTCGTGGCGCTATTGTGAAATGTTCTCAGGTTGAGAATTGCAACCCTGAGCTATCAGAGCTTATATCAATTGATGAAAATGCTATTTGTAAGAAGATAGATGAAGTGACTTCAGAATTAGATAATACTGAAGAAAATGTTGTTATCATCGGCGCCGGGCCTGCGGGGTTATTTTGTGGATATATGCTTGCCTTGAAGGGCTTTAAGCCTCTTGTTTTGGAAAGAGGTGCTGATGTTGATAAGAGAACGGAAATAGTTGAGCATTTTTGGAAGACCGGAGAGCTTAATACAGCTACAAATGTTCAGTTTGGAGAAGGCGGTGCAGGTACATTTTCTGACGGTAAGCTTAATACCATGGTAAAAGACAAAGATGGAAGAGGAAGAGAGGCCTTAAAAATCTTTGTGGAAAACGGTGCCCAGGAAGAGATTATGTATGATGCGAAGCCTCACATTGGTACCGATGTGCTTAGAAATGTCGTAAGAAATATGAGGGAAAAGATTATTGAACTGGGCGGAGAAGTCAGGTTTGAGACACTGGTTAAAGAGCTTGTAATCGATGAGGATGGAAAACTTACCGGCGTTGCGATCGCTGCTGATAATGGTAAGGTGATACCTTGCAAAATGGCAGTTCTGGCTATTGGTCACAGCGCCAGAGATACATTTTACATGCTCAAGGATAAAAAGGTATCCATGGAAAAGAAGCCATTTGCAGTTGGGCTTAGAGTCGAACATCCCCAGAGTCTCATAAACAAATCCCAGTATGGTATTTCTAATCCCAAGACTTTACCTCCTGCACCCTACAAGCTGACCACCACAACAGATAATGGACGCGGGGTATACTCTTTTTGCATGTGCCCGGGAGGATATGTTGTTAATGCTTCTTCTGAGCAGGGGAGACTTGCTGTTAACGGTATGAGTTATTCGAAAAGAGATGGGAATAATGCCAATTCTGCAATCATTGTAACTGTGGATCCTATGGACTTTGGTAGCGACGATGTTCTTTCAGGTGTGGAGTTTCAGAGAAAGCTGGAAGAAAAAGCTTATGAGATAGGCGGTGGAAAGATTCCGGTGGAGTACTATGGTGACTTTAAGACTGCTGTTAAAGAGAGTGATATAGATCAGAACTGTAAGACAGAGAATAAACTAGCAGATACTAGTATAAAAGAGAATTCATTGGATGGACAGATGCAATCGACACGCAATTATGCGGATGGATTTTGGCCGATTGAACCGTGTATGCGAGGCGATCATGTATTTGCTGATGTTCATAATATTCTGCCCGATGAGTTAAATAATTGTTTTGTTGAAGGTATGGAAAAGTTTGGCAGGATGATAAAGGGCTACAACGATGATAAAGCTCTTTTGTCTGGAGTCGAATCAAGAACTTCATCGCCTGTTAGAATAACAAGGGACGACAACTGCGAGTCGGTGAACATTAAGGGGTTATATCCCTGTGGAGAAGGCGCCGGTTATGCCGGAGGAATTATGTCAGCTGCCATGGATGGAATAAAGGTTGCTGAGCATATTGCGGCCAAATTACTTACCTTTAGAGGTGATAAAGATGACTAAGGCTGAAATTCGAAAGGAGATACTAGCTAAAAGGGATAGCCTGACAGAAGATGAAATTAGTTCGAAAAGCAGAGCTATTTTCGAAAAGCTTCTTTGTCAGGATGAATATAAAGAGGCTGAAAATATTCTTATCTATGCCAGTTTCGGCTCAGAAGTAAGAACTGATGAGATAATTTTAGATAGTCTTGCGAGGGGAAAGAACGTTTATTGTCCTAAAGTTACTGATCGTAAAAATGGAGAGATGAAATTTGTGAAGATTATGTCTCTCGAGGATTTAAGTAAGGGTTACTTTGGTATTAGAGAGCCTGAATTAAATGAAGACTCTGTTGTATTCGGTGATAATGTATCAGATGATGCATGTTTATGCAAAGCACTTGTTGTGGTCCCAGGGGTGGCTTTCGACCGCCATTTAGACAGGATAGGATACAGCGGCGGTTTTTATGATAGATTCTTGGATAAAAATGAAAGTGTAAATACAATTGCTCTTGCATTTGATGTTCAGATTGTTGATTATGATATTCCCAGGGAAATGCATGACAAAAGTCTGCAAATAATAATTACTGAAGAACATGTTTTGGTATAGAAAAACAAAAGTATCTGACTGTGTACTTAAATGTGCACAGTCTTTTTTTGAATTTTCAATAATCCTCCGTTGAAATTTACAAAAACTATTTTGAATATTTCATTTTTTTATAATTCCTGCCTTTTTATAATGGAGACTGTAAACAAACATAAGAGTTTCCGCTTAACTCATCTATTGGAGACTCAAATTAGAGAAGGGAAGGGATTATATATTATGAAAAAGAGATTACTTAGTTCATTAGTATGTCTCACAGTTGCAGCTACATCTCTTATTGGATGTGGAAATGCAGCTACAACAACATCAAGTGCTGACACAGCAGCTTCTACAGAGACCAAGGTAGAAGAGACAAAGACTGAGGAAGCTAAGACAGAGGAGACTAAGTCAGAGGATACAGCTTCTTCTGATGAGAAGGTTACACTTTCTATTTATACTCAGTATGCTGATGACGACACAAAGGTTCCTTATGACTATGCTGTAGAGCAGCTTAAAGAGGCTTATCCAAATGTTGAGCTTAACCTTATCGTTCAGGCTCAGGATGATGGACAGACTCTTAAGACACTTGCTGCAACAGGTCAGCTTCCTGATATTTATCAGGCTAGTACAGATCTTATCAACACATTCCGTGAGTCAAACCAGATCATGGTACTCAATGATGTAGCTAAGTCAACAGGTTTCCTTGATAAGCTTTATGATGCAAACAAGGATCTTGCATACGCAGAGGATGGCAATATCTATGCATTCCCATTCTCAGGTCAGGAATATGTTCTTTGGTACTACAACAAGGCTCTTTTTGCTGAGAACAACCTTGAGGTTCCACAGACTTATGATGATCTTCTTAACTGCATTGATGTATTTAAGTCAAAGGGAATCACACCTCTTGCACTTTTCGGTCAGGAAGGTTGGAATACAGCAGCTGCATTTGACGTAGTTGCAACAAGATACAACGTTGGTGGTATCAAGGCTCTTGATGAGGGTACTGCTAAGGTTTCAGACGAGGCTTATGTTAGCGCTGCTAAGAAGCTTGAAGAGCTCGTAGCTGCAGGCCTTTTCCAGGAAGATGCTACAACAACAAACTATGACCAGGCTTCTGAGAAGTTCCTTTCAGGCGAAGCTGCAATGTTTATCAATGGTCAGTGGTACATCGAGGATGCTACAAAGGCTCTTGGCGAGGATGTTGACTGGATGTTTTATCCTGCAGAGGATGCTGCATCTTATGAGGCTGGTAAGGCTGCATTCTCAGGCGGCGGTTCTGCTTCCGGTTTTGCTGTAAATCCTGATTCTGCAAATGCTGCACTTGCTGCAGAGGTTGCTGAGTTCATCACAGAGAAGTACTGCGAAGCAAAGGTTATGTACAGACACAATCCTCTTGTAGCAATTAACACAGGTAAGGAGCCTGATTCAGAGTATCCTGCTATGATGCAGAAGCTTTCTGATACACTTCCTTCAGTAACATCTACAACAAAGTTCACATGGGGACTTACAAATTCAACATTCAACGATGGTATCCAGTCTGAGTCACAGGGTCTTGTATCCGGACAGTTCACAGCTGATGAGTTCATCGCAGACATGGAAGATATTATGGAGTGACATGAGTGATATAGGGATTCAAAGTCGTAATGTGCTGAGCTTGCTCAAAGCACATTATGACATTGAAGACCGAACAGACATGAGGAAAAAAGATATGCGAATAAAATGAGCATATCGATTTCCGAATGGCTGCAGCATGGCGAGAACGAAGTGGAGCCATGCGTTTATCACTTGCAAAAATACCTCACACACCTCGGGCGGCACTGCTTGCAATGACCGCCCGATTTTTCTGAGAAAAATGGGAGATACCCAATGAAAAAATACATGGGAAACAAGCTGGCAATACTTTTATTTATTCTGCCGGCGCTTGCAATATTTATTATATTTGATTTTTTTCCGATCATTCAGGTGTTTGCGTATAGCTTTACCGATTGGAATGGTCTTACAACACCGAATTTTACAGGACTTGAGAATTATCTTGAGCTGTTCACCGATAGAGTATTTTTCACATCAAATAGAAACCAGATAATATTTGCCATTGTGATCACTGTTTATCAGATGCTTTTTGCAACAATCTTTGCTATCACTATATCTGATAAAAAGATGAAGGGCAGAAAGTTCCTTAGAGTTGCATATTTCATTCCTGTTATTTTATCTGTAACAGTTGTATGTCAGCTCTGGAGCGCAATTCTTGCCGGAGATGGTCTTCTTAATAAGTTTGTTCAGCTTTGGAATGGGGATTTCAAGCAGAACTGGCTTGGCGACAGATATAAGGCAATTTATGTTATTGCTTTTGTTAATGCATGGCAGTGGATGGGATATCAGTTTGCACTTATTGTTGCGGGTATCAAATCTATTCCTGCTGATTATTATGAAGCTGCAAGAATTGATGGATGCTCAAATGTTAAGGCTCACATGAAAATCACAATTCCGCTTCTTGCTGAGACTTATAAGTTCTGTCTCATCATTTCTCTGACAGGTGGTATCAAAGCCTTCACTGAGATGAATATTTTGACAGGTGGCGGTCCTAATAAGTCAACATTCACACTGACATATATGATGTACAATGCTGCCTTCAAGAAGTCTGATTATGGTTATGGTCTTGCTGCAGCATCTATAATGGTTATCGAATGTATGCTGGTTATGCTTGTCATCAATTTTATTTTCAGAGACAAGGATCAGAAGAAGGAAGAAGAGAAAGCAAGGAGGAAGCGCAATGCATAACGAAGGCAAAAAATCTGCTCTGCATATTATATTTGTGATATTTTGCTGGATATATGCAGCATTTTCACTTTACCCACTCATCTGGATGCTATTTTACTCATTTAAGACCAATCAGGAAATCTTTGTAACTAATCCATTCGGATTTCCTTGGCCTTTGCACTATGAAAACTATATAACAGCCTGGACTAAATATGATGTTCCGCTGCATTTCCTTAACAGTTTACTTGTTTCAATAGGAACTGTAGCTATTACTATCATTTGTGCACTGCTTTTTTCTTATGCTACAAGCCGTATGGTTTGGAAGATGAAGACCTTTACAAGGCTTTTCCTTGGACTTGGAATGTTTATTCCGGTACAGGCTATCATGATTCCTGTAGTTAAGATAGTCCAGAAATTTGGACTTATGGGAACCAGATGGTCACTTATTTTCCCGTATATTGCAATCAATCTTGCTTTTGCATGTATGGTATACTACGGATTCTTTAAGGGAATTCCGATGGAACTTGAAGAGGCTGCATGCATGGATGGAGCTACGATTTATCAGACTTTCTTCATGATAATCGAGCCTCTTGTACGTCCTGCTACTGTAACACTTATTATCTACATATTCCTTAATGCCTGGAATGAGTTCATTCTTGCTAATGTTGTTGTAGGTAGTATTCCGGCTCTTAAGACACTTCCTCTTGGAGTATTGTTCTTCCAGGGTGAGTTCACAACTGACTGGGGCGGAATGGGAGCGACTATGGTTATAGCCAGCTTCCCTGCAATCATTGTATATTCAATATTCTCTGAGCAGGTCGAAAGCGCAATGACAATCGGCGGTGCTGTAAAGGGCTGAGAGAACTTGCTGAGGTTTTTTCGAAGCTAGTTCGAACGTCTTACGCTGAGCGTAGCGATAGCGTAAGGTTCCTTGTTAAAAAGGGTGAAACATTGGAACACGAGTATCCATTGTTTCGCCCTTTTGTTTTGCCTTGCCATAATATGGTAAAATTATATACATGAGCAGTCAGGATATTAATAACATGACATTAAAGGATCTGCAGAATGTGAGGTCAGACAGGAAACGGACCTTATGGGAACGGATCCTTAATATGTCCATAAAATATAAGATTGCGGTAATGACATTTTTCGTGGCACTGATTCCTATGACAGTGCTTATTATTCTTATGCTCTTTTTTTACAACAGGGCAATCCTTCAGAGAGCGGACAAGCAGATAGAAGAGAATATCCGTATCATGTCCGACCGAATCTCAAGTGTTCTCCAAAATGGGGAGGTTTGTTCCAACAACCTGACAATTGAAATTAGTGGTTACTATAATGACAGAGCAATGAAGCAGGTAACAAGGGACAATAAGATCATAAGTCAGCTTTCGCAGTCTCTGCTTTTATATAACGGTATATCATCCATTGTGTTTATTGATGACTATGAAAGGATGTTTACTACGGATCCGAATCTTTATGCTTATAAAGCTGATATTTTTGCTTCGGATTATGTAAAAGAACTTTCGGATAAAAATGGAAAAACTTATCTGATGGATATTTCAGGAAATCCCATGTCTCAGGAAGGGAAGGATATTATTACTTTAGGTAAGCGCGTCATAAATGTTAATTCGGGAAGCCCCTTTGGATATATCTTTATCAACATGAACAAGGATTATCTTGTTGAATCCTCAAAGAGTGAGATAAGCTACTACTTTCTGTACGATACTAGTGGAGTGATGATAACGGAGTCATCTCAAAAAGGTGATTTTTACAGTGATGAATTGCTTCATGATATGCTTTATTTAACGGATGAAAAGAGCTTTGATTATGATAAAGAAAAATACCTTGTAGCAAGGGGGGATATTCCGGGGTATCCTTGGACAATTATCGGCATAACAAACCTTAATAAGTTTAATGTAACCGGTAAGGATCTCAGATTTATTCTTTTCCTCACAGGGTCGGTTACGGCTATTCTTTTGCTTTTTTCTGTTCATTTTTCAACAAACTTCATTATTCATCCGCTAAAGATCCTTCACGACGGGGCGGAGCAGATAGCTGAAGGAGACATGAGCTTCAGGTTCAGGTTCAGGGCAAAGGATGAGATCGGACGCCTTGGCAGAATCTTTAACTACATGACTCAGGCCTATTTGGAACTTCTGAAAAAAGTTGATGCGGAGGCCAAAAAGAAGAGAGAATACGAGCTTGCACTTATTCAGGAGCAGGTAAAACCTCACTTTTTATACAATACACTGGACATCATCATTATGCTTATTGAGATGAACCGCTCAAAGGAGGCTTCACGAGTTACCAAAAAGCTTGCAAACTACTATAAAAACTCGTTGTCCGGAAGTGAGGAAATAGTTACCATAGAGAGAGAAATTCAGATAATACAGGATTACCTTGACCTTCAGACTATGAGATATGCTGATAAATTCACATATGTTATTGATGTGGAGGATGAGATTAAGTCTTCACTGATTCCCAAAATGACTCTTCAGCCTCTGGTTGAAAATGCGATCTATCATGGCCTTAAGAATAAGAGCGGTTCCGGTAAAATCGAAGTTGTCGGAAAGGCAGTTAAAGCTACTGATTCTGATGGACCTGATTCTTATGCCGAAATTTACGTTATTGATGACGGTATCGGGATGCCCGCCTATGAGCTTGATAGCCTTAACAGGCTGCTTTCAAGTGGTGATGATTTTGAAAATGAGGATAAAAAGAGGCAGGAAGAAGCGCTTATTACTGACCATGACACCACGAAGGGCGGAAGCCATTTCGGACTGTATTCTGTAGCAAGACGAATCAAACTTTATTTTGGAAAAGAGTATGGTGCCGGTATTACAAGTAAAGAAAATGAAGGCACAACAGTAACTGTCAGAGTGCCTTATGAGAAGAAAGAATCAAGGTAGCACCACTTAATTCATTGATGTTTTCTTATATTTAATCGATAATTGCAAAATTAAACGGAGAGAAAATATGATCAAAATTATGATCGTGGATGATATGCCAATTTTTCTTGAATATCTGAGGGGCTGTATAGACTGGAATTCCTATGGTTTTGAGATATGTTGCGAAGCCCATGATGGAAAAGAGGCTCTTGAAAAGATAGATGAATATTATCCGGATGTTGTACTTACAGATATTACAATGCCCTATATAAATGGTCTTGAGCTTGCAGAGAAGATAACCACTGATTATCCGGATATTTCGGTTATTCTTATCACCGGGAATAACGAATTTGAATATGCAAGAAAAGCTGTAAAGATAGGCGTCTGCGATTATATTGTAAAGCCCTTTGAAAAGGAAGAGCTTATCCTTAGTCTTTTAAAGCTTCATGACAATATAGAAAAAGCAGTTGAAGATTCTAAGCTTGCCACGGAAAAAGAGCTTAATGAGGAGCTAAGCGATGAACTTAAAGCCCTTATTTATGCGGGACTTTCGGATAAAGAGAATCTGGCGCAGTGGGAGAAAAAGATTTTCCCTAATCGTCATAGCTACGGTGGGTATCTTGTTGCACTTGTTAAATTTGATACTTCTTTTTCCCATACCAGATCCGATTCCAGAGAAAAACTGATGAACTGGGAGAATCTTATCACCAAGCTCCTTGCGGACAAGCTTGATATTGACGGGCAGTTTAGGCTTTTCCATGACTTTGAAAATAATATAGTAGTTTTGATGAATTTCGAATCGGAATCAGCAATTGATGAATACAAAGGCTATGAATTTACGGATATCATCCAGATAATAAAGAGCCAGCTGGAAATTGGCTGCAGTATAGTCCTTTCGAAGGTTTCTGAGATCAGTGAGGTAAAAAGAGCTTACGAAAAGAGTCTTAATTTCCTTGCGGAAAAAGGTTTTGGTCAGCTGTGGGATCTTAGAAACGAAGGAGATGTTGAGATTCTTGCTTCACTTGATGTTATCATGATGCTAAATAAAGATCTGGAGACTTTGCAGGCTGATGATGCAGAGGCAGCCATAAATAAGCTCTGGGCAAAGCTTCATGAGAAAAAGCAGGATGAAAGCGGTATTTCCTTTACCGACATGAATCTGCTTACCAGTGCTGTGAGCATTCTTATGACTAATATCATAAGCTCCGGATTTAATGTGGATACTATTTACGGGGAAGGCTTTTCACCTGAGAAGTTCCTTGAGGGAGCCACTACTTCCAGAGAGCTTTGCGACAATGTCATCTTTTTATACAGAAAGAGGATTGAGTTTGAAAAGGGAAAAAAGAATTCAAGAACCCACAGTATTGCAAATGGAGCAAAGGAATACATAGAGCAGAACTATGGAGACAGCACTCTTTCGATTTCTGATATTTCCGAAGCTCTTTGCGTGAATCAGACCTATCTTCGCAAGATGTTTAAGAGTGAGATGAATATGACTCTTTCCGAATATATCACATCTTATCGTATGCAGGAAGCAAAGAAGCTGATTACATCAACTGAAAATAAACTTTCTGATATCGCAGAGAAAGTAGGCTACAATGATGTCAGCTATTTTTCCAATGTATTTAAGAAGTTTTATGGTATTTCGCCAAGAAGCATGACAAAAGAATAAATCTTTATTCTGAAGATAGTATTTTGCCGCATTATCAGGGAATTATCATTTGAAAATACCGGCCTTGTTCGTTATAATTGATAAAGTTATTGTTGGCTTCTTTGTAAAAGGGAGGATGGTATGGGACTTTTAGAGATATGCAAGAATGCAAAGGCTGCTAAATATGAGGTTCAGAAGCTCATGGCTGAGAAGAAGAACAAGGCTCTTATTGCAGTTGCCGACAGGCTTATAAAAGAGGCTGAGTATATCAAGTCTGCCAATGACAAAGATTATGAAAATGGCGTCAAAAACGGCATGCATAAGGGTATGCTGGACAGACTTAAGCTTGATGATAAGAGAATTGAGGCAATGGCGGAAGGACTTAGAGTAGTTGCTTCTTTAGAAGATCCTATCGGGCAGGAGATTGAACATTTCGAGAGGCCAAACGGTCTTTTTATAAAAAAAGTCAGAGTTCCACTGGGGGTTATCGGAATAATCTATGAATCAAGGCCAAATGTTACCGCAGATGCCTTCAGTCTTACCTTCAAGTCCGGAAATGCGGCTATTTTGAAGGGCGGAAGTGATGCCATAAACAGTAATATAGCTATTACGAAAGTGATCAGGGATGCTCTTTGTGACGAGGGAATCTGTGCTGATGCTGTTCAGCTGATTGAAGATACGGACAGAAGCGTTACTACACAGTTTATGAAGATGAATGACTATGTTGACGTTCTGATTCCAAGAGGAAGTGCAGGTCTAATAAAGGCGGTTGTAGACAATTCGACCATTCCAGTTATCGAGACAGGTACAGGTAACTGCCATATTTACGTGGATAAGGATGCTGATTTCGAAAAGGCTATTCCTATAATCATTAATGCCAAAACCCAGAGGATTGGTGTCTGCAATGCGGCGGAGTCCCTGGTTGTCCACGAAGCTGTTAAGGATGAGTTCCTTCCTCTTTTTGCAAAGGCAATGAAAGAGCATAATGTGGAGATACGTTCGGACGCTGAGGCAAAAAGTGTGCTTACAGACTCTAAAGATGCTACTGAAGAGGATTTTGGAAAAGAGTTTCTTGATTACATTATTTCTGTTAAAACAGTAAAGAGTGTTGATGAAGCAATTGACCATATAAACAGATATAACACAGGACATTCAGAGTCTATTATTACAGAGAATAAAGAAGCTGCTCAGAAGTTTTTGGACATGGTTGATGCAGCCTGCGTCTATGTAAATGCTTCTACAAGATTTACAGATGGCTTTGAATTCGGTTTTGGTGCTGAGATCGGAATAAGCACACAGAAGCTCCACGCAAGAGGGCCTATGGGACTTAAGGAGCTTACATCGTACAAGTACGAGATTTTGGGAGAAGGACAGATCAGGGGATGATTACAACCAGAGAAGAAATGCAGATGGCTCGTGAGAACATTATCAGAGTTTCAAGGGAGCTTCATGAGATTGGATTGCTTGTCAGGACTTGGGGGAATATAAGTCAGAGAGTTGATGAAAAGTCTTTCATCATTACGCCAAGCGGAATTAAATATGAGGATCTTACACCTGAAATGATTGTCAAGGTAAACATTGGCGACCTTTCCTATGAGGGAGATGTGTTTCCTTCCAGCGAAAAGGCTGTTCATGCTGCGTGCTATAAATGCAGGTCTGATGTGGATTTTATTGTTCATACACATCAGGTGTATGCTTCATGCGCAGGAACTCTCGGAATCAGGAAGATAGTGTCCTATTTCGAGGAAGAGGATATGCTTATTCCCGTGGCTCCTTATGCGCTCCCCGGAACAGACAAGCTTGCTGAAAACGTAGCAAAAACCGTCAAAAAATATCGTGACTGCAATGCATTTATAATGGCTAATCATGGAACGATCTGCCTCGGAGCAGATGCAAGAGAAGCTGTTTTTGAGGCTGAAAGAATGGAGGTTGCCTGCAACAATTTCCTTATGGATGTCTGTAAAACAGATATGCATCATGGTGTTGAAGTTGGCTATAACAGTCATCTTGAGGATGGAAGGATTGTATATGATATCCCGGATACACCTGAGAGAGTAAAGCATATTCATGAGGCTATCTACAGAAAGCGTCCTGATGTAAGATACATTGTCCATAATAAATCCGAGGCTGTTATGACTGTTTCAAGAAGAGCAAACCATATGCGTCCGCTTTTGGATGACTTTGCCCAGCTCATCGGATATAGTATCAGGGTTCCCAGCAATGAACATGGCAAAGATGGAACCAGCTATCATAATATAAAAAGGCATGTTAATGCTATTTTTTCCCTGAATGACGGAGCATATTGTGTTGGCAGCAACGAAGATGATGCCATGGCAGTTGCTATAGTCCTCGATAAGGGCTGTATAGCACATACAGCTGTGATGCGACATGGAGAAGGACATTACCTTTCTCTTTTTGAATGTTATAAGATGAACCGTCATTATAGAAAGAGTTATTCAAAGCTGGCGGATATAAAGAAATAATTTATGATAAAAAAGACACAGATTATATTTATAGGAATTATAGTTGTTCTTCTGGTGGCTTTATTGGGCGGTATTCTTGTACGCCAGGTTATGGCAGATGACTCAGAGGAAATACAGGCAATGGAGGATAACAGCTCCATTTTTGAGACTGTTTCAAGCCTGGAGGCTCTTAATCTTGGGATTATTGATGGAGAACAGCTTAGAGAAGAAAACGGCATCAGTTCTGATGGGGATGACAGTAATTCTTTTGAGAAAAAAGATGTAACGGTGGCAATTTCTTTGAGATCTATTCAGGATGATCTCAAGATCAAGCTATCAGATGCTTCAACCGGTAATCTTATTTATAATGTGGATTTTACAGTTACTGTAAAGAACAATGATAAGACTACGACCTATTCAGATACAGACAGGGATGGAATAATATATCTTCCCTATGTGGAAGCTGGAGACTATACGGTTTTTATGTCGGATATTTCTTCCGATGGTGTAAATTATCATTGCGACAAATCTCAGACTATTACTGTATCTGATTCGATAGAGTATGCCAAGGTGGATATCAAAGACGAGATAAAGACTGAGGCTGAGATAAACGTGGCAGAGGAAGATACAAAGGTTCAGGATGTAGATGAAACAACGGATGTAAATGCTGAGGCTTCAGCTTCATCTTCTGCAAGCCAAGAGGAACAGATATTTGATGAAGGGATTTCTGAGGATGCTGAAGACCTTCTTGCTCAGATAGAGGCAGAGACCAATGCAGAAGAGGAAGCAAAGGCTATTGCCGGAGCAAGCACTGCAACTATTACTGCTCCTGCAAACTCAGGGGATGCCGCAGCTGTTCCCGATATCACTACCGATCCCGTTTATGTGGCTGCTCATCAGGGCTCAAAGGGCGTTGATGTATCCAAGCACAATGGGAATATCGACTGGGGAGCTGTTAAGGCTTCAGGTATAGATTTTGCAATAATCAGATGTGGCTATAGAGGTTCAAGTTCAGGTGCACTGATTGTGGATCCGCTTTATTATCAGAACATGATTGCTGCTACAGGTGCAGGCCTTAATGTGGGAGTATATTTCTTTTCCCAGGCTGTAAATGAAGTGGAAGCTATTGAGGAAGCATCAATGGTACTTGAACTTATCAGTGGTTATTCTCTGCAGATGCCTGTATATATTGATGTTGAAAAGAGTAACGGAAGAGGAGATGCAATCAGTGTGGAGGAACGATCTGCTACAATCGCAGCATTCCTTGCAACAATCCGTAATGCGGGGTATTCTGCCGGCCTTTACTCAAATAAATTGTGGTTTGAGAACCGCATTAATACTGCTGTATTTACGGACTACAAAATATGGCTTGCGCAGTACGTTGATATACCGACTTATACTGCGACACGCTACGATATGTGGCAGTTCACGTCAAAGGGTTCCATTCCGGGGATTGCCGGCAATGTTGATATGAACGTACTAAAGTAATTGGGCTATCTTTAAAGTTTTATTTTAGTGTGATAAAATGTGATGGATAGAGGATTTATTCAAGGAGGCTAACATTAAATGGCTGGAAAAGACAAGTATGTGGCATACGTGTCCAGTTATACATCTGGACTTGGCTCAAAATATGGAATAAGGATATATGACGTTGATCTTAAAAAGGGCCGTCTTACTGAGAAACAGAAAGTTGAGATCACCAATTCTTCATATATTGGTATTTCTCACAACAAGAAGACTCTTTATTCCATCACCGATGCCGGAGTAGAGGCTTATCATATTCTTCCTGACGGAAATCTTGAGTTTTTGAATGAGGCATCCATAAATGGTATGCGTGGATGTTACCTTAATATGGATCAGGGAGATAATTATCTTCTTACAGCAGGCTATCACGACGGAAAGGTCACAATACTTAGGCTGAATAAAGACGGTTCAATTGGCGAGATCACTGATGAGAGATTCCATAAGGGGCTTGGAACCGCTGCCGGACGTAATCATGTGCCTCATGTTCAGTGTATAAAAGTGTCAAAAGATAATAAGTATCTTTTGGCTGCAGATCTTGGAATGGACAGAGTAAATGTTTATTCTCTTGATATTGTAACAGGTAAGATAAAAGAGATCGATGTTATCCACTGCGATCAGGAATCATCTCCAAGACATATGCAATTCTCCAAGGATGGTAGGTTCCTTTACATTATCCTCGAACAGAAATGTGCTATAGAAGTATATGAATACATTGACAATAACGGTGATCCTGAATTTAACAAGATTCAGTCAGTATCTAATTCCGAAGAGTATGATTCAATCGGTGTAGCAAGCAGCGCACTTACATTCTCTGAGGACTATAATTATCTCGTAAGTTCCACTGCAGGCGAGAACAATGTTGTTGTTTACAAGGTTGATAAAGAGACAGGACTTCTTACCAAGAAGATCCAGCTTCCGATAGCGGGAGAGTATCCTAAGGATGCGGCTCTTTTCCCTGACAACAAGCATTTGGTTTCACTTAATCATGAATCAGATACACTGACATTCTTTACTGTGGATATGGATAAGGGAACAATGGTAATGAACGGACCTGAACTTCCTGTATCACGTCCAAACTGTATTGTATTCCACAAGCTTGAAGGATGAAGAAACTGTAAATCAGTAATTTGATATCCTGTCTATATTATATTCATGGATTTAGAAATAAATATAAAAGAAGTTTTGCGCCTGGCAAAACTTCTTTTTTTATGATTATATTATTTTCTGTCTGTGTAGAAGGATGTTATGTAGTCGGCCCTGGAGGACATGTTGGAGATCATGAGGTCAAGGAGAGTAATGGCACACATGGATTCTACTACAACTACGGCTCGTGGTACGACAACCGGATCGTGACGGCCCTTTATGTTGATGGAAATTTTTTCGCCGGATCTATTAACGGTGGATTGCTCTCTGGCTATACTTGGAGTTGGTTTTACATAAGCCCTTAATATGATTTCACTGCCGTCTGACATTCCTCCCAGGATTCCGCCGGAGTGATTGGTGTTTTTTATAACATTTCCTTCCTCGGAAATGCTAAATTCATCGTTGTTTTCTGATCCTTTATATCGGGCAACCTTTGTCCCGTCGCCGATTTCAACTGCTTTGACAGCGCCTATCGACATGATAGCCTTGGCAAACGAGGCATCTAATTTATCAAATACAGGTTCTCCGATACCCGCCGGAACTCCTGTGATGCGTACTTCTATTATTCCGCCGATGGAATCTGTTTCTTCCCTGCATTTCATTATAAGGTCCATGGCTTTTTTATCTGCATCAGCGTCAGGCATGGCAGTGGGAGTGGAATAGATAGCGTTTTTATCGAACTTTGAGTAATCAATCTCTACATCACCAATGGCCTTTGTATAAGCACAGACTTCAATTCCCATCTGGGATAGGAGCTTTAGGCAAAGAGCGCCGGAAGCAACTCTTCCAATGGTTTCTCTTCCTGAAGATCTTCCGCCTCCGCGATAATCTCTGAAGCCGTATTTCTGATCGAAACCAAAATCAGCATGTCCGGGGCGATAGTACGCTGAAATCTCACTATAATCAGCTGAGCGCTGTGAAGTGTTTTTTACCAAAAGAGAAATAGGTGTTCCTGTTGTCTTGCCTTCAAAAATACCTGAGAGGATCTCTACCTGATCGTCCTCTTTTCTTGTGGTAGTAGCAGCGCTGGTTCCCGGCTTTCTGCGGTCAAGATATTTCTGAATGTCTGCTTCCTCTAATTCCATTCCGGCAGGAAAACCGTCTATAACAACACCAAGTGCTTTTCCATGAGATTCTCCCCAAGTGGAAACCGCAATATTTTTTCCAAAAACAGATCCTGACATATTGAATCCCCCGTAGTATTATGGCATAAAATAGCTGAAAATAGCTTATTTATCATATTTTTTAGTATATAAAATTTTAATACAAAAAAATAGTGAATTTTCTGTGAAAAAAGTTTATAATCAGAAATGTAATTTTGTTCTAAAGCATTTATCTGGAACAGAGGGGATTTCCGATATGAATGCTAGCAATAGCGTGAAAAAATATTCTCATAAAGAAAAAATAATCTCAAAAGTTGATAGGTTTAACAGGAAGTACAAGGCATTAAGACTTTTTGGTTTGATCTATGCTGTTTGTGCAATCTGTACCTACAACTTTCTTTTTTATTTTTACAGAAATGTAAAGAGATTCACATGTCTCGCCTGTATTTTACTGTTTTTTGTAGCAAGTAGCAGTTTTTCTTATCCCGGCATGACACTTACAATAAGTTTTGCTTCAGATGTCAATAATGAAGAGAGTACATCTTCTGAAACTGAAGCTCTTTCTGAAGTAGTGGTAGAAGAGTCCGATGCGGAGCTGGCTACAATTGATGATGTAGAAGAATTTGTGATCGAAGAGTCCAGAGATATCGAGAATCCTGATGTTGCAGAGGCTGAGCATCTTGATCCTGAAAAACAGGCGTCACTTACAGATATTCTTGAAGCAAGCGAAGAGATTTCCTTAGTTGATAGTTCTTATCTGCTTAATGAAGAAGTGATTGAAGATGTTGCTCTTGCGAGTACTCCTTTAGAAACTGAGGGGGATGTTTATCACTTTGACTCCGAAGACTGGAAGATTATGCTTGTTAACAAACAGCATCCTATTCCTGATGATTATGATTTTCCTCTTGGCACCATAAGAGGCAGTATGAGATGTGATGAGCGTATCATTACACCTCTTCTTGAGATGATGAAGGCTGCAAGCCGTGAAGGCGTATCTCTTATAATCTGTTCACCTTATCGCGATATGGACAGGCAGACTATGCTTTTTGACACTAAGATTGACAGATATATGGGAGCCGGTATGTCTTACATGGATGCCTACAATTTGGCAAGCCAGGCTGTTACTGTTCCGGGATCTTCTGAACATCAGGTGGGACTTGCGATTGATATTATCACTGATGGTTATTCAAGTCTTGATGAAGGCTTTGCTAAGACTGCAGCGGGTAAATGGCTTTCTGCCAACAGCTACAAATTTGGCTTTGTTCTCAGGTATCCTCAGGGAAAAGAGGATATCACCAGTATTGAATATGAGCCTTGGCACTTTAGATATGTAGGTGTTGACGCTGCGACCTTCATGGTTCAAAATGATATATGCTTAGAGGAACTTTGGAGCACATATGTAGATTAATATCATGAGGTTTTTATGTACAAAGTATTAAAAAAAGATGGTAATGCAAAAAGAGCGGAGTTTGAAACTGTCCACGGAAAGATTCAGACTCCTGTTTTTATGAATGTGGCCACTGTTGCTGCAATTAAAGGCGGTGTTTCCACGGAAGATCTTGAGGGGATAGGGACTCAGGTAGTTCTTTCAAATACTTATCACCTTCATCTTCGCCCAGGCGATGATGTGGTGTACAGGCTTGGAGGGCTTCATAAGTTCATGTCCTGCAATAAGCCGATTCTTACAGATTCCGGCGGATTTCAGGTCTTTTCCCTTGCAAAAACAAGAAGGATAAAGGAAGAAGGCGTCTATTTCCATTCCCACATAGACGGTCACAAGCTGTTTATGGGACCTGAGGAGAGTATGCGTATTCAGTCACATCTGGGGTCCACAATCGCCATGGCCTTTGATGAATGCCCGTCTGCTAAGGCAGAGCATGAGTACGTCCAGATGTCCGTTGACAGAACTACCAGATGGCTTGAGCGCTGTAAAAGAGAAATGGACAGACTTAACGGTCTTGAATATACGGTAAATCCGCACCAGCTTCTTTTTGGTATAAATCAGGGAGCCATATTCGATGATATCAGGATTGAACATGCAAAACGTATTTCGGATATGGATCTGGACGGATATGCTGTTGGAGGACTTGCTGTAGGTGAGACACATGAAGAAATGTATCATGTTCTTGAGACAGTGGTTCCTTACCTGCCACTTGAAAAGCCTACATATCTGATGGGAGTCGGAACCCCTGCCAATATCTTAGAAGCTGTTGACAGAGGCGTTGATTTCTTTGACTGCGTATATCCCAGCAGAAACGGAAGGCATGGTCATTTATATACTAACAGAGGACATATAAATCTTCTTAATGCCAGATATGAACTGGACGATACTCCGATTGAAGAAGGCTGCCAATGTCCTGCCTGCAGAAGATATTCAAAGGCATATATCAGACATCTTTTAAAGTCAGGAGAGATGCTGGGGCTCAGGCTTTGTGTTCTTCATAATCTGTATTTTTATAATCACATGATGGAAGAAATCCGTGAAGCCATAGAAAAGGGTGAATATCAGAAGTATAAAAAACAGAAGCTTGAAGGAATGCTGGAGTTTGATGCAGCTGATAACAAGGAGTACAGTAATATCGATAAAAACTGGAGAAAGGGCTGAGCATATTTTTGCCCTTGAATTTCTTTTTGGTTTTTAGTAATATGAATTGGTATATTTTATATAGTTTTATTGGAGGAAATTATGGGATTATTTTTGACAGCAGATGCTGTAGAAGGTGCATCTTCAGCTAACACATTGATCATTATCGCAGTTTATGTAGTTCTTTTTGGTTTTCTTTATTTTGTAATGCTCCGTCCTCAGAGGAAGGAACAGAAGCAGAAGGCTCAGATTCTTGCATCTTTGGCAGTAGGCGACAGCGTTCGTACTACAGGTGGATTTGTGGGTGTAATCCTTGATATCAGCGATGATATGGTTATCGTAGAGTTCGGCAATAACAAGAACTGCCGTATCCCTATGTATAAGGAAGCAATCGTTGAGGTTGAGAAGCCTGAAGATGCTATTGCGACTAATACAGAGACAACTGATTCCAAGAAGAAATAATTAAGAAGATCATTATTTTAGCCCGGTTGGGATAACCAATCGGGCTTTCCTATAAATATTGCACTGTAGCACTTTAAATTGATACATTGAACTGTGAATTTATATTTATACGTATTACAATATAGAGGTACAGTTGACTTTGTGGAGGAAGAGATATGAAGCTTAAGATTACCTGTATACCCGGTGATGGAATCGGACCTGAAATTGTCACTGAGGCAAAAAAAGTCTTGGATAAGGTGGCTAAAGTTTATGGCCACGAGATTGAGTATAAAGATATCCTTATGGGGGGCTGTTCAATTGATGTCCATGGGGTTCCGCTTACAGATGAAGCAATTGCTGACGCAAAAGCTGCAGATGCAGTTCTTATGGGATCCATTGGTGGAAATACTTCTACTTCTCCCTGGTATAAGCTGGAACCAGGTTTAAGACCTGAAGCCGGACTTCTCAAGCTTCGTAAGGCGCTTAATCTTTTTGCAAATCTTCGCCCGGCTTATCTTTATCCTGAGCTTAAAAGTGCGTGCCCTCTTAAGGAATCCACATCGGATAAGGGCTTTGATATGCTGATCATGAGAGAACTGACAGGTGGTCTTTACTTTGGAGACAGATTTACAAAGGAAGTTGACGGAGAGCTTGTTGCCACTGACACTCTTGTTTATAAGGAAAGCGAGATAAAAAGGATTGCCATCAGAGCTTTTGATGTTGCCAGAAAGCGCAGAAAGAGTGTTATAAGTGTAGATAAGGCTAATGTACTTGATTCTTCAAGGCTTTGGAGAAAAGTTGTTGAGGAGGTTGCAAAGGATTATCCTGATGTAACTCTTGAGCATATGCTTGTTGATAATTGTGCAATGCAGCTTGTAAAGGATCCTTCTCAATTTGATGTGGTACTTACTGAGAATATGTTTGGCGATATCTTATCAGATGAAGCCAGCATGATAACAGGTTCAATCGGTATGTTGTCGTCAGCATCCCTTAATGATACAAGCTTTGGTCTGTACGAGCCTAGTCATGGCAGTGCACCTGATATTGCGGGCCAGAATAAGGCTAACCCTATTGCTACGATTCTTTCAGCAGCTATGATGCTTAGATATTCCTTTAACCTTGATAAGGAAGCAGATGCCATTGAAGGAGCAGTGCGTGAAGTGCTTGGGGATAACTATCGTACAGTTGATATTATGCCAAAGGAAAATGCGGATAATCTGAAACTTTGCACCTGTACTGAAATGGGTGATATTATTACGGAATATATCAAGTGATCTATATAGATACTATTAAATTTGTTTCAAACCAGGAATAGATAATTCATAAAAGGAGAAATGACTATGATTAGTGACAGAGTTATGGAAGGAGTTCAGCAGGCTCCACACAGAAGTTTGTTTAATGCTCTTGGTTTTACGGAAGAAGAGAGAAGAAAACCTCTTATTGGTATTGTCAGTTCATATAATGAGATAGTTCCCGGCCACATGAATCTGGATAAAATAACAGAGGCTGTTAAGCTGGCTGTTGCTGAGGCAGGCGGAATGCCTGTTGTTGTTCCTGCAATCGCTGTATGTGACGGAATTGCCATGGGACATATCGGAATGAAGTATTCTCTTGTAACAAGAGATCTGATCGCTGATTCTACTGAGTGTCTTGCGAAAGCTCACGCTTTTGATGGAATGGTTTGCATTCCTAACTGTGACAAGAATGTACCGGGACTTCTTATGGCTGCTGCCAGAGTAAATATTCCCACTGTGTTTGTATCAGGTGGCCCTATGATGGCCGGCCGTGTAGATGGCCACAAGACATCACTTTCTTCAATGTTTGAAGCGGTTGGAACATTTTCTGCAGGCAAGATTTCTGAAGCTAAGCTCTGTGAGTATGAGGAAAAAACATGTCCTACCTGTGGCTCCTGCTCAGGTATGTACACTGCAAATTCCATGAACTGTCTTACTGAGGCTATAGGAATGGGACTTCCCGGAAATGGAACAATTCCTGCAGTTTATTCTGCTCGTATCAGACTTGCTAAAAAAGCCGGTTATGCCGTAATGAATCTTATTGAGAAGAATATATGTCCAAGGGATATTATGACAAAAGAGGCCTTCATGAATGCTATGGCTATGGATATGGCTCTTGGATGTTCTACAAATACAATGCTTCATCTTCCAGCTATTGCTCATGAGGCAGGCGTTGAGCTCAATATGGAGGTTGCAAACGAAGTGTCTTCGAAGACTCCAAACCTTTGCCACCTTGCTCCTGCAGGTCCTACCTATATGGAAGACTTAAATGAAGCAGGTGGAGTTCTTGCGGTTATGGCTGAGCTTGTTAAAAAGAACCTGATAAATACAGATCTTATGACAGTTACAGGTAAGACTATAAAAGAAAATCTTGAGGGTGTTGTAAATCTCAACCCTGAAGTAATAAGACCTATCGAGAATCCATATATGCAGTCCGGCGGAATAGCTGTACTTAAGGGCAATATAGCTCCTGATACAGGTGTTGTTAAAAAGTCTGCTGTAGTTCCTGAGATGATGGTTCATGAAGGACCTGCAAGAGTATTTGACTGCGAAGAGGATGCTATAGCAGCAATCCTTGGCGGAAAGATTGTAGCAGGAGATGTGGTTGTTATCAGATATGAAGGTCCTAAGGGCGGTCCGGGTATGAGAGAAATGCTCAATCCTACATCGGCAATCGCCGGAATGGGACTTGGTTCTACAGTTGCACTTATTACTGATGGCAGATTTTCAGGTGCAAGCCGTGGCGCTTCTATCGGACATGTTTCTCCTGAGGCTGCTGTTGGCGGACCTATCGCTCTTATTGAAGAGGGTGATATCATCAGTATCGATATACCTAATAATTCTCTTAATGTTAAGGTTTCTGATGAAGAGCTTGCAAAGAGAAAAGAGAAGTGGCAGCCTCGCGAACCTAAGGTTAACACGGGTTACCTTGCCCGCTATCGCGAGCTTGTTACCAGCGGAAATCGCGGCGCAGTTTTAGAAATACCAAGATAGGACGCAACGACTATGAATATGTATCGGCGCTCATTGTTCTGGACATTTCGAAAAGCCAATTCAAGGGAATTGTCTTTTCTCCATAGAACAAAAATCGCTTCTTATACATATTCATAGTCTTTTGCTGGCTATTGATTGCTATATTATTTTTGATATTTTTATATAAGGAGTATGAAAAAATGCAGTTAACTGGTGCGCAGATTGTGCTTGAGTGTCTTAAGGAACAGGGTGTCGATACAATTTTTGGTTATCCCGGGGGGACGATTTTAAATATTTATGATGAATTGTACAAACAGAGCGATTGCTTTACACATATTTTGACAAGCCATGAGCAGGGAGCTTCCCATGCGGCAGATGGATATGCAAGAAGTACGGGAAAGGTTGGCGTCTGTTTTGCTACAAGCGGCCCCGGGTCAACAAACCTTGTTACAGGAATAGCTACAGCTTACATGGATTCTGTTCCAATGGTTGCCATCACATGTAATGTTAATCTGCCTCTTCTTGGTAAAGATACCTTCCAGGAGGTTGACATTGCCGGCATAACAATGCCTATAACAAAGCATGGATACATCGTTAAGGATGTAAAAAATCTTGCGGATACCATCAGAAAAGCTTTCAAGATTGCTAAGTCCGGAAGGCCGGGGCCTGTCATCGTTGATATCACAAAAGATGTTACTGCAAAAACCTGTGACTTCAGACCTGTAACTATCACAGAGGAAGAGCCTGAGAAAAAGTATCATACAGAAGATATAAATACAGCAATCAAGATGATCAAGGCTTCAAAACGCCCATTTATCTATGTTGGAGGCGGCGCTATAATCTCCGGAGCTTCTAAAGAACTGTATAAGTTTGCAAAGACAATTGATTCTCCTGTTTGCGATACCCTTATGGGAAAAGGAGCTTTTGATGGCACCGATGAGCTCTATACAGGTATGATCGGTATGCATGGAACAAAGGCTTCCAATTTTGGAGTAAGCGAATGTGACCTTCTTATTACTCTTGGTGCAAGATTCTCTGACAGAGTAACCGGAAATGCCAAGACCTTTGCTTCTAAGGCAAAGATTCTTCAGATTGATGTGGATGCTGCAGAGATAAACAAGAATATCAGGGTTAACTTCTCTATTGTTGGTGATCTGAAAATGGTTCTTGGAGAATTAAACAAGAAGCTTGAACAGATGGACCACAGCGAATGGAAGAAGAAAATCTTTGAATATAAGAAGCAATTCCCACTTAACTACGATAAGGATAAGCTTACCTGTCCATATATCATTGAGGAGATTGACAGGCTTACAAAGGGCGACGCCATTATTTCTACAGATGTAGGACAGCATCAGATGTGGGCTGCACAGTATTATAAATACAGAAAACCAAGAACTTTCCTTACTTCAGGCGGTCTTGGGACTATGGGTTACGGACTTGGTGCCTGCATAGGTGCTAAGGTAGGCAATCCTGATAAAGTATGCATCAATATTGCAGGTGACGGTTGCTTTAGAATGAATATGAATGAGCTTGCAACAGCTTCCAGATATGATATTCCTATCATTGAAGTTGTAATAAACAATAGCGTTCTTGGTATGGTAAGACAGTGGCAGACTTTGTTCTATGAGAAGCATTACTCTCAGACAGTTTTCCACGATAAGGTTGACTATTGCAAGGTTGCTGAGGGCCTTGGCTGCATGGCAATCAGGGTAACCAAGAAGTCTGAAGTTGAGCCTGCTCTTAAAAAAGCTCTGAAATCAAAGACACCGGTACTTATTGATTGTATAATAGAAGAGGATGACAAAGTATTTCCTATGGTTTCACCGGGGGCTTCTATAAGCGAAGCCTTTGATGAGAAGGATTTGCTTGAGAAAAATAAGTGATCATTTGCTAACTGATTTTTTCACGGATGGGGGAGTATGAAAAAAGCTTTTTCAGCAATTGGTATTTCTGTTGCGATTATCATTGTTTCCCTTGCGGCAGTTTATCTGCTGCTTGGGAAATATTATAGTGATGGGTTTTCCTGTTCGACCTGGGTCAACGGGGTTTACTGTACCGGCAAGACTGTTGATGAGGTGAACAGGGAACTTGTTTCTCTAAATGTTTATCCCGGCATATGCCTTTTGGGACCTGATGATACAACTCTTTTTATCGGTGCTTCAGAAGTTGATTTTAAGCTTGATTATACCCGCGCTCTGGAACAGATTTTGCACGAGCAGAATCCTTATGCCTGGGGGATAAACATCTTCAAAAATCTCTATGTTCAATATGAACCCACCGTATCTTTAAATGAAGACAAATTCAGAGAGAAAGTCCTTTCCTGGGATATCTTCCAGGGGCAGGAGGATCTTAAGGTTGAAATAAAAGATACGGAAGATGGTTACATTCTTGTAAATGGACTTACAAATATTCCTAATAAGAATAACATTATAGCTGCCTCAAAAACTGCTATGCAGAATCTGGAAATATCCATAGATCTGACTGCTTATGATAATACCTTTACTGACATACCCCTTTCTACTGAGGACAAAAAGACTGTTGCTCTTTATGAAAAACTGGATTCTATATTAAACTGCGGCATTTCTTTTGCTTTTTTAAATGAGACCATCCCTGTATCAAGGAAGGATGTCGGGAACTTTATTTTATCAGAGGATTGGATTGAAGAAGCAAAAGAAGAACGTTTGCAAAAAAATAATTCGTTCTTAGGTAGATTTATTGCAGGGGGTGTCGAAAAAGAAGAAATTCTTGATGACCCATATATTATTCAGAATGGTTTTGTTTTGGATGAAAACGGCGATTTTATACTAAGCGAATCTAAAATGCATGAGTTCGTTTCCGGTTTGTCTGACAGATATAACACCAAAAATCTGATGGAGAAATATCGGGCGGGGACTAACTTACAGATTCTTATCAGTAATAACCAAAAAGGAAACGGGCAGATTTTTAATATATCTGATGCTTTTTTGACGCTCAAAGATTCTTATATTGACGGTAGCTTTCAAACTGAAAAGCTTGTAACTGTTGATCTTTTGGATAATGTTAAAGTTTATAATGCTGAAACTGATATAGGAAACACCTATATTGAAGTGAACATGGGCGATCAGATGCTTTACTACTATGTTGACGGAAATCTCAATATGGACATGCCTATAGTGACAGGAAATGTTAATCGAAACCGTGGCACTCCTACCGGAATTTTTAATGTATACAACAAACGATATCACACATACCTCAGAGGTGTAGATTATGTTTCTTATGTAAATTATTGGCTTGGAGTTAATAAAGGAGTTGGTATTCATGATGCAAATTGGCGTAGTGAATTTGGCTCGGAAATTTATAAAAGAGATGGCTCCCATGGTTGTATTAACTGCCCTGAAGAAAAGGTTTCAAAGCTATGGGAGATTGTTGATGTAGGAACTCCGGTTGTCCTTTACTACTGATATTTATGTGTTTTTTCTCATCAAAGACAAATCAAAGGGAGTCGAGTATGACTCTCTTTTTTGATATCAAAAGTATGTATTAAATTATTAAATAACATTAATTATGGAATAACATTATTGACATTTTTATATTTCGCATTAAAATATTTTTTAATGATGGTTTTAGCGATTTAAACAAATAGAGTGTTTTGACGTTAAAACAAATTTTTAAAAATTTAAATATAGATTTAGGTAGGAGGAGTAGTAAATGTCAAGAGTTTACAATTTTTCAGCTGGTCCGGCAGTGTTACCGGAGGAAGTACTTAAGCAGGCTGCAGCAGAGATGCTTGATTATGCAGGATGTGGAATGTCTATCAACGAGATGAGCCACAGATCAAAGACTTTCGACAGTGTTATCCAGACCGCAGAGCAGGATATCAGAGATCTTATGAATATTCCTGATAACTATAAGGTCCTTTTCCTTCAGGGTGGTGCAAGCCAGCAGTTTGCAGCTATTCCTCTCAACCTTATGAAGAATAAGAAGGCCGGATATATCATCACAGGTCAGTGGGCTAAGAAAGCATATCAGGAAGCCCAGAAATATGGAGAAGCTGTTGAACTTGCTTCAAGTGCTGATAAGACTTTCTCATATATTCCTGATTGTTCTGATCTTGATATTGCAGATGACCTTGATTACGTATATATCTGTGAGAACAACACAATTTACGGAACAAAGTTTAAGACACTTCCAAATACAAAGGGCAAGATACTTGTATCTGACGTTTCATCCTGCTTCCTTTCAGAACCTGTTGATGTTACCAAGTACGGCGTAATCTATGGCGGCGTTCAGAAGAATGTAGGACCTGCAGGTCTTGTTATCAGCATTATCAGAGAGGACCTCATTACAGATGATGTTCCTTCTTACACACCTACAATGCTCAAGTGGAAGACACAGGCAGATAACGGTTCTTTATACAATACTCCTAACTGCTGGAGCATTTATATGTGCGGACTAGTATTCAAGTGGCTTAAGGCACAGGGTGGTCTTACTGAGATGCAGAAGAGAAATGAAGAGAAGGCTAAGGTTCTGTATGATTATCTTGATCAGAGCAAGATGTTCAAGGGAACAGTAAGACCTGAAGACAGATCTCTTATGAATGTTCCTTTTGTTACCGATTCGGAGGAACTTAATGCAAAGTTCATTTCAGAAGCTACAAAGGCAGGTTTTGTAAGTCTTAAGGGACACAGAACTGTTGGCGGTATGAGAGCTAGTATCTACAATGCAATGCCAATCGAAGGCGTTAAGAAGCTTGTAGAGTTCATGGATAACTTTGAAAAGAACAACTGATAAAGATAATCCATTAGGAGGATGAAAACCGATGTACAAGTATAAGTGTATGAATCCCATCGCAAAGATTGGTCTTAATAATTTCTCAGATCAGTATGAGGCGGTTGACAATGTAGATGATGCAGAAGGCATTCTTGTAAGAAGCGCCAATATGCTTGAAATGGACTTTTCTAATAACCTTCTTGCTATTGCAAGAGCAGGTGCCGGTGTTAACAATATTCCTCTTGAAAAGTGCGCTAAGCAGGGAATCGTTGTATTTAACACACCGGGAGCAAATGCAAACGGTGTAAAAGAGATGGTGCTTGCGGCTATGCTCATCGCATCCCGTGACATCATTGGCGGAACTGAATGGGTTAAGGCTAATGCCGGAGATCCTGATATTGCTAAGCTTACAGAGAAGTCCAAAAAGAAATTTGCCGGAACAGAGATCTTTGGCAAAAAGCTAGGAATTATCGGCCTTGGTGCAATTGGCGTAAGAGTTGCCAATGCAGCTCGTCAGCTTGGTATGGAAGTATATGGCTATGACCCATATCTTTCTATTGATGCAGCCTGGAGACTTTCTTCAGATGTAAAGCATGTTACAAATGTAGATGATATCTATTCTAAGTGCGATATTATCACGATTCATGTTCCTGCACTTGATTCCACAAAGGGCATGATAAATGCAGAAGCTATTGCCAAGATGAAGAAGGGCGTTATCATCCTCAACCTTGCAAGAGACATTCTCTGCAACGAAGTAGATATTCTTGCCGGAATCAACTCCGGTAAGATCAGAAAATATGTTACTGATTTCCCAAATCCTACTACAGCAGGCCACGACGGATGCATTGTAATCCCTCACCTTGGAGCATCAACAGAGGAATCTGAGGATAACTGTGCTGTTAAGGCAGTTCTTGAACTTAAGGACTATCTTGAAAACGGAAATATCAACAACTCTGTAAACCTTCCTAACTGTGAGATGGGAGTATGTCATGGCCCTCGTCTTGCGATTATACATAAGAACGTTGCCAACATGATCAGTCAGTTCACAACACTTTTGGGCGATGCGGGCTATAACATCTCTGATATGACCAACAAGTCAAGAGGTGACTATGCTTATACACTTATTGACCTTGAGGATGAGATTGAGGATGCCCTGGTAAGCAAGATTGAGAAAATAGATGACGTTATCAGAGTAAGAATTGTCAGAAAAGACGTATAAATACGGCGTTTGTGCTATAATATCGGGTGGGAATGTACTATTTCTGCCCGATATTTTTGTGTAATATAG
Organism: Butyrivibrio sp.; assembly: GCA_017413105.1. Lineage (GTDB taxonomy): Bacteria > Bacillota > Clostridia > Lachnospirales > Lachnospiraceae > Butyrivibrio. Next base: position 140,638 of record JAFPVA010000130.1, on the reverse strand, counting down.
AGGAGGTATGAAAAATGGCTGATATTAGACCCTTTAAAAGCTACAGACCTGCTGAAGGCAAGGCTGAGACTATTGCATCTTTGCCATACGATGTGTTCAGCAGACAGGAAGCTTATGAGAAGGTAAAAAAGTACCCGGACTGCTTTTTGGCTATAGACAGACCGGAAACACAATTTGAGCCGGAACATGATATGTATGCGCCTGAAGTATATCAAAAGGCTCATGACATGCTTTGGAATCAGATTGAAAGTGGGATTTTTGTTCAGGATGAAAAGCCTTGTTATTACATTTATGAGCAGACCATGAATGGCAGAACTCAGACCGGAATCGTGGCCTGTGCTTCAATTGACGATTACTTAAATGGTGTTATCAAAAAACATGAGAATACCAGAGAAGAGAAGGAACAGGACAGAATCAATCACGTTTATACCTGTGAAGCGCAGACCGGACCTATCTTTTTGTGCTATAGGAAAAATAAGCTGCTGTCAGAACTGGTAGACAGAATAAGGGAAGTAGATACCCCGGTATATGATTTCGTATCGGAAGATGGAGTTAAAAACAGAGTATTTCTTGTAGACGACCAGGAAGAGATTGATACAATCTCAAGGATATTTACTACAATTGATTCAATCTATATTGCAGATGGCCATCACAGATGTGCTTCCGCTGTGAAAGTAGGGCTACGGAAAAGAAAAGAACTTCAGGGGAAAGTTCGCGGAAAACTTGAAAGTGACTTGTTTTTGTCAGTTCTTTTTGCTGATGAAGATCTTTATATCATGGATTACAACCGTGTTGTTAAGGATTTAAACGGTCTCACTAAGGAAGAGTTCTTTGACAAATTATCTGTCGGATTCGAAGTGGATGAGGCAAATGCAGCATTCAGCCCTGCAAATAAGGGTGAATTTGCTCTTTTCCTTGAAGATAAATGGTATAAGCTCACTGCCAAAAAAGCAATATTATCAGAAGATCCGGTTGAAGGACTTGATGTTTCAACCCTTCAGGGAAACGTTCTTGGGCCAATCCTTGGCATCGGGGATCCCAGAACTGATAAAAGGATAGATTTTGTGGGTGGTATTAGGGGACTTTCAGAACTTGAGAAGAGATGTCACGAGGATATGAAACTTGCTTTTGCAATGCATCCTACATCTATCAGTGAACTTTTTGATGTGGCTGACGCAGGGCTTCTCATGCCTCCAAAGTCCACCTGGTTTGAACCCAAGCTCCTTAGCGGGTTATTTATTCATGGAATTAATGGTACACTTAAATAGAAAAAATGAGTCATGGAGGGGAATTCAGTGAATAATAAACTGTATAAAATGATGAATTGGCCTGAGATTGAGGAAATTATTTATTCAGATGGTGATAATCCTCATAGAATACTGGGCGCACATAAAGTTGGGAGTAACTATCTGATTCAGGCTTTTTATCCTGATGCAGACACCATGAGTGTTTATATTGAGAATTCCAAGAAGGAATATCCAATGGAACTTGCGGACGAAGCAGGCTTTTTTGCTGTCCTTGTTCCTTATGTTGAAAAGCTTAAATACAAATTTCTTATCAAGGATTCCACCGGCAAAAGCACAAGTGTGATTGATCCATACGCTTTTGAGCCGCTTATGGACAGAGAAGATTTCATAAAATTTGGAAGCGGAATTCACTATCATATTTACGAGAAACTTGGTGCTCATCCTAAGACAAGAAACGGCGTTGATGGAACTGAATTTGCTGTTTGGGCACCTTCTGCCTGCAGAGTAAGCGTGATAGGCGATTTCAATAACTGGGACGGCAGGCTTTGCCAGATGCATAGACTTGATCCCATCGGTATTTTTGAAATATTTGTTCCGGGGGCAAAAGAGCTTGACGGATACCAGTTTGAGATTAAGACCAGAAGTGGTCTTGTATATAAGAGACCTGATCCTTTTGCAATAGAATCAAAGGGTGAAAATGGAATTATTTCAGTGATCAGAAAGGCAAGTCAGATTGCCTGGACTGATGAAAAATGGCTTGCTGACAGAAGAAAGTTTGACCTGGATGAGGGAGCTCTTTCTATCTGTGAGATTTCTCTGGAAGCTTTTGCCGGAAGACATGGCAAGAAGACAACTATGGAAGAAGTTACACGAGATGTACTCGAATATGTACAGAATCACGGCTTTAACACCATTGAGCTTATGCCTGTAATGAAGCATATTCCCGGACATTTTTATCATATTCTTGATTTCTTTGCCCTTGATGAATCAAGCGGAAGTATTGAGGAGTTTCAGAACTTTGTCAATACTATGCATGGTGCAGGTATCCGTGTGCTTTTGGACTGGGTTCCAACATTTTTCCCTAAGTCATCCTGTGGGCTGAGCGATTATGATGGGAAGACTCTGTATGAATATGCTGATCCACGAATCGGTGTTCATCCTAAGTCCGGTGATCTTGTCTTTGATTATGGAAGAAAAGAAGTTGCGAACTTCCTTATTTCAAATGCCCTATACTGGATTGAGAACTTCCATATTGATGGCCTTAGAACCTCTGATATTTCCAGAATTCTTTACCTTGATTATGACAGGCAGCCCGGAGAATGGCTTCCAAATATATATGGCGGCAATGAAAACCTTGAGGCTCTTGAGTTTATAAAGCACTTAAATCAGGTTGTTCACAAGGATAATTCTGGAATTATCATGATCACAAAAGAAACAGCCTGCTGGCCGCAGCTTACTGATACTGTGGATGAGGGTGGTCTTGGCTTTGACTTTAAGTGGAACAATGGCTGGACTAGAGATTTCCTTTCCTATATGGAAAATGACCCTCTTTTCAGAGCAGGACATCATGATGAACTGACCTTTAGTCTTATTTACAGCTATACTGAGCGATTTATCCTTGCTTTTACTCATGAAGACATTGAGAAAGGCCTTGAGGGGCTCTATTATCTGATGCCAGGCGATTCTTCCCAGAAGATGGCTAACCTTAGACTTGCTCTTAGCTTCATGATGGTTCACCCGGGAAGGAAGCACCTTTACATGGAGCCTGATGCTCTTACTGTAGACCAGGCAGTATTCGTGGAGAATCTTCTCCACAAGCTCAATGAACTCTATTACGGCCACGAAGCGCTTCATCAGCTCGACAGTTCTGATGCGGGCTTTGAATGGATCAATAACATGGCTTCCGACGAGTGCATGATTTCTTTCGTAAGAAAGAGCGGTGACGACAAAGAGATGCTTCTTGTTGTTGCAAATATGGCAGGTGTAGAGAGAAAGTACGAGATCGGAGTGCCTATTGACGGCAGATACACAGAAGTATTCAATTCTGATGATCTTAGCTACGGCGGAACAGGAGTTTTAAATCCGGGCAAGATTGAGACCCAGAGAAAAGATATCGACGGTAGAAATTACAGTATTGAGGTAAATATTGGTCCGGTTGCCCTTTCTGTATTTAGCTTTATTCCTTATACAGAGCAGGAGAAGAAAATCCGTGCCATCAAGGAGGAAGAGGAAATAAAGAAGGAGCAGGAAAAGAGAGAGAAGCTTGCTGAGCTCAAGGAAAAGCAGGATCTTGAGGAACAGCGTATTCTTGCAGAGCTTAAGCTTAAATACGAAAAAGAGCTTGCAGAGCAGGAGAAGGCTATCGAAGAGAAATACGAGAAGATTGAAGAAGAGCGTATTTTCAGTATTGTGACCGAAGAAGCAGTAAAGAGCGTTGAATCCGCTTCCGAGAAACCTGTAACCGAGGATAAGCCTGCTGCGAAGAAAGCTGCCACAAAGAAAACTGCTTCTAAGAAGACTTCAGCAAAGAAAACAGCTACTAAGAAGACTACCTCAGCTAAGAAGAGTACCAAAGCTTAAATCAGACAAAATGCCTGAGCAATAAAAAGCGGAGTAATAAGGATGTCTTGGGAAAATTGAGAATCTCATCTTAGAGGAGAACAAAAGCTTATATCAGACAAAATGTGTAGTTGCGAATCATTCGGACGAGCAGTATAATTTACAAAAATATAAGACCTATGAATGTTGACTTCTCTGAATAACATGAAAGGAAACATTCATAGGTCTTATTATTTTTAGTAAATTACCGCGCAGACGAAGTGAGCAACTCCACATTTGTCTGATAAACCGAAAAGCTGGAAAAGGGACTTGAACCCTCGACCTACTGATTACGAATCAGTTGCGCTACCGACTGCGCTATTCCAGCAAGTGCACCAAGCACAAATTTCATTATACATGTACAACCCATTATTTTCAAGGAGCAGATTATCATACTCTGGTGAAGTTTATGTTACTGTTCAGGCAGAAATGCGCACTAAGCTGCGCATTTCGTGAGAACTTGATGCAGGAGTGAGCGCATTCCTTCGATGAAGTCGAATTGGAATGAATGCGCGAATTGGTTACTGGAGCGAGCTGCATGCGAGTGAACAGTAACAAGTTTATAAGATTTGCATGAAAAATTAATTCAATTTTCTGTGAAAATGCTGAATACTTGTGTTATAATACTAATTTGAAGAATTGTTTATATTGAAAGCTATGTGCTATGACAATTTTTTACTAATTAATTTTTGCATTTAGAGAGGGTTTTTTTACAATGAAAGATTTAAAAGACTATGTAAGAACTATACCGGACTTTCCGGAAAAGGGGATAATGTTCAGAGATATCACCTCTGTTCTTCAGGATCCTGACGGATTCCATCTTGCAATCGACAAGATGATGGAGATGGTTGCTGATCTTGATTTTGACGTTGTTCTTGGAGCAGAGTCAAGGGGCTTTATTTTCAGTGCACCTATTGCTTATGCAAGAGGAAAGGCTCTTGTTCCTGTTCGTAAGAAGGGCAAGCTTCCTTGCGAGACAATTGAAGTTGAGTATGACCTTGAATATGGTAAGGCTGTTCTTGAACTTCACAAGGACGCTATTAAGCCTGGTCAGAAAGTTCTTCTTGTTGATGATCTTATGGCTACAGGTGGTACTATTGAAGCTATGATCAAGCTTGTTGAGCAGCTTGGCGGAGAAGTTGCAGGTGTTGCTGTTCTCATGGAGCTTAAGGGACTTAACGGCAGAGAGAGAATCAGCAAATACAGATTAGATGCAGCAATAAGTTACGAAGGGAAGTAATAAATGGCTCAGAAATTCGATGACGGAAAAATTGAAGCCATTGAAGAGTTTCAGTCTCCTGACGTGCTCTATGAGGGTCTTATCCAGAGGGTGAGGAAATATCACCCTTCTGATGATATCTCCCTTATTGAGAAGGCATATAAACAGGCAGCTGAGGCCCACAAGGACCAGCTACGCAAATCGGGTGAACCTTATATCATTCATCCTCTTTGCGTGGCTATTATTCTTGCTGATCTTGAGATGGACAAAGAGACCATCGCAGCAGGGCTTCTTCATGATGTCGTTGAAGATACTATTCTGACCCAGGATGAAATAGAGGCAATGTTTGGGGCTGATGTAGCACTTCTTGTAGATGGTGTTACTAAATTGTCGGCTCTGCAGCTTTCCACAGAAAATGCCAATAAGACGCAGGAACAGATTGATATGCAGGCTCAGAACCTGCGTAAGATGTTCCTTGCAATGGCAAAGGATATTCGGGTTATTCTTATTAAACTTGCTGACAGACTTCATAACATGCGTACCTTGAGTCATATGATACCTGAGAAGCAGCAGAGAATTGCCCAGGAAACTCTGGACATTTTTTCACCTATTTCAGGAAGACTCGGTATCAGTAGGATTAAGGTTGAACTGGATGATCTTTCTCTTAAATACTTAAAACCTGATGTGTATTATGAACTGGTTGAGAAAGTGGCTGAGAGAAAGAGTGAAAGAGAAAAGTATGTTCAGGATATCTGTGTACATGTTCGTGAGAGCATAAAAGAGGCAGGTATTGAAGGTGAAGTTAACGGAAGGGTCAAGCACTTTTTCAGTATTTATAAGAAGATGCGCAATCAGAATAAGACCCTTGATCAGATATATGACCTGTTTGCAATCCGTATTATTGTTGCTACTGTAAAGGATTGTTATGCGGCTCTTGGTGTTATCCATGAGATGTACAAGCCTATTCCGGGCAGATTCAAGGATTACATCGCCATGCCCAAGCCTAATATGTATCAGTCTTTGCATACAACTCTGATCGGGCAGACAGGACAGCCCTTTGAAATTCAGATCCGTACTTATGACATGCATAAGGCGGCTGAATACGGTATTGCAGCCCATTGGAAATATAAAGAGACTTCTGATGGCAAGAAAGCTGAGAATGGTGAAGAAGAAAAGCTCATCTGGCTTCGTCAGATACTTGAATGGCAACAGGACATGTCTGATAACCAGGAATTCATGAATCTTCTTAAGAGCGATCTTAATTTGTTCTCGGAAGATGTATATTGCTTTACTCCAACCGGTGAGGTAAAGAATCTTCCTGCCGGTTCCACACCTATTGATTTTGCTTATAGCGTTCACAGTGCTGTTGGCAACAAGATGATTGGAGCCAAGGTCAATGGCAAACTTGTTCCGATTGATTATAAGATCCAAAATGGTGACAGAATAGAGATCATCACCAGCCAGAACTCAAGAGGACCGAGTCGTGACTGGCTTGCGATTGCAAAGGCTACTTCAACCAAGAACAAGATCAATCAGTGGTTCAGGCATGAGTTTAAGGATGAGAATATAGCAAAGGGCCGTGAGCTTCTTATAGACTACTGTAAGAGTAAGGGCATAGATCTTTTTGCTATCACTAAGCCTGAGTTTCAGAATATTGTTATCAGAAAATATGGATTTCATGACTGGAACGCAGTTTTGGCGGCTGTTGGTCATGGTGGCCTTCGTGAAGGCCAGATCATCAATAAGATGCTGGAGCTTGACGAGAAAGAGCATAAGCGCAACATCACTGATGAAGAAGTTCTTGCTGCTGTGGCTGAATCCAATATTACTCCTCAGGTTTCAGGTTCTGATAATGCAATTATCGTTAAGGGCGTTCATGATGTGGCAGTCAGGTTCTCGAAATGTTGTAATCCTGTTCCCGGTGATGATATTTGCGGATTTGTTACTAGAGGAAGAGGCGTTTCGATACATAGAAGAGATTGCGTAAACGTCATTAAGATGCAGGAAGAAGACAGAACAAGGCTTATTGAGGCCAAGTGGCAGAATGATTCCAATGAGAGCGGCAAATATGCTGCTACCATCAAGATTTTTGCTAATAACAGAAGCGGACTTCTCGCGGATGTTTCAAGAACTCTTTCTGAGAAAAATATTGATATTATTTCTATGAATACAAGAACAAGTAAGCAGGGGCTGGCTACCATGGAGACTTCTTTCCAGGTTTCTTCAAGAGATCAGCTTCGTGAGATTGTAGATAAGATCAGACAGATTGATAGTGTCATAGATATTGAAAGAACCACAGGCTAAAACTGTGGTTTTTTTAAACTAAAAAGAAAGGAAAAGAGTATATGGGGATAAAGAATATCAAGGTGGGGTCAATGACTCTTGGCATGTGTGCCACAAACTGCTTTTTTGTATTTGATGAAGATACTTCTGATGAAAGTGGGAAAAAGCATGGAATTCTTTTTGACCCTGCAGACAGAGGAGATAAGATATATGAATCACTTTCTGGGAAAGGATTTGTCGTTGATCTTATTCTTCTTACCCATGGGCACTTTGACCATATAGGCGGTGCAGAGGAGATTAGGAATCTTACCGGAGCAAAGATAGGCTGCTACGAAAAAGAAATGGCTATGTGCAAGGATCCATATCTAAACCTTTCCAATGATTTTGGGACTCACCTAAAGATTTCTCCTGATATTTTGTACAGAGACGGTGATGAAATTGAAGCGGCGGGCTTAAAATGCAGATTGATTGCAACGCCAGGTCACACCTCAGGAGGTTGCTGTTATTTCTTTGAGGAAAACAAGATACTTATATGTGGAGATACATTGTTTGAGGAATCTGTGGGAAGAACTGATTTTCCAACAAGCTCTACCAGTGAACTTATAAGATCAATCCGTGAAAAGCTTTTTGTGCTTCCGGATGACACTTTGTGTTATCCTGGGCACGGAGAGATGACTACGATTGGGCATGAGAAGGAATACAATCCTTTCTGCGGCGAATATGCCGGAAGTGATTTTTTCTAAAAAAATTTTAATAAGAAAGATTTATATATGATAGTAATTTATTTGGATTTTGATAAGTATCAGTATGATGTTCATTCTTTATTTAAAGCTTTTTATCCTGAGGAGGAGATAATGGTGCTTCCAGGAGAAAAAGGCTCTTTTCCCGAGAAAGAAGCAAAGATAACGGATAAGGATGAAGTTTATTCATACTCCGGTATTGAACACATAGAAAAGAATCAGTTAAAAAAGACCATCTACGAAGAACTTTCCGGGGAAACCGGTAAAAAACTTCCCTGGGGAAACTTAACAGGCATTCGTCCCACCAGAATAGCCATGAGTTTTATGGAAGAAGGTAAGAATGATGCCGAGGTTGAATCACTTATGAAGAATACCTATTTTGTAAGTGATGAAAAGACAAAACTCTGTCTTGAGATTGCTCATAGGGAAAAAGAAGTTCTTAAAGGTATTGATTATGAGAACGGCTATAGCCTCTATATCGGTATTCCTTTCTGTCCTACTACATGTCTTTATTGTTCCTTTACTTCTTATCCTATTGTCTCTTACAAGAATATGGTGGATGATTATTTGTCATGCCTTGAAAAAGAGATTGATTACGTTGCGGAGAATTTTGCAACAAAGACTTTGGATACCATCTATATCGGTGGCGGAACTCCCACAACACTTGAACCTCATCAGCTTGAGAGGCTTATTGGTTATCTGAAAGATAAGCTTGATATGTCAAAGGTTAAGGAGTTTACCGTAGAATCCGGAAGACCTGATTCCATTACAAGAGAAAAGCTACGTGCAATGAAAAAAATGGGAGTTGACAGGATTTCCGTAAATCCCCAGACCATGAATGATGAAACGCTTAAGCTTATCGGAAGAAGACACACTGTCGCGCAGCTTGTAGATGCTTTTAATATGGCTAGGGAAGAGGGCTTTGATAATATCAATATGGATATTATTCTCGGTCTTCCTGGAGAGACAGCTCTTGAGGTTTCACATACGATTGAAGAGATAAAAAAGCTTTCGCCGGATGATCTTACCGTTCATTCCCTTGCGATTAAGCGTGGATCAAAACTATATGAAGTCCTTCATGAAAAGGAAATAAAGGGAGAGCTTAAGGTTCCAATCCTACAGTCAATAAACAATACAGAAGAGATGATGGAAATTGCCGCAAAGGGTGCGAGAGATATGGGGCTTACACCTTATTATCTCTATAGACAAAAAAACATTAGTGGAAATTTTGAAAATACAGGATATGCAAGAGAGGGAAAAGCCGGTATCTACAATATACTTATAAATGAAGAAGTGCAGTCAATAGTTGCCTTAGGCGCAGGTACTGTCACAAAAAGAGTATATGGCGGAGGCAGGATCGAGCGATGTGACAATGTAAAGGATGTTCCTCTCTACATGGAAAACCTTCAGGAAATGATTGACAGAAAAAGAAAATTGTTTAAATGAAATTGTGTGACATTTTTCTTTTTATTTCAAATAGGAGTATACAACAGGAAACTAAATCCAAAAAAGTCAGTGCCCCACTTTGCTAAAATGCGCTTCCGTATTATTGAATGATGTTGTGCAATATGCTAATATAAATATATATCACGTATTGCAGAGAAATAAATGCAATATCAATAAAAAGGAGGCTTTTATATGTTATTCCAACTTTATAGTAACCATGCTGCAATGCAGCTCATTGGTTGGGTGTTGGTATTTTGTGGTCTTATTCTTATGAATGAGATCGGTCGTAGGACCAAAACCGGAGGAATTCTTGTTTTTGTTGTAATTCCATGTATTCTTACTGTATATTTCATTCTTGCACATTTGGGAATGTTTGGCGGCAAGGCCAATCCAACTGTTGCATTCATGGACGGATGGTTCCATTATTTCAAACTTTATGCTGCTGATATCGGCTGCGTAGGCTTCATGATGATCAAGTACAAATGGGGCATCGGCAAAGAGAAATGGTTTGCCTGGTTCCCATGGTTCATTGTTGCAGCCAACATTATGATTGCTAATGTTTCTGATATGGAGTCTGCTCTTGCAGCAGCTAAGATCACCGGTGACCTTTCAGGAGCATGGTGGGCATCAAACGAAGGTGTATTCATCTATGGCGGATGGTGGAATGTTGTTAATGCCTTAGCAGGTATGATCAACATCTTCTGTATGACAGGTTGTGTACATCTTTACACATCCAAGGACAAGAATCACGCAGATATGCTTTGGCCTGATATGTGTGTATGGTTCATCGTAGCTTATGATGTATGGAACTTCGAGTACACATACCTCAACCTTCCTACACACTCATGGTACTGCGGTGTTGCACTTCTTCTTGCTCCTACATTTGCTAATGCATTCTGGAACAAGGGAGCATGGATTCAGAACCGTGCCAATACACTTGCTATCTGGTGCATGTGGGCTCAGGTAGTTCCAGCATTCCAGCTTAGCTCCAAGTTTGCAGCAGCTCTTCCTTCAGTTTACGGCGGCGCTACAAAGAACGGTATCACAACAATGGATCTTTACTCAAAGGCTATTGACCTTTACAATCAGGGCCAGGGCAAGACAGCAGCTGCAGGCGAGGCAATTGCAGCCATGGGCATTACTGCTAATCCTACAGCACAGGGCGTTGTGGCTATCCTTTCAATTGCTATCAACGTTATCTGCATTGCAGAGATCATCAAGAGATCTGTTAAAATGGGCAAGAACCCTTATGCTAACGAAGTATTTGTTGATACAAAGGACTTCAAGCTTGCTATGGAGAGAGCTGAGGTTTAATGCTAAGGAATATTACAGGTGCCATACTTCTGGTATGACACCTGTATGATATTTATTGACTAATGTTTATATGGAACAGATAATTATCATTAATTATTTGTTTCAGGAGGACCAAATGGATAACGTAAGAGTAATAGAAGTAAAAAGAAGCATTTTTGAGAGTAATGACCAGGATGCAGATAAGTTGCGCGGAGAATTAAAGGAGTCCAAGACATTTCTTTTAAATCTTATGTCATCTCCGGGATCCGGCAAGACAACTACTTTGACAAGAACAATTGAGCTTCTAAAGGATAAGTACAGAATTGGTGTTATGGAAGCTGATATTGATTCAGATGTGGATGCCAAGACAATAGCAGCGACGGGAGTTAAGGCTATTCAGCTTCATACAGGTGGAATGTGCCATCTGGATGCAGATATGACAAGACAGGGTATCCACGAACTTGGCGTAGAGGATGTGGATTTTGCAATCCTTGAGAATGTTGGAAATCTTGTTTGTCCTGCAGAATTTGATACTGGCAGCACCAAAAATGCCATGATACTTTCTGTTCCGGAGGGACATGATAAGCCCCTTAAGTATCCGCTTATGTTTTCTATTTGTGATGTTGTACTTATAAACAAGATTGATGTTATGCCATATTTTGACTTTGATCTTGAGAAGTGTAAAGAAAATATATTATTTAGAAACCCTAATGCCAAGATCATTCCAATCTGTGCCAAGACCGGAGAAGGAATGCAGGAGTGGGCTGACTGGCTTTCAGCCAATATTGACGAGGCAATGAAATAAAACCTCTTTTAGGCGATAGAAATGGAGATGCCGTTCGATAAACATGGGGAGTTTATCTATATCCTTATTTTATCGAACGGTTTTTTTGACCATAATTTTGGTCGTTAATATAGGATTTGAGTATGCATGAATTAGGTGTAGTTTTCCGTATAATAGATGATCTGACAGAACTTGGTAAAGAGAATGAACTTGAGAAGATTCATTCGGTTACTTTGCAGCTGGGCGAAGTTTCCGGTGTAGTTCCTTCTCTTTTAACTGATGCCTGGAAATGGGCGGCTGACAGAACAGAGCTTATGAAGGATTCAGAACTTATTATAGAAACGCTTCCTGCAGTCACGTTTTGCGAAGATTGCAAAAAGGAATATGAGACAGTTACTTATGGTAAAATCTGCCCCCATTGTGGCAGTAAACATACATATCTCTTAAAGGGGAATGAATTCATGATAAAAGAGATAGCGGCAACTTGATGTAAAAAAGGAAAGAGTTTACCAATAGAAAGACGAGGGTATAAACAATGGATATGAACAAATTTGACATGAAGGATCTGGAGACCACCTATTCACTGGATCCCAACAGAAACAGAGAGGATCCCAGAGCAGGCATTATTCCTGATACTGTAGACATGAATGCTCCTTTCCGTGAGCCTCTTGCCAGATTTTCAAAGGCTGTAACAGACAGAAAGAACATTAAACTTGGAATTGAAAAGATTACAAAGGAAAGTCCTGAGTATTGGGGCCTTTATAATCTTATTACTGACGAGCAGTGTGAAATCGCGCTTAAGATGGAGAAGCGAAATCCCAAGACTTTTGATGAGATTGCCGCTCTTTGCCCTGAATATACAAAAGAAGAGCTTCAGAAGCAGCTGGATGAGATGTCCTATAATGGCGTTATCGAGTGGAACTATGAGAATGCCAAGCATGAGAAGCAGTATGTTCTTCCGATGTATGTTCCTGGATCAGCTGAGTTTGGAAATATGAACCACAAGGTTCTTGAGGAACATCCTGAAGCAGGCGCTTTCTTTGAGAGAATGAGCCGTATTCCTCTTGAGGGTCTTACACACATGGTTCCTATGGGCGGAGCCGGTGTTGGTATGCATGTTATCCCAGTTGAAAAGGCTATCGAGATGCAGGGCTCATCTATCAATCTTGAGCACATTTCTCACTGGCTTGATAAGTATGAGGGCAAATATGCAGCATCTCCTTGCTCTTGCAGAAGATCTAGAAAGACTTTTGAGCAGGGCTGTGCTGATGATCCTGAAGGATGGTGCATTGCCATTGGCGATATGGCTGACTATGTAGTTGAGACTCAGAAGGATGGCCATTATATCACTAAGGAAGAGTCTCTTGAGATTTTCAAGCAGGCTGAGGATAACGGTTTTGTTCATCAGATTACAAATATTGACGGGCAGGATAAGATCTTTGCTATCTGTAACTGTAACGTAAATGTTTGCTATGCTCTTCGTACTTCACAGCTCTTTAACACACCTAATATGTCACGTTCTGCTTATGTTGCACATGTAAGCAAAGAGAAATGTGTTGCCTGCGGTGGATGTGTAGAGGTTTGTCCTGCCGGCGCTGCTACTCTTGGACAGAAGCTTTGCAAGAAGGATGGCAGCGAGGTCCTTTATCCTAAGATGCCTCTTCCATCAGAGCAGAAGTGGTCACAGGAGATGTGGACAGAGGATTACCGTGATATTAACCGTATCAATACTCACAAGACAGGTACAGCTCCTTGTAAGACAGCTTGTCCTGCGCATCTTCCTGTTCAGGGCTACATCAAGATGGCTTCCCAGGGAAGATATGATGAGGCACTTGCTCTTATCAAGAAGTATAATCCACTTCCTGCTGTTTGCGGACATGTATGTAATCGTCGCTGCGAGGATGCATGTACAAGAGGAACTATCGATCAGGCCCTTGCAATCGATGAGGTTAAGAAGTTCGTCGCAATGCGTGATCTTAATGCGAAGACAAGATACATTCCAAAGAAGGTTATTCCTAAGCTTGGCGGCGGCTTTGACGAGAAGGTTGCTATCATCGGTGCAGGTCCTGCAGGTATTTCCTGTGCATATTATCTTGCTCTTAAGGGCTACAAGCCAACACTCTTTGATAAGAACAAGAAGCCGGGCGGAATGGTTACCTATGGTATTCCTTCCTTCGTAATGGAAAAAGACGTTGTTGAAGCAGAGGTAGATGTTCTTAGAGAGCTTGGAGTAGATATCCGTCTCGGAGTAGAGGTTGGAAAGGATATTACTCTTACAGAGCTTAGAGAGCAGGGCTACAAGGCATTTTATATCGCAATCGGCTGTCAGGGCGGACGTGGTGTCGGCGTTCCCGGAGAGGATGCTGAGGGTGTACTTAAGGGCGTTGATATTCTTCATGATGTTATAGATGATGAGAGCTATAAGCTTACAGGAGATACAGTAGTTATCGGTGGTGGTAATGTTGCTATTGATGTCAGCCGTACTGCGCTTCGTTGCGGAAGCCCTAAGATAACTCAGGTTTCTCTTGAGACAAGAGACATTATGCCTGCGCTTCCTGAAGAGATTGAACTCGCTGAGTCTGAAGGAATCGAGTTCAAGGGCGGATGGGGCCCTAAGGAGATCCTTACAGAAAACGGCAAGGTTAAGGGAATTGTATTCAAGAAGTGTACTCAGGTAAAGAATGCTGAAGGTAAATTTGATCCTAAGTATGATGAGAATGAGACTATTGAGATTTCCTGTTCGAATGTCATTCTCTCTGTAGGTCAGGCTATAGTTTGGGGCGATCTTCTTAAGGATGAGAAGGTTGAGTTCAAAGGACCTGCTCCTGTTGCAGATAAGATCACATTCCAGACAACTGTACCGGACATCTTCGTTGGTGGAGATATGTTCTATGGACCAAGATTTGCTATTGATGCTATTGCATGTGGAAAAGAGGGCGCTGAGTCAATTCACAGATTCGTACAGCCTCATTCTTCACTTACAATTGGCCGTGATCCTAACTTCTTCCTTGAGCTTGATAAGGATGATATCTCAGTTAAGGATTATGATCACGTTGGCCGTCAGGTTGCCGGAAACAAAAATACTGACGGAAAGCTTTCCTTCCGTGATACTAAGCTTGTATTTACAGAAGAGCAGGTTAAGAAGGAAACATCCCGTTGCCTTGGCTGCGGCGCTTCAATTGTAGATCCTAACAAGTGTATCGGCTGCGGTCTTTGCACAACACGTTGTGAATTTGATGCTATCAAGCTTACAAGAGATAACCCTGATGCTTCTACAATGAGAAAGGCAGAAGATAAACTTAAATTTATTCTTCCTAACGGAGCAAAACAGGCTATCAAGAGACCTTTTGTAAAAAAGTCATCAAAAGAAACAGCTTGGCTTCCTGAGAATAAGTAAATAATTTGAATGCTTAATCTCATATGTTATTTACTTAATGAATTAATATAATTTAATTAAATTAGTTCATTGTAATAAAATTGTAAAGTTTATGCAAATTTTATAAATTGGAGATAAAAGAGCCAGAATGCATGTAATTCCTGGCTCTTTTATTTTACTAAACTAAAGTTATGTGTTGACAAATGGTAGTGTTTTATAGTTTAATGCTTCCTATAGCGTTTTGCTGTAGCTAATTTTTAGCTACATGTGGGGTGAGCGTTTAAGAGGGAGAGAGTTTATGAGTATTCAGATAAGTGGGGGTCTTGTTCTAAATTTATATACGTTTATCTTGGCTTTGCTTCTGCTTCTTTTCCAGGAAAATGACCGAAGATCAAAGTCTAATATAGCATTTATAAAACTGATCTCAATCCTGACCCTTTTGGTGGGAGTATCAGCGGTTGGGGATCTTGCAAGGGAACTTGGGCCTGATTATATCTTTTTGACTAAATTCAGCGATTATTTTGTTTTTGCTTTTGATCCTCTGGGATTTTTGTTTTCCATGGCATATATTGATTCCTATACTGTCTATGGAGATCCTAAGAAACGTTCCGGTTTTCTTTGGTTTATCAGAATATACGCAATGATAAATTTTGCTATGGTCACTTCTGCCCAGATTTTTGGCACAGGATGGTTCTTTTATTATGAGGGCTTAACATATCACAGGGGTGATCTGTATCTTATCAGAGGCATTTTCCATGTGATTTTGTGCCTTTCTGTTATGCTCTATGTCTTCGTGTTCAAAAATGGAATTATTCAGAGCTACAGACTTCCAATCATGCTGTTTCCGATTATTGTTGCAATGGGCGGCTTTTTGCAGGTTACTTTTTCATATCTTAATCTTGAATATGCTGCGACGGTTTTGGCTTGCATGATACTGCTTATTTATGTACAGAAGAGAGATGTTAATCTTGATTATCTTACAGGTATAGTAAACAGGAGAGGTATCGACCTTGCTATGAAACGTGCTATCTGTGAGAGCAAGGAAAAAGAATTTGCGGCAATAATGATCGATGTGGACTACTTTAAGACTATCAATGATAAGTTCGGTCACAAAGCAGGAGATGAAGTTCTCGAATGTATTGCCGGAGTTTTAACAGCTTCTTTTGAAAAGGATGATGTGGTTGGCCGTTTTGGCGGAGATGAGTTCTGCATTATTACAAGAACCAATGATGAGAAGGAACTGCATCAAAAGATAAAGAATATTAAGGATTCGGTTGCAGGAATCGACTGGAGCAATAAGGGAGAAATCGATCTTTCAATCAGCACAGGTGTTGCTGTATATGAGCAGGGATGCGGAATGAAAGTAAAGGATTTCCTTGAATACATCGACATGAAGATGTACAAAGAAAAGATTGAACATCATCTTTCGGATAGAAGGCATATGGCCGTCTGAGAAGAGAATAAATAATAGGGACTTATCAAATTTTGCATAGGTCCCTGTTTTTGTATATAGATTAAGGGGTTGACGAATATTAAAAAAATAGATATTAATAAGAAGGTATAATTTTAGCAATATGTATGAAGGGGCGTATTTACTGTAATGGCAACAAAAACAAGTAAAACTGCAGGAAAAAAGAATTCACTTCTTATTGTTGAGTCACCTACAAAGGTGAAGGCAATCAAGAAGTTTTTAGGTACCGGTTATGAGGTCGCAGCAAGTAACGGTCACGTCCGTGATCTTCCCAAGAGCTCTATGGGTGTGGACATCGATCATGACTTTGAACCTAAATATATAACTATCCGTGGAAAGGGAGACGTACTGGCTGAACTTCGTAAGCAGGTTAAAAAGGCTGACAAGATCTATCTTGCAACTGACCCGGACCGTGAGGGAGAAGCAATCAGCTGGCATCTTGTATCTGCTCTTAAGCTTGATGATGCAGATGCAACTGTTCAGAGGGTTACATTTAACGAAATTACTAAGAACGCTGTTAAAGAAGCTATGAAGCATCCAAGGGATATTGATATGAACCTTGTGGATGCTCAGCAGGCAAGGCGTGTTCTTGACAGAATGGTGGGTTACAGCATTTCACCGCTTCTCTGGTCCAAGATAAAGAGGGGCCTTAGTGCCGGAAGAGTACAGTCAGTTGCTCTTAGGATCATTGCTGATAGAGAAGAAGAGATTGATAACTTTATTCCAACCGAATATTGGACTCTTGATGTAAATCTTTTGGCTGAGGGAGAGAAAAAGCCTCTTGTTGCTCACTACTATGGTGTTGGCAATGAGAAAAAAGAGATCAGGAACAAAAAGGAGATGGAGGAAATCTGTGCTTCTTTGAAAGGCGAGAAGTTCAGTGTTACTGATGTTAAGAAGGGCGAGCGCAGCAAGAAGGCACCGCTTCCGTTTACTACATCAACACTTCAGCAGGAAGCTTCAAAGGCTCTCAATTTCTCAACACAAAAGACTATGAGAGTTGCACAACAGCTCTATGAAGGAATTGAACTTGGCAAGCAGGGAACCGTTGGTCTTATCACCTATCTTCGTACTGATTCTACAAGAGTATCTGCTGAAGCTGTAGCTTCTGCAAATGCATATATTCAGGAGAATTTTGGAAAAGAGTATCTTGCCGAGGGAACAACTGCCAAGAAGAATGAAGCAAAGATACAGGATGCTCACGAAGCAATAAGACCTACATATATTGAGAATACTCCTGTAGTAGTTAAAGATTATCTCTCAAGGGATCAGTTCAGGCTGTATCAGCTTATTTGGAGAAGATTCATGGCAAGCCGCATGGCTCCTGCCAAATATGAGACTACTTCCGTAAAGATCGATGCCGGCGAGCACAGATTTACTGTAGCTGCTTCAAAGACTGTTTTTGACGGATTTCTTAATGTATATACAGACGATGAAGATCAGATTGAGAAGAATGTTCTCATGAAGAATCTTGATACAAATACAAAGCTTAAGTTTGATTCTTTTGAATCAGCACAGCATTTTACTCAGCCTGCGCCTCATTACACCGAGGCTTCGCTGGTGCATGATCTTGAGGCTCTTGGAATTGGAAGACCAAGTACTTATGCTCCGACAATTTCAACTATCCTTGCAAGACATTATATAACCAAGGAAAACAAGGCTATTTTCATCACAGAACTTGGTCAGGCAGTAAACAAGATGATGAATGATGCATTTCCCCAGATAGTTGATGTTAACTTTACATCCAATATGGAGGCACTTCTTGATGGAATCGCAGAGGGTGAGGTAAAGTGGAAGACTGTTATTGAGAATTTTTACCCTGACCTTAACAAGGCAGTAGAGGCTGCTGAGAAGGAGCTTGAAAAAGTTCAGGTTCAGGATGAGGTTACAGATCAGATCTGCGACTGCTGTGGCAGAAACATGGTCATCAAATACGGTCCTCACGGAAAGTTCCTTGCTTGTCCCGGATTCCCGGAATGTAAGAACACAATGCCTTATTTTGAGAAGATTGGCGTTGAATGTCCAAAATGCGGTAAGGATCTTGTTCTTAAGAGAACCCGTAAAGGCAGAATCTACTACGGATGTATCGGACATCCTGAATGCGACTTCATGTCCTGGCAGAAGCCCGTTGCGAATAAATGCCCAAAATGCGGAAGTATGATGTATGCAAAGAGCAACAAGCTTGTGTGCAGCAATCAGGAATGTGGATATGTTGGTGAGAAGCCAAAAGAAAAAGAGTGATACTTTACTCGCTAAATAGGTATACAAATTGCTGCAGATTTACAAGTGAACTTGTATCTGCAGCTATTTATTTATATGCTTACTTCGTTATTGCAATTTTCTGAATTCTTTACCTTTTTTTCATAATTGTAGGCACTTTATTGTTTGAAGCGCCTATTTTTTTATGCTATGATAACAATAGCGTAGAAGAGAAATAAGCGGTATTACGTTTATTAAAAGGCGCATTGGGGAAATACATCATTAAAGGAGAGATGCAATGAGTAGTGTACAGCTACTGGACAAGACCCGTAAGATTGGCAAACTTTTGCACAACAGTAATTCCGGGAAAGTTGTTTTTAACGATATTTGCCGAGTCCTTTGTGACATATTATCGTCTAATATGTTTGTCATAAGCAGAAAAGGTAAAGTACTTGGCATCGGAGAAAGTGCAAATGTCGAATCCTTGAGCGATCTTTTGGTTGATAATGTTGGTTCCTTTATAGACCCAATGCTGAACGAAAGACTTTTGACCATTCTTTCTACAAAAGAGAATGTTAATCTTGAGACTCTGGGATTTGAGGGGATTGACTTCTCGAAATTCCAGGCAATCATAACTCCTATCGAGATTGCAGGCGAGAGACTTGGAACACTTTTTATCTATAAAACAGATGCTCCTTATGATATAGATGATATTATTCTCTGCGAATACGGTACTACTGTTGTAGGGCTTGAGATGCTAAGGGCTGTAAATGAAGAGAATGCAGAGGAGAGCAGAAAACTTGCGGTTGTTAAATCTGCAATCGGAACGCTTTCTTTCTCCGAAATGCAGGCTATCATCCATATCTTTGATGAACTTGATGGAATGGAAGGAGTTCTGGTAGCTAGTAAGATTGCTGACAGAGTTGGGATAACCAGAAGTGTTATCGTAAATGCTTTAAGGAAATTTGAAAGCGCCGGAGTCATTGAATCCAGATCTTCGGGTATGAAGGGAACCTATATCAAGGTAACCAATGATGTGGTCTTTAATGAGATCAAAAAATTGAAACAGGAATTGTAAGCGATACATAAAAACATAACATACTACTGCCTTATATTTTTCGCTTGATTGGAATTAAATGCGGGGACTAAGAATCCGATAAATATATTACAGGATGGATGTAGATGAAGGGATTTATCATTATTAGGTAAATCTCTTCTTTTTTTATACATCTTGTAGTTTTTGGATATAAAAAACACTATATAAGGTGTATTACTCTTGTATTTTGACTAAAAAGATTTTATTATAGATATAATAAAATTAGTGTGTCCTTTTATATCCATTTTTAACTTTTAGGAGGTAAAAATGATAAATAGCAGTGTTTTTGACTACATAAACGTGCTTGATAAAGCCGCTGATGCTGCCTGGAAAAGGAATGAGGTAATTTCTAATAATATTGCCAACATCGATACACCCTATTATAAGAGACAGGACGTTAATTTTGAGGATGAGCTCGAAAGAGCGCTTGGCTATTCCAAATATAAAACTATGGACGCCAAGATACGTGATGTACAGGATGAGAAACTTGCGCCCAGAGTTGTAAATGATTATTCAGGTTTTTCATATAGACTTGACTACAACAATGTGGACGTAGATACAGAAAATGTAATGCTTGCAGCAAACCAGATAAAGTATTCGGGGCTTATGTCCGGACTTTCAAATGAATTCCAGAATCTGCAGGCGGTATGTAAATCGTCATAATTATTCTTAAGAAGAATGCAGTAATTGGTGCTTCTGATTGAAGAAGGAGGCTATATGAGTATTTACGATTCTTTTAACATCAACTCATCCGGAATGACTGCTCAACGCTTTAGAATGGACATCATTTCTGAAAATATTGCAAATGCCAATACTACCAGAACCGAAGATGGTACTCCTTATGTGAGAAAAGTAGTAAGGTTCCAGGAAAAAGGCGGACAGACACCTTTTTCCCGCATATTAAATGACAGACTTGAACAGTATTCTGGAAGAGGCGTTAAGGTTGTCAGGGTTCAGGAAGATGACTGGACTCAGATGAATATTGTTTATGATCCATCACATCCGGATGCAGATGAGAATGGATATGTTACTTATCCGAATGTCAACACTGTAACCGAGATGACGAACCTTATAGATGCTCAAAGATCCTATGAGGCAAATGCTACAGCTTTTAATGCCAGCAAAAATCTGGCTACAACAGGACTTGAGCTTAGCAAAGGATAATGGATAGCCTGATATTTGGTATTTAAATATGGGAGGGAATAATGGCGTCACCTGATATTTCTGTTTTGAGAAATGTTTCATCCGATGTGATCAGGGCTGCTGAAAAAAGAAACAGCACTGTTTACAATATTCTTGGGGAACCTGAAGAAGAAAGTAAATTTTCTACTATCTTTAATCGGGCTCTTGAGAATATAGATACAACAAATGCATACTTGTCTGATGCAGAAAATGAAGAAATAAAATGGGCTCTTGGCCAGACTGAGAATACTCATGATCTTTCTGTTGCTCTGCAAAAGGCACAGACTACACTTCAGTACACAATTGCGGTGCGCGATAGAGCTCTTTCTGCATATCGTGAAATTACGCAAATGCAGATCTGAGCGATATAAGGATGCAAAGTCACAAAATGCTGTGCTTGCACTAAGCATATCGCAAAAAATACTATTAAAGGGGAGGGAGAATTATGGCTGAAAGATTAAGAGCCTTGTGGCAAAAAGTTCTCGATTGGTGGAACCAGTTCACTGCAAGACAGAAGACACTTATCGTCGGCGCAGGAACTGTAATACTTCTTACCATCATAATTTTGGTTACAGTTTTAAACCAGCCTCAGTATGTTCTTTTGGTTCAAGCCAATTCTACCAAGGAAGCTTCTGAGATCAAGGATCTTCTTGATACGAATTCCATAAATTATAAATTATCTGACGATGGATTGGAGTTTAAGATTCTGAAAAAAGATCAGGCTGATGCCAATCTTTTGCTTGGAGCAAATGACATTCAATCCTATGCATATACGATAGATAATGTTACAACAAGTAGTTTTTCTACTACTGAATCTGATAAACAGAAGAAATATGTTGTCTATTTGGAAAGCAGGCTGGAACAGGATTTTATGGCCAAATTTGATGCTATAAAAAGCGCAAATGTTGACCTTCATATTCCTGATAATGACGGTACTCTGATAGGAAACCAGGAGGAGTCTTCTGCATGGATCCTTCTTGAACTTCGGGAGGAAAGCGAATTTACTGAAGATAATGCTGCTTTCCTTGCAAAGGCTGTTGCAGCTGCTCTGGGTAATAAGTCAACTAACGACATTGTTATTTTGGATACACAGGGCAATATGCTTTTTGCCGGTTCAGAGGATACAGATTCACCACGTATTGCCAGCACTCAGCTTACTATAAAGAATAAGGCCGAGCAGGTTGTAAAGGGAGAAGTAAAAAAGGTTCTTCTGGGGACTAAGCTCTATGACAATATAGAGGTTGCCAGCAACCTTGTCTTTGATTTTTCCAATGAAGAAACAGTACAACACGATTACACTCCTGCAGAGGGACAGACTCAGGGCGTTCTTAGCCATGAAGATGTTTATAATGCAGAAAATGTTAATGGTGTAAGTGGTATTCCCGGAACTGACACAAATGCAGATGATGAGACAACCTATGTTACACAGGATAATACCAATTCAACATCATCAATTACAGAAGAGTCGAGGGATTATCTTCCAAATGAGAAGATAACTACAAAGACCAATATTCCCGGCTCTATAAAGTATGATGAATCCTCCATATCTGTAACAGCAATAAATTATGTTGTTATGAAAGAGGAAAACTACGATTCCGGTGCCAATGAAAACAAGACCTGGACCGAGTATAAGTTATCAAATGCTGAGCCTGTTGCGATGACCGTGCCTGAAGATATGCTTAATGTAGTTTCCAAGGCTACCGGTATTGCTGTAGAAAATGTAGCTATGGCTGCATATACACAGTACGTATTCTTTGACAAGACAGGATCAACAATTACAATTACGGATATTCTTCAGATTGTAACCATTCTCGCGATACTTGCTCTGCTTGCATTCATTGTTATCAAGAGCATGTGGACCAAGAAAGTTGTTGAAGAAGAGCAGCCGGAAGATGAAGCGCTTTCTGTTGAGCAGCTTCTTGAATCTCAGCCTGAGGAAGTTCTTGAAGATATTGAAATGGATACCGGTTCTGAGACAAAGAGACTTATCGAGAAATTCGTTGATGAAAATCCTGAGGCCGCAGCAACCCTTCTTCGAAACTGGCTTAATGAGGATTATGGGATCTAAGCAAACTGTTGTCATGCGTTAATTATTTAATTCTAAGTGGGGAGTAAAAGATGGATGTTGAAGCTACTGGCGGATCCACCAGTATAATCGCCGATTTTACAGGCACACAAAAAGCGGCAATTCTTCTGATCGCATTAGGTCCGGAGAAATCTTCCGCCATATTCAAACATCTTAAGGACGAAGAAATAGAGGAGCTTACGCTGGAGATTGCTAATACAAGAAGTGTTACATCCCAGATCAAGGAAGCTGTTTTAGATGAGTTCTATGGTGTTTTGCTTGCCCAGCAGTATATTGCTGAAGGTGGTATCACCTATGCTAAAGAGCTTCTCGAGAAGGCACTTGGTGAAGACAGAGCTATGGATGTTATCAGTAAGCTTACTGCTTCACTTCAGGTTAAGCCTTTCGAGTTTATTCGTAAAACAGAGCCTTCACAGCTACTTACTTTCATTCAGGATGAGCATCCACAGACTATTGCTCTTATTTTGTCCTATATGTCGCCTTCTCAGAGTGCGCTTATTCTTTCTGCTATTCCACCGGACAGACAGGCAGATGTTGCTAAGCGTATAGCTGCCATGGACAGAACAAGTCCTGACACAATAAAAGAGGTAGAAAAAGTGCTGGAATCAAAGCTGTCTTCACTTGTAAACCAGGATTACACTATCGTTGGTGGTGTAGATGCAGTAGTAGAGATCCTGAATACAGTAGATCGTGCAACAGAAAAGCACATCATGGAAACGCTGGAAATCGAAGAGCCGGAGCTTGCAGACGAGATCAGAAAGAAGATGTTCGTATTCGAAGACGTTCTTCTTCTGGACGACAGATCTATCCAGCGTGTGTTGCGTGAAGTTGAGAACTCTGATCTTGGTCTTGCTCTTAAGGGAGCTACCGAAAATGTTCAGACAGCAATCTTTAACAACCTTTCAAAGCGTCTTGCTGCTATGATCAAGGAAGATATGGACTTCATGGGACCTGTTCGTATGAAGGATGTTGAAGAAGCTCAGCAGAAGATCGTTAACGTAATCAGAAAGCTTGAGGATGCAGGTGAGATTGTAATCTCCAGAGGTGGAGGTGATGAGTTAGTTGTCTAATCTGTTTAAGGCAGGCTTTGTGAATTACGACAATACTGAAACCTTTGTAATTGATTCCAATGAGCTTGCAAATAAAAAAATTGAAGCTTTTCACGAATTAGAGTTAAAAAAACAAAGAGAACTCATGCCGGAGGAAGGCGGATTTTCTGAAGAAATGCAGGAAGACGACTTCGTTCCCGGCATAGATATGAAACAGTTGTCTCAACTAACTGAGGATCAAGGTATGCTTGAATCATTTCCTGATCCTCAATTTGATATGGAAGCCATGCAGGCTGAGATAGATCTAAAACTCCAGCAGGCTCAGGAACAGGCGGATGCCATAATCCAGAACGCTCAGGAACAGGCCAATGCTCTTATGCAGCAGGCGCAGGAGGAAGGGCATAGACAGGGCTATGAAGCCGGATATCAGGAAGGTGTTGCTGAAGCAGAGTCTCTTAAGGCAGAAATCGAGCAGCAACGTGGAGATCTTGAGGCTGAATATCAGCAGATTGTTGATGGTCTTGAACCTGAGATGGTTGATGTACTGACTCAGATCTATGAGCATGTATTTGGTGTTGAACTTAGGGATGACAAAGGCATTATTCTTCATCTTTTAAAGACCACCCTTGGTAGAATTGAGCCGGGAAAGGATCTTATCGTTCATGTTTCATCAGACGATTACGACGATGTCCTTGATGAGAAAGCAAATTTAGAGGCTTGCATTACATCTCCAAGCACAACAATGGAGATTATCGAGGACCCTCTTTTAAAAGAGAATGAATGCATTATCGAATCAGACAGTGGAATTTTTGACTGCAGTCTTGGTGTTGAATTGTCTGAGCTTTCTAGAAAGCTTAAGCTATTATCATTTGACAGAGTGAAACGATAGATTTTTGTTTGAGGTTTTTTATGCTTGTATCATCAATTGATCTTTCCAAGTATAAAAAAATGCAGAATGCACCATTTTATCGTATGTCCGGTAAAGTGGTAAATGTTATTGGGCTTACCATTGAGTCAGCGGGACCTGATGCTAAGCTTGGAGATATTTGTCTAATTTATCCCAAAAAGAAGGATAATGAGACTATGTCCGAGAGTAAAGGAAAGCCCGCTATGGCGGAGGTTGTTGGCTTTAAGGACAATCACGTTCAGCTTATGCCTTACGAGAACACCAGCGGTATCGGAAATGGCAGTGTAGTAGAAAACACTGATTCTCCGCTTAGGGTAAATGTAGGAGAAGGGCTTCTTGGCAAGACTCTTGATGGTCTTGGCCGAATTGACGGAACAAGCTATGGCAAAGGAACGGTTCTTGAGGATGGTATTGCTTATTCTGTAGAGAACCAGCCCCCCGATCCTATGACAAGGGATCCGATTTCAGATGTTTTGTCCCTGGGAGTAAAGGCGGTGGACGGTCTTCTTACTGTTGGAAAAGGCCAGCGTATAGGCATTTTTGCCGGTTCCGGTGTTGGTAAGAGTACGCTTCTTGGTATGTTTGCCAGAAATACTCAGGCAGATATAAATGTCATTGCTCTTATCGGAGAGCGTGGAAGGGAAGTTAGAGAGTTCATTGAGAGGGACCTTGGTGAAGAAGGTATGAAGCGTTCTATCGTTGTGTGCGCAACTTCTGATAAACCGGCCCTAGAAAGACTCAAGGCTGCTAAGACCGCTACCTCAATCGCAGAGTATTTTAGAGATAAGGGTAAAGATGTGCTTCTTATGATGGACTCGCTTACTCGTTTTTCCATGGCTCAGAGAGAGATTGGCCTTGCCAGTGGTGAACCACCAGTTTCGAGAGGGTATCCGCCAAGTGTTTACGCAGAAATGCCAAAGCTTTTAGAGCGTGCTGGCAGATCCAGAAAGGGATCAATTACAGGTCTTTATACAGTTCTTGTAGACGGTGATGATATGAACGAGCCTATCACCGATACTGCAAGAGGTATTCTGGATGGTCACATTGTTCTTAATCGTAAGCTGGCGCAAAAGAATCACTATCCGGCCATAGATGTACTTGCAAGTATTTCAAGATGTATGTCTGCAATCGCCGATCCTGAGCATAAAAAAGCTGCGGGCAAATTAAAGAACGTTCTTGCTACGTATAATGATGCCGAGGATCTTATAAATATCGGCGCCTACAGAAGCGGTGCAAACAAGAACATAGATTATGCAGTTTCAAAGATTGAGAGGGTTAACGAATTTCTTATGCAGGAGACCGATGAGAAATTCACCTTTGAGCAGATTCGAAACACTCTCGTTGATATGTTTAATGACTGAGAAGATTTATGGCGAGATTTGTTTATAGAATGCAAAATGTCCTTAATATCAAGCAAAAGACTGAGGGGCAGATCAAAATGGAATTTGCCTCTGCCCAGTCTGAGCTTAACAGGCAGCTTGATATTTTAGATGAATATATTAGGCGTAAAGAGAATTACCTGATAGAAGCCGAAGAACTTCGAAAAGCTGAAAGCCTGCAACTTCAGGATATTCTTGACAATCAGTATGCGACTGCTCAGATGGATGTAATGATTGCTTCTCAAAGCAGGGTCGTAAAGAAACAGGAAGATGTTGTTGAGAAGATAAGAATCAGACTCTCAAGGGCCATTCAGGAGAGAAAAATGCAGGAGACCTTAAGGGACAGGGCTTATGCAGAGTATATTGAGGAAGAAAAACAGGCTGAATTTAAAGAAGTAGATCAACGCACCTCTTTTACCTATACCCAGAGGCAGCGTGATGAAAAATCCTAAATTCTTAAATTATCCGGAGGGATTAAATGGCAGATACTAGCGTTGGGCATCCGGCAAATGGTGAAGACCCCAAGGCCGTGAAGGCCAAACTTAAAGCGGATAGAAAAGAATATTCGAAACAGCTTAAAGAGCAGAGAAAAGCCCAGAAGCAAAAAGCTCAGGAATTTGCAGACAGACAGGCAGAACTCTATGGAGATAATGCCGGCGGTTTTGCGACTATTGTTATTACATTCCTGATCATTTTAATCTGGCTTGTTATCATGGGCGTTCTTATAAAGCTTGATGTAGGCGGCTTTGGCTCGGACATTCTTGCCCCTATTATCAAGGATGTTCCGGGACTTAATCTTATCCTTCCGGATAAGGTTTTAAAACAATCTCAGACAGAAACACCGGTTGATACAAGTACCTCGGAAAGTACAGAATCCGGAATTGATTCTTTGGAAGCTGCAAATGCATATATTAAGAGACTTGAGCAGGCTCTTCAGTCCGAAATGGAACAGAACAGTGCCTATGCAACAGAAATAGAAAGGCTTAAGACAGAGGTAGCAAGACTTGAGCCCTTTGAGCAGCAGCAAAAAGAGTTCTATGAGGAAAGAGCTGAATTCTATGCAAATGTAGTTTATGGGGATTATGCTCCGGACGCTTCAGAGTATGCAAAATATTACGAACAGATAGATCCTGAAAATGCATCGAAGCTTTATGAAGAGATAAAAAGGCAACAAATTGAAGATGAAGCAATCAGCGCCTTTGTTACAACCTATTCAGGTATGAAAGCAAAGACTGCTGCCAAGGTATTTGATGAGATGGTTGCTGAGAATCAGATATCTCTTGTTTCAAGGATCCTTGCTCAGATGACAGTTGAGAACAGAGCTGATATTTTAGCTGCAATGGAAAAAGAAAATGCGGCAAAACTTACACAGATGCTTGAGCCTGATGCCCTTGAGAAGGAATCGACTCAGGTAACAGGATCTCATTAAAAAATTATAAAATAAAAAGATCTTTTCTTTCACAGAAAAGGTCTTTTTTATTGCCTTTATGGGTTAAGTTAAAGCAGAGTATGCCGATATAATAGTTGAGATTCTATAGCTATGATCATGTATGTTTGCTGGGCATACGAAGTCGCAATAGAAACTCAGAAAAACAGGGAAAGGAGGAATAGAATGGGCAGTGCACAGACGCAGGTAGGAGCATTAACCTACATGACACAGAGCACTGCAGCCAAAACTGTTTCATTTACAGCAAATGTTAAGACAGACACAAAAGAAAAAGGTTTTGACAACATACTTAACACCATAAGTAACAGTCAGAATAATAATTCAGGCACTGAAAAAGCTGCTTCCAAGGATGAGAAGAGCAAAGCATTAGATACTTCCAAGACTGGTAACAACGTAACCCCAAACGATAAGAGCGCAAATAATACTGAAGATGCAAAGGCCACAAATAAAGCGCAGTCTACGGAAGAAAAAGCTGTAAATACAAAAGAAACAGATGGCAAGGAGGCTAATGAAGAGCTGCAGAACGCCATATCAGAAGACGGCAAGAAGCTTATCGAAGAAATTGCTGAAATGGCTGATGTTTCGGAGGAAGAAATAATAGCAGTAATGCAACTTTTAGGACTTGCTCCGGCGGATCTTTTAAATCCTGAGAAAGTAATAGAGGTAGTAAATTCAATCAGTGACAATGATGGAGGTGCCAACCTTATAGTTGATGCAGATCTGTACGAATCACTTAAGGATGTTCTTTCCGAAGTAAACGACATGAGAGAAGAATTATCCACCGAATATGACATTCAGCCTGAAGATCTAAATGAAGTAATTGAAACTGTAAAAGAAACAAAAACAACTGAAAATGAAAAAGATCCTGTTTTTGACAATGTATTAAAAGAGACGGTAGCTACTGATGAAAAAGTGGTAAAAGTCGAAGTCAAGAACGAAACACAGATTCCTGAAAGAGAGATAACAGTTCCTGAAAACGAAAGTGAGCTAGCAGAAGTAATTGAGCCCCAGGAAGAGGAATCAAATTTCTCAGAGCATAAGGAATCCGGAAGCAATCTTTTTAAGAATGAACAGATGATAAATCCATTTAACAAAATTGTAGAGAATATCGTTGAGGCGGCTAATCCTGAGACCGCACCGATAGAAAGCTATACCGACAGAGTCCAGATGGAGAATATCGTCAGACAGATCACTGAAAAGATTACAGTTTCAGCTTCGCCGGAAGAAACGTCAATGGAACTTCAGCTTCATCCCGCAAGTCTTGGAAATGTAAACATATTACTTACAAGTTCCAAAGACGGAATCACAGCCAAGTTTACAGCTCAGAATGAGATAGTAAAAGAAGCTGTTGAGAGTCAGATGACAGCACTTATGCAAAAGTTCGATGAGCAGGGTGTAAAAGTCACATCAATAGAAGTAACAATCGCATCACATGCCTTTGAACAGAATCTTCAGCAGGACGACAACAATGAAGCATCGAGAGATCAACTGGAGAAAAACAGAAAATCTCTAAAACGAATAAACCTTGCAGAAATTGATGAAGAGATTGAAGAAGAAATGACTCAGGCAGAGCTTATAGCAGCACAGATGATGGCTTATAACGGTAACACAATTGATTTTAGCGCTTAAGCTAGTATCAGAAAGAGGGGAATATGGCAGATCTTAATTCAACAACCGCTATTATCAAAGATGGACAGGTCACAAACCTTAACTCTTCCGATACCTCTACAAGAAATACTACAACCGGCTACGACAAAGATTCTTTTATGCAGATTCTTGTAGCACAGATGAAATATCAGGATCCTATGGAACCGACATCCAACACAGAGTATATCGCTCAGTACGCAACCTTCACTCAGGTTGAACAGCTCAGCAATATGGCAAATGCAATGTCACTTTCAAGAGCATCTGAACTTGTTGGAAAAGAGGTTCTGGTAACCCAGAGAAATCCTGATACAGGAAAAATCACAGATGTAACCGGAACTGTTGATTTTGTAACCTACAGCGGAAATAAGGCTTATCTGAACATTGGTGGAACCAACTACAGTATCGACGATGTATCTCAGGTATTTGATCCGGATTATACAGATGCACAGAAGATTGCTGAAGATTTTATGAAGGCAATCGATAAGCTTCCGGCAAATCTTGATTTCGTATCTGATGAAGAACATGGTCTTACAATCGATACAATGTATCAGTTCTACACTGAGGAGATGTCAGATAAGGCTAAGAATATGATGAATCCTAATTACGTAACTTCCCTTAAGCAGTACGTAAACAGAATCGATGAGATTCGTGGAGACAGTTACAGAACTTTCGCGACAAGTTAAGTTAAATAACAGCTTATTAAAAATTGATGGAGGAAAAAGGATGATAATGGATGATCGCCAGTTCTTTTCCATCGGACAAGTCCAGGATCAGTACTTAAATCCTAAGACACCCAAACCTCAAAACACACCTCTGCCAAGTGGTGAAGCTTCTTTTGCTTCGGTACTAAACAAAGTAAAAGAAAGTGCCGATATAAATACCACAAGCAGTACAGAAGTTAAGTTTTCAAAGCATGCTGCAAACAGACTAAATGACAGAAACATAAATCTTTCAGAGAGCCAGATGCAAAGACTTAACGAGGCTGCTAAGCAGGCCGGAGAAAAGGGTATAAAGGATTCACTGATTCTCATGGATCAACTGGCATTTATAGTAAATGTACCTAATCACACGGTAGTAACAGCAATGGATCAGACAGAAAATAACAGTAACGTATTTACAAATATAGACGGAGCGGTAATAGCTTGATCGGACCGAAGTGGCAGAAAGCCATCAGGAGATCTTAAGATTCCCGACTGACAGAAGGAATCTTCCTACTTTTTCCAATCCGTCCAAAATCAAACAGGGAACTTTGATTCGTGAGGAATGGTGAGCCTTGCTTGTATTAAAGTCACCCAAAAAAGATGGAGGACCTTGCCTTATGATGAGATCATTGTATGCTGGTGTTGCAGGACTTCGCACGCATCAGACCAAGATGGATGTTCTTGGTAACAACATCGCAAACGTTAATACAACTTCTTTTAAATCTCAGTCAATCACATTTTCAGACCTCATGTATCAGACAACACAGTCAGCATCAGGCGCAACAGAGACCAAGGGTGGTATAAATGCACGTCAGATCGGTCTTGGTGCTAAGTCCGGTGCCATAAATACAGCTATTGAGTCTCAGGGTGCAACTCAGACCACAAACAATCCTTTTGACATCATGATCACAGGAAAAGCTTTCTTCGTTGTTAACAACGGAAAAGAGAACCTCTACACAAGAGATGGTTCCTTCTACGTAGACGGAGCTGGAAACCTGGCAATGCAGTCAAACGGATATTTTGTAATGGGCTGGAATGCTAAAGAAGATGCTGAGACCGGAGAAATCACAGTTGATAAGAACGGTGAGCTCACAAACCTTCAGGTTATGAGCGCAGAGAACGCAACATTCTCGCCTGCATCAACAACGTCAGCACTTATCAGCGGAAATATCGACGACAACGATTCAAACGTTGTATCTGATGATGGTAAGACAATCACCTTAGAGTTCTATGATAATAAGGGATATCTTTATACAGCTAAGTTCAATATCAAGGATACAGGAGAAGATCATCTTTTCTCAGTAGAGCTTACAGATATCATTGATTCAAACGGAACAAAGCTTACAGAAGCGCAGATGGAAGGCATCAGCTTTGGTAATATCCAGAACAGCGAAGGCTATACAGACTTTAAGGACGGCTATTATATAGCAACCACTACTGATCCTACGACGGAAGCTTTACTCGGAACAATCTACATGCAGAGTGGCCAGACTGTATTTGAAAATGTTCCTGCAAAGGGCGATTCAATCAGTACACTTTCAGATATTTCTAATCTTCTAGAGAAGGCATATCCGACAGCTAATACAAAGAGATATGCAAATATTAAGAGCTACGAGATTGACTCTGATGCTCTTAATGTTACCTTTGATTTTACAGATTACAGTTCTTCAGTAAATAACGCTACATATAAGTCCTTTGCAATGGACAATACAGATCACTATTTTTACACTCCTTTAAGCACCAGTAATTCTAACTGTGGCTTTGGCTATCAGGCTCCTTCGGAAGAGGGCGGAAAGCTTTCTTCTCTGAATACAGAGATGCTGGACAAGGTTTTTGGTGTCAATTCAACTGCATATCCGGCTATAATAAGTGACATTTCTCATTATGCATATGAGTATGATGATGACTCTCAGGTTCTTACAATAGTAGCAAGTAAAGTTCCTGAGGAAACAGAGGATAAAACTTCTGCATCAGGACTTAAGACAAAATATGATGATTATTTTGTTTCAACACCTGCAGGAACAAAGATCAGTGATGTAATAAGTGGTCTTGATACTACTACTTATCCAAAGGGTGCATACTACGAATACAACGATTCAACCGGAGTACTTACAATCTACGGTGGAAAAGCTGTAAATACACCAGCAAATAAGAATATCTCAATCACATCTACTGATTCAACCAAACTTTATAACGCACTTATTTCTAAGCTTTCAGAAGAGACAGCACTTAACTATACTGCGATGTCTACAAGTACAGATACTGATGTACAGAATGCATTTACTCAGTTAACCGCAATTCAGACGGCTCTTGAAGCAGATGGTACCCTGGATGGCTCCGCAATAACAGCAGCTAAATTCACATATGATGCAGATACAAAGACATTTACTGTATCACTTAACGACAGCACAAACTGGGGCAGTGCAAGTGTAACTAGCACAAGTCACCCAAGTCTTTTCAAATATTTGTCAAAGCAGGAGTTTACAGTAAATTATGCCAGCCTTACAAGTGCTGCAAAGGGAGAGCTCCTATCCGGCCTTAATGATGATGATGCGGACGTTTCAACAGCTGCCATCACTTATACAATTCAGGATATAACAGGTTCAACAGGAATAACAGCAAACGTTGCATATGTTCGTTCAACTGTTGATGCTTCGACTGAAATAGCTTCCTTTAATAAATACAAAAAGGACATCAATGCAAGTAATTCTTTTGAATATGATGTTCCTACAGTTGTATTCAGGGATGCAGCTACTAAGAAGACCGGTTATATTATCATAGATGAGGAACCTGAAGGATTTGGCCTCGATGAGATTGATGACAGTCTCCTTCAGACAATCTACGGCGTTTCAAAAGCTGATATCAAGACCTACAATAAAGGAAAAGTTGAAGGGTTCACAGATGATTTCAGTAACCTCAACGATGAAGAGTTTACAGTATCATTTATAGCAGGTGGTAAGATTACAGTAAAACACGAGCAGACAGATGAGAATAAGATAAGCGAAGATTATCTGGCTGAAGTATTAGACGATGGAACAGTAAAATATACAACTGCCAATGATGTTATTGCATATCCAACAGATACTACAGAATCCAAGACGTTCCCTATGGAGGGATATATTTCAGAAATTCTTGCAACAGCAGATACAACTACTAAGGGCCTTTTGGAATCTGTATTCGGAATAACAGATGCCGATGCAAGAGCTTATGGTTCAGAAGGTTACTACGTAATCGATGATGAGCAGGGCATTAAGCTTTATACTTCAAAAGCCGACCTTTCAAAAGCAAATAAGACAATACAGCTCGTATTCGACGCAGCAACAGGTAATATCGTATCAGCAAATAAAAATGAGACAACAAAGAAAGTTGATCTTGTATTCGATCAGAAGGTTGATGGACTTGAAGCCTTTGGTTTTCAGGAGACTCCGGGATCTGACAGAACACTTGGATCAATCGAAATTGATTTCTCATCAGTAACTAACTACAACACAAATGGATCATCAACAATCAAGGCTATAAAGGGGGATAAGAAGTCTCTTAACACAGGTAGAGCAGTTGGTGAGATGAACGGTATCACGGTCAGCACAGACGGAACTATCTACGCTACATATTCAAACGGCCAGACTAAGCTTCTTGGACAGATTGCTTCAGCAGAATTTGCAAATGCATCCGGTCTTGCAAAAGAAGGAGATAACCTCTATTCATCAACACTTAACTCAGGAGATCCTACAATTCAGGATATCACCACAGATGGTGGCTATATGAATACCGGCGTACTGGAAATGTCCAACGTAGACCTTTCAAAGGAATTTACTGAGATGATCACAACTCAGCGTGGATTCCAGGCAAACAGCCGAATCATCACAGTATCAGATACACTTCTTGAGGAACTCACCAACCTTAAGAGATAATAACAGGAACACATAAGGCAAATAATCCATCTGATAAATGGCCCTTTGGGATTATTCCCAAAGGGCTAATTGATTCAATATATATTATATTTTTATTAATTGTACTGTTAATTGGTTTAAAAAGTGGTAAAATAGGTATGATACCACAATATGTTGTATTATGCGCTGAGTATAATCACAATTAGGTTAGAACAATGTAATCTAATTTCAATTCCAATCGCCGACATTGAAATTATACTTCAATTATGTACAAATTGTGAACACTAGGAGCAGAATTGGTATTGCAAAAGTGGTAAAATATATCTATATAGAAATAAAATTTCATTTCAACTGAAATTTTATCGATGATTTGAATCAAAAGTAAGTTTTAAAAGGGGAATATCAAGGCAATAAAACAGGAAATTACGAAATGAATAATAGTCTGCTTCTTTTGACAAAGTTAGATACCAGAAGGATTATCGTTAATGCAGATTGCATTGAAACCATTGAATCCAATCCTGATACAGTAATTATTCTAAGTGGGGGAAGGAAGCTCCTTGTAAAGGAGAGCTTAGAAGAAATCTGTAGCATGATCCGGGGAGACACAAAATAACTATTTAGCGAATTTACATTATATTTTCTTATAAGAAGGGGGTATATTCGTGGATATAGCGTCATTGCTTGGTGTAGGACTATGTTTCCTTTTCATGATCTTGAGTATTGTGTTTTCGGCCGGTATTTCCGGCGTACAATACTTCCTTGATGCTCCTTCAGCGATGATCACATTCGGTGGAGCGTTCATGGCGGTTCTGGCTTCCAGAAGTATGCCGAGCTTTGTCAGCGGTCTTAAATCTTACACCATGATCTTTAAGATGCCTGCTGATGATACAAAGGCTACCATAAAGAAAATCATCGATCTTTCAAATACAGCCCGTAAAGAAGGTCTTCTTGCTCTGGAAGAAGCGGCGGGCAATCTGGAAGACGCTTTCATGAAAAAAGGTGTAATGCTTATAGTTGACGGTACTGAACCTGAACTTGTTAAGAGCATTCTTGAGGCAGAAATTGATGCCATGGCTGAACGTCATAAATCCAATTATTCATTCTTTGGCGACGTTGCAGGTATGGGACCTTCCTGGGGTATGATCGGAACCCTTCTTGGTCTGGTTCTGATGTTGCAGAACATGTCAGATCCTTCATCAATCGGACCGTCCATGGCGGTTGCCCTCATTACTACATTCTATGGTTCTGTTCTTGCGAACTGGTTCTGTTATCCGGCTGAGAACAAACTGAAAGCCAGAAGTAATGCGGAATATATGGCTAAGAGTATTATCATCGAGGGACTTTTATCAATTCAGGCCGGTGAAAACCCTCGTGTAACTGAGGAGAAGCTTAAATCCTTCCTGTCACCCAGTGACAGATCTGCTTATGAAGCTGAGAACGGCACAGGAGATGGAGGCGAATAATGGCAAAGAGACAAGAAGAGATAAAACCTGGTCTGCCTGCCTGGCAGGGTACCTTTGGTGATCTGATGAATCTGCTGCTTTGTTTCTTCGTTTTGCTTTTCTCCATGGCATCAATGGATGCCGCAAAGTTCGAGGAGGTTGCAGCATCCTTCAGTTCAGCATTCAGTATTTTCTCCGGTGGTGAAATGGCCATAGGAAAAGGTGCTCTTATCGGTGATGGTGTATCTCAGCTTACTGAGCTTTCAAGCTATATTACCTCAATGGGTCTTGCCCAGTCTGGGGATGATGCTGACGAGGAAGCTGACGCTGTAGGCGATAAGGATGAAGAACAGTTAAAAGAAGCTTTGGAAGAAAAACAGATGGAAGCCTCTCAGGAACTGGCTGAAAAGATTCAGGCAGCTATTGATGAAGGCGAGATTGATAATGAAGTTTCTTTGAATTATACCAGTCAGTATGTTGAACTTACCATTCAGGGATCAATCCTTTTTGATTCCGGTAAGGTCGATATTAAGGCAGATGCAATTCCAGTTATTGATAAAGTTGGTCAGATCTTAGAGACCTATGCCGGGGGTACCGTTGAAATAGAGGGACATACAGATAATGTTCCCATGGGCGGTAATGGCAAATACAGCAATAATGATGAACTTAGTTCAGGAAGAGCTTTATCAATATTCAATTACTTTATTGAGAATACAAATCTTGAACCTTCCAAGCTCCTTCATACAGGAAGAGGTGAATACGATCCCATAGCGGATAATTCAACTGATGAGGGAAGAGCTAGGAACAGGAGGGTTGAGATCAAGATTTATAATCCATTAAGCGCAAACTACTGATCATGAGAGGGAGACTAAAAACTTATGAAGAAGAACTTATTGTCAATAATTATTCTTGCACTGCTTGTAGTTAATATCGCAATGACCGGATTTATGCTTCTTAGTGTTATGACTACCAATTCTCAGACTGCCAAGCTTATTTCCGATATAGCTGCAGCTCTTGAGCTTGAGGCCAACGGTGGTGAATCAGGTGGCTTTACAGGATCTGCCGGAGGCGGTGTTGCTAACATTGCAACTTACGGGTTTACCGGAGATGATCAGCTGACCATCAATCTTAAGCCCGGTGCAGATGGCAAGAGTCATTATATGCTTGTTGAGGTTGTATTTACTATGAATACGGCTTCCGGTGATTATGCAACCCTTGGAACAGAAGAGTCCCTTGCAAATATGAGATCTCTTATAAAAGGAAAGATCACAAATGTTCTTTCTTCATACACTCTTGAAGAATTACAGGCTGATGATGCTCCTGCCAAGGATAAGATCCTTGACGAAGTTCAGGAACTGTTTAATTCTAACTTTATTTATGAAGTTACCTTCTCCAGCGTACTTTACCAGTAAACTTATGGCATAAGTATTTATCTTGGGGGAGTATTAAAAAACGAGGCAATCTGCTAATGGATTGCACTTTGCCGGATAAAATATATCCGACAGAAAGGGGAGTCAGTTTTGAGTGAAGTACTGTCGCAAAATGAAATAGATAGTCTGCTGGCAGCACTCTCGACCGGTGAGCTTGATGTAGATCAGATGCAGGCTGCGGACGAAAAAAAGGTCAAGGATTATGACTTTAAACGTCCCGCCAAGTTCTCCAAGGAGCATCTGCGTACTTTGGAGATGATCTATGAGCATTATGGAAGGCTTTTGTCTACTACTTTGCCTTTATACCTTCGTAAGAACGTATCGGTTTCAGTTGCTAACTCTGAGACTGTTACATATTCCGAGTTTAGTAACGCATTGTCAAACCCTGTAATCCTTGGAGTAATTAACTTTTTACCCCTGCAGGGAACAATCATTTTGGAATTACAGGCAAATATAGGTTTTTCCTTTATTGACAGAATGCTTGGAGGTGAAGGAGGAACCTTGGATAAACCAAGACCCTTTACCGATATTGAGATGCCACTTATTGAGAAGCTCGTTACCATTTGCATGCAGCTTATGGTTGAGCCCTGGCAAAATGTAGTAGCAATAAATCCAGTTATGGAGCGTATTGAGACTAATCCGCAGTTTGCTCAGGTTATTTCTCCAACAGATATGATCGCCATCGTTACGCTGAATATTAAGATTGGCGATACGGAAGGTCTTATGAACGTCTGCCTTCCTTACTTTACACTTGAGTCCGTTATGGACAAGCTGAACACGAAGTTCTGGTTCTCGACAATGCAGAAAAACAACGATGAGAACTATGAAGAGACCCTGGAAACCATGGTCAGACACGTGGATGTTCCTGTTAAAGCCATTCTTGGAAAATGCAATGTTTCTGTAAATGATTTCGTGCATCTTCAGGCTGGAGACATTATTAGACTTGATAACAGGGTAAATACCGACATGCAGATATACGTGGGGAATATATATAAATTTACTGCATTGCCAGGTACATCAAAAGATAAATATGCCGTAAGGATAACTTCGGTAGTAAGAGAGGAGGAAGAGTAGCAGCATGGATGGAATGTTATCACAAGATGAAATCAATGCACTATTAGCCGGAATGGATACTTCTGGCGGTGGTGGTGATGCTGCTGCAGGTGATTCTGCGGATGCCGGCGCTTCAGATGCCGGGGCGGCCGCACCATCTGCCGGGGGAAGTGGAATTGATGAGTCACTACTTACTGATTCAGAAAAGGATGCCATTGGTGAAGTGGCAAATATTAGCATGGGATCTTCAGCAACTACGCTGTATTCCCTTGTTAATCAGAAAGTAAATATCACAACTCCACAGGTTGAGCTTGCCAACTGGGAGAGTGTGATCAATAACTATGAGAGACCCTGCGTATTTATCCAGATTAAATACACAGTTGGTCTTGATGGAACCAATATCCTTATTCTTAAAGAGCATGATGTTATGGTAATCACTGACCTTATGATGGG
Organism: Butyrivibrio sp.; assembly: GCA_017413105.1. GTDB lineage: Bacteria > Bacillota > Clostridia > Lachnospirales > Lachnospiraceae > Butyrivibrio. The sequence continues at coordinate 102,220 of JAFPVA010000130.1, read as the reverse complement.
CGGTGATGGTACAAATACAGATGGTGAGATTGGAGAACTGCAGTTATCAGCTATTTCTGAGGCCATGAACCAGATGATGGGTGCTGCAGCTACATCACTTTCTACCATGATCAATCAGAAGGTAGATATCAGCCCGCCACAATCAACGCTACTTGATATGATCAATGATGATCCTTCTGATATTGCTGAATTTCTTACAGGAACTTTTGTAAAGATTTCCTTTAAGATGCAGGTCGGTGATCTGGTGGATTCAACTCTTATGCAGTTGTATCCTATAGATTTTGCCAAGACTTTGAAGGATACCGTAATTGCAGGAGATGCTTCTGCTGAGCCTGAGCCAGCACCGGCTCCTGCTCCGGCACCTGCACCAGCTCCAGCTCCAGCACCAGCTCCTATGCCGGATGCGTCCCAGATGCCTCAGATGGATCCTAATATGATGGCTGGTCAGATGGGCATGGGAATGGGTATGCCTCAAATGGGCATGGGCATGCCACAGATGGGAATGGGCATGCCTCAGATGCAGATGCCTATGCCTCAGATGATGAATATGAATATTCAGCCGGCTCAGTTCCAGAATTTTGCTGGTGGCACCACCATTATGGCCGGTGGCGAGAATATTGGAATCATCAAGGATGTTCCGCTTGAAGTTACTGTGGAACTCGGAAGAACAGCAAAGCCTATTGCTGATATCCTTGATTTTGCACCGGGTACGATCATAGAGCTTGATAAAGTTGCCGGTGAGCCTGTAGATGTACTTGTCAACGGCAAGTTTGTTGCTAAAGGCGAAGTTGTTGTTATCGAAGAAAGTTTTGGCGTCCGTGTAACGGAAATCGTTCAGTAAGATATTTAAGATTTTGGGGAACGTATGGGAGCAGATTCATATTTACAATTCATATCAGTGCTGATTATATTTGTGGTTGTTCTTGGGGCAACTTATTATGTCACCAAGTGGATCGCAAACTATCAGAAAGGCGCAGAGAGCGGCAAAAATATCAGTATTATTGAAACTTGTAAAATATCTGCTACCAAATATGTTCAGATAATCCGAGTAGGCGAAAGATATGTGGCTATCGGAGTTTCTAAGGATCAGATAACCAATTTGGGAGATGTTCCCTCTGAGGATATCATTCTTTCCGAAAAGCCTGCTGAAAATATCGGATTTAAAGACATTCTTGAAAAAATAAAGGGTGAGAAAAAGAAGTAATGAAATTAAAGTGGGGAGATGGGAAGAAAATAGGTGTTTTCTTTAAACACTGTCTTTGTGCTGCATTTATGGCTTTCGCTATTTTTAATGTAGTTTTCTTTCTGTCCCTTTCTTTTCCCGTAAAAACTTATGCAACTTCTGATACAAATATAATAGTCGATACAAACCCGACTGATCCAACCACGGACGTAGTAGACCACTTGACCGGTACTCAGGGAGAGAGGACCTATATTAACGAACCTGGTTCTTCAGAGGATCCGGAGGATCTTAAAGAACTCAACATTGCGAATACGGTTACCATAACCTATGACAATGGTAATGGCTCTTTGAATGGTGCTCTGAGAATCCTTATCATCTTAACTCTAATCACTCTGGCTCCGACCCTTCTTGTTATGATGACCTCTTTTACGAGGATCATTGTAGCTCTCCATTTTACCAGAACCGCCATAGGTACCCAGACATCACCGCCTAACCTGGTGATGATTGGTATCGCTTTGTTTATGACTCTTTTTATAATGCAGCCAACTCTGACCACTGTTTACAACGATGCTGTTATTCCTTTTGAAAACGGTGAGATGGAGCAGAGGGAGTTCTATGAAAAGGCCATGGACCCTTTCAGGCAGTTCATGTATGGTCAGACCCAGAAAAAAGATGTCATTCTTTTCATGCAGATTGATGGCATTGAGTGGGATGGAGAGCTTGAGAGCATTCCTAATGTTGTTCTTATCCCGAGTTTTATTGTAAGTGAACTTAGAACCGCTTTTATTATCGGTTTCCTCATATATATTCCATTTATTGTTATTGATATGGTTGTGGCATCGGTACTTATGAGTATGGGTATGATGATGCTGCCGCCAACTACGATTTCATTACCATTTAAGATCCTTTTGTTTGTACTTGCAGATGGATGGAGCCTTATTATCGGCAATCTGGTTAAATCATTCTATTGATGATGTGATAAAGAGTATATAGAAAATCCAAGAAGGAGGGGAAAGATATGATCACAATTGAAGATATTAATCTAATAGTAAGATCTGCGTTATTCATGGTCATTAAGATGTCTTTACCCGTTCTTCTTACATCCATGGTAATTGGTCTTGTGATCTCAATTTTTCAGACTGTTACCTCTATTCAGGAACAGACTCTTACCTTTGTGCCTAAAGTAATCGGCGTATTTGTAATGATAATGATTGTTGGTAACTGGATGCTGACAGAGCTCTCCGGATATATTACGCAGCTTTGGTCAAGCTTCTCACAATATGTAAGGTAGAAGCTTATGATTGATTATCAGTTCAGTTATGGCGATCTTGAAATCTTTATATTAGTTCTTATGCGGGTTGCAAGTTTTGTTTATGTTTGTCCTTTCTTTGGAGGCCAGCAGACGCCTAACCTTGTAAAGATTGGCTTCAGTATGCTGCTTTCTATTATGCTTTTTGGAGCAGTGCCTTTTACGCCACTGGATTATAACACGGTTATTGGGTTTACGGTAATTGTGCTAAAAGAGGTTATGGTGGGATTTTTGATAGGCTATGCAGTTAAACTTTGTGAACTTATTGCTTCCTTTGCCGGAACTGTAGTAGATATGCAGATTGGTCTTTCAATGGTCAATATCTTTGATCCTAATACCAATGAACAGGTGACTATTACAGGAAGCCTATATTCACAGGTACTGACAATGATGCTTATTTTGACCGGAATGTATCAGTACATTTTAAGGGCATTGGCAGATACCTTTACTTTGATTCCTATTAATGGGGCAGTTATTAACGCAGACAGGCTGTTAGAATCAATTCTGACTTTTTTGAGAGACTACATTATTATCGGATTCAGGATATGCCTTCCAATCTTTATCATAACCTTCATTACAAACGTTGTTCTTGGTGTTCTTGCGAAGGTTTCGCCTCAGATGAATATGTTTGCTGTAGGTATCCAGATAAAGATAATTGTTGGTCTTATGGTCATGTTTATTACAGTATCTATGCTAAATGATGCTTCAAACTTTGTTTTTATAAATATGAAGGAGCTGATGGAGAAATTTGTCTATAGCATGCAGAGCGGCTGATGAATTTCAGCCATTAATTAGATATAATCTGCAGTTTTTTGCTGAGGATGCAAACGGTGCCGAAAAGACAGAGCAGCCTACAGCCAAAAAGCTTGATGAAGCCAGAAAAGAAGGACAGGTAGCAAAAAGTCAGGAAATAGCTACAGCCTTCTCGCTTCTTGCGTTCTTTCTTATCCTCAGGATAGGCTATGGCTTTATGGGAACAAATTTCCAAAATATTTTTGGAAGAGTTTATAACAGTATCCCTGACGTTGCCAGAACCTACTCGGGATATCTTCCGGTGAATTATATCAGAAGTATTCTTAATAATGCTTTGCTTACGATACTTTTTATCTGTGCTCCGTTTTTTATAATCGGATTTATTGTAGCTTTTGTTTCCGATCTTGTTCAGGTTGGCTTTAAGCCTACAAGCAAGCCACTTCAGCCAAAGCTCTCAAAGCTTAATCCTATCAGTGGAATGAAAAAGATCTTTTCCACCAGAAAGCTTTTTGAACTTGCTAAGTCTATCTTAAAACTGGCAATAATGGCTGTTGTCATCATATCCTTTTTCAGCGGTAGGACAGAGTCACTTTTTCTTTTATATGATATGCCCTTAAGAAAGGCAATTGGTCTTATGGGAAATCTTATTATTTCCCTTGGCTTAAGAATTGCGGCAGCATATATGGTCATAGCTTTTGCTGATCTTATTTATCAGCGAAGGAAATTCAACAAAGATATGATGATGACCAAACAGGAAGTTAAGGATGAGTACAAGAATTCCGAAGGTAATCCTGAGATAAAGGGTGCCCAGAAGAGAAGAATGATGCAGGCTTCAAGAAGACGTATGATGCAGGCTATTCCTCAGGCGGATGTTGTCATCACGAACCCTACTCATTATGCTGTTGCCATCAAATATGACGCCAATGTTTCTGAGGCGCCTATTGTTGTTGCAAAGGGTGCAGATTATGTGGCACAGAGGATCAAGGAGATTGCTAAGGAAAATAAGGTTGAAATCGTTGAAAACAAGCCTCTTGCCAGAATGTTGTATGCCAATGTAGAAGTTGGAGAAATGGTCCCTCCGGAGCTTTATAAGGCTGTCGCTGAGGTTCTTGCATACGTATATCATCTTAAAGGTATTGCGTAAAATGAGATGCAATACGGGATGATTTTACACATTATTGCGATTATCATCAGGAAAGAATGATTTGAGCGAAGCAAAGATTACGAAAGGAGGAATGACTTTATGGATAAGAAAAAGATTATCAATCGAGTCTATGATTATGGCCTTGCCCTATATATCGTGGCTGCTGTTGTCATGCTTATCATTCCTCTTCCGGACTGGCTTTTGGATATCCTTCTTGCTTTTGATATGTCACTTTCCTTTGTGATAATGTTTACGGCAATGTTTGCCACCGATGTTTTGCAGATGTCTTTTTTCCCTACGATACTGCTTTTTACAACAATTTTCAGAATTGCCCTAAACGTATCATCTACAAGACTTATTCTGACTCAGGGTAGTGCAGGAAAAGTCATTGAAGTATTCGGTTCCTTCGTTGGAGGAGGCGATCTTATTGTAGGTGCTATCGTTTATATCATTCTTATCATCGTTCAGCTCATGGTCATCAACAAAGGTTCTGAACGTGTAGCTGAAGTATCGGCGAGATTTACTCTTGATGCCATGCCCGGTAAACAGATGGCTATTGATGCAGACCTTAATACCGGTGCAATAACGGATGCTGAGGCAAAGCAGAGGCGAGATAAGATTCAGGAAGAAGCAAGCTTCTTTGGAGCCATGGATGGTGCTACCAAATATGTAAAGGGAGATGCGACAGCCGGTCTTATTATCACAGCTACCAACCTTATTGGCGGTATTGCAATGGGTATGGTAAGGCAGGGGATGGATATAAATCAGGCTATAAATACCTATTCAATTCTTACTATGGGTGATGGCCTTGTAAGTTCAATTCCTTCCCTGATGATTTCCATGTCCACCGGTATCCTTGTAACTAAGGGATCAAAAGAGGCAGACTTTGGTCATCTGCTCATCAACCAGCTCTTTGGTATGCCAAAGACTCTTTACCTGGTTGGTGGTGTTGTAGCCGGACTGGGAATTTTATCACCGCTTCCAACTGTTTTATATGTCACCTTTGGAGCTGCATTTATTCTTCTTGGAAGAATTACAAGTCAGACTATAGAGGAAGTGACTACAGAATCTGAAGTGGCTACCCCGGAGGAACAGCAGGCTGAAGAAATAAGACAGCCTGAGAATGTTACAAGCCTTTTGCAGGTTGACCCTATTGAGCTTGAGTTTGGTTATGGAATTATTCCACTGGCTGATGTTAATCAGGGTGGCGATCTTTTGGACCGTGTCGTAATGATAAGACGTCAGGTGGCACTGGAACTGGGCACGGTTGTGCCGATTATCCGACTTCGCGATAATATTCAGTTGAATCCTAATCAATATATCATTAAAATTAAAGGTATACAGGTTAGCGACGGAGAAATCCTCTTTGATCATTACATGGCCATGAATCCTGGACATGTAGAAGATGAGATTACAGGTATTCCGACCTTTGAGCCTTCCTTCCATCTTCCGGCTATCTGGATTACAGAAGGTCAGAGGGAAAGGGCGGAAAGCCTTGGATATACGGTTGTGGATCCACCATCAATTATTGCTACTCATCTTACTGAAATTATAAGAGAACATATAGCAGAGCTTATGACCAGACAGGATGTTCAGAATCTTGTTGATAATCTCAAGGAAAATCATCCTGCTCTTGTGGAAGAACTTGTACCTAAGCTTATGAACCTTGGTGAAATTGAGAAAGTTCTTCAAAATCTGCTTAGTGAAGGAATTTCAATAAGAGACCTGGTTACAATCTTTGAAACTTTAGCTGATTTTGCTCCATCAACCCATGATCCGGATATTCTTACCGAATATGTGAGACAGGGGCTTAAGCGAGCAATTTCAAGCAAATATTTTATGCCCGGTGAACCAACCAGTGTTTTGACCCTTGATCCTAAGATCGAGCAGGAAATTATGAGCAGTGTCAAACAGACTGAAACCGGTGCTTATCTTACCTTGGATCCGGCAAGGACAAAAGCTATCTTAAATGCTGTTGGGGAACAGATAAGAAAGCTGGAGGATGAAGGTAAAATGGCCATAATTATGGCTTCTCCTATAGTCAGAATGTACTTTAAGAAGATGACTGAGGATTATTACAAGGATTTGGTTGTAATCTCATACAATGAAGTTGAGCCTAATATAGAATTACAATCTGTGGGGATGGTAACTGCATAAATGATAATAAAAAAGTATGTTGGAAAAACCGAGAGTGAGGCGACCGAAGAAGCTAAAAAGGAATTGGGGCAGAACATTGTAGTAATGAATGTAAGGCCATTAAAAAAGAGCGGATTCTTTTCTCTTTTCCAATCCCAAAAAATTGAAGTGACAGTTGCTTTAGAGGAAGAGGCAGAAAGACCAACTCCTCAAAGGACCTATACACCGGACAAGAATTCAAAACCGGTTCCGAGAACTCCTTTGGTTGAAGGAAGTCAGAGCGATGTTATCAGAGAGCCTGTAAAGCTCATTAAATCTCCTGATATTATCGATGATAGTCTTGCCATCGAGGAGAAGCTTGATAACCTAAGCTCTCTTCTTGAAAAAAACATAAAATATAATATCAAAGATGACGAAAAAGAGCCGGTTTTAAGGGAAAAAGAGCCGGTTCCATCAAAATCCCGTAAGAACGAAATTTCAGATGAAAATCTTTCATTCATTAAATTGTTGTATAATACTCTTATAGAGAATGAAGTGGATGAAATTTATGTTAACCAGCTCACTGATGAAGTAGAGAAGATAACTAAGCCCGGCATGCCCTTTGACTTTGCACTGGCTAACGTTTATCAGAAGATGGTCCTTAAATTTGGTAAATCCGAGCCTATAGAGGATATTCCAAGTGGGCAGGGACCTAGAGCTGAAATCTTTATTGGTCCTACCGGGGTAGGAAAGACTACTACCATAGCGAAACTTGCTTCGGAGCTTTCAGTTACTCAGAAAAAGAAAGTAGCTCTTTTGACAGTTGATACATACAGAATTGCTGCAGCAGAACAGCTCCGCACCTATGCTTCAATCTTAGAGATCCCTTTCAGAGTAATCTACTCGGTTGAAGAAATGAAGCAGGCTGCTGAGGACTTCAGGGAATACGACTACATTTTTGTTGATACTGCAGGACATTCTCAGCATAACGAAGAATTAAAGACAGACATCGAAAACTATATAAGAACATTGGAAGATATAATGGAGTGTGAGAACTTCCTTGTTCTTTCCGCCACAACGAAATACAGGGATCTTATTGATATTGCTGATGCCTACTCTGAAGTTGTGGCTTACAAACTGATATTTACCAAGATGGATGAAACAGGTGCAAAGGGGAATCTTTACAATGTGCGCATGCATACAGGAGCACCGATATCCTATATTACGAATGGGCAGAATGTTCCTGATGATATTGCTATTTTCGATGCACAGCGTATTGTCAAGAATCTGCTGGGTGGAAATAACTAAGAAAGTTTTTTGGGTGGATATATATGGATCAGGCTACGCAGCTTAGAAATATTATCAAGAATTCTAATATGCCCCAAAGACCTCTTGCCAGGATTATCACTGTTACCAGTGGTAAGGGTGGTGTAGGAAAGTCTAATGTGGCGATAAATCTTGCAATACAGTTCAAAAAAATGGGCAAAAGAGTAATCATTCTCGATGCCGATTTTGGTCTTGCAAATATAGAGATTATGTTTGGAACAGTTCCGAAACATAACCTATGTGATTTGATCTATCAGGGGAAAAATATAAAAGATATTATTACCTGGGGACCTGAAGGAATTGGGTTTATCTCAGGCGGTTCTGGTATTTCCGGCATGTATAACCTTAGCCGTGACTATCTTGTTTATATTATTGTAAACCTTGCGGAATTAGATGCTATTGCTGATATAATTATTGTAGATACCGGGGCGGGGATTTCCAGTGCAGTCACAGAATTTCTGGTGGCTAGCGGAGAAATTATTCTTGTGACTACCCCGGAGCCAACATCGATTACTGATTCTTATTCTCTTTTAAAAGCACTTAATCAGACACCGAGGTTTTCTAGAGAGAATACAAAAGTTAAAGTTGTTTCCAACAGAGTTTCATCTGATGATGAAGGTCAACAGTTATTTAATAAGTTAAATGCTGTTGTAGCCAGATATTTAAAGCTTCCTTTGACATATCTTGGAGCTATACCTCAGGACCAGATGCTGGCACGAAGTGTTATGCAACAGTCACCGGTTTCACTCCAATACCCAAATGCTAAATCTGTAAAAGCTTTTGAACAGATTGCAGGGCGTCTCATGAATCCGGGGGAAGCAATGGAAATCAAACAGCGAGGAATGGCTGGTTTCTTTTCTCATATCATCACCGGACGGAAACTCAGTAATGCACAACCGGGTGTGCCCGGAAGTGCACCCAATCTGTAAAATTCTAATAAGAATGGAGACTTAAATAGTATATGTTGGCAGATTATATTGCGCCTGGCAACCGGGTCGAACTAAAGGCTACCGGAAAGGTCTGGATGGACAAGGATGCCAGAACAAGGCAAATTTATATGAGTAAGGTTATGGACATCACCTCCGATGACCGAATAGAAGTGCTGATGCCCTATGAGAAGGGAAGGCTGGTTCTTTTACCTGTTGATGGTGAGTACAATCTTTGTTTTTACAGTACGAAAGGTCTTTTCCAGTGTTACTCAAAGATAGTCGACAGGTACCGAAGCGATAACATGTATATTCTGGTTTTAGACTTAACAAGCCAGTTACAGAAGCTTCAGCGTAGAGAATATTACAGATTCAGTTGTGCACTGGAATTAAAGTCACGATTATGCAGCCAGGAAGATATTGAAAACTTCCGAATGGGCAGGAATTATCTGATTGATAACAGCGCACTGCAAAGAAGCGTTGTTGTTGATATAAGCGGTGGTGGATTAAGATTTGTATCCAACTTCAAATACGAAGAAGGCAGTACGATATTCTGTTCCTACAGGCTTCCGGGAAATGCTAACGACAAAGAGTATGAAATGATCAGCAATGTCTTGAAAGTACAGGAACTGGAGAGCAGGCCGGGATTATTTGAACACCGTATTCAATATGTTTACATTGACGAAAATTCCAGAGAAGATATTATTCATTTCATCTTTGAGGAAGAACGAAAAATAAGAAAGAAGCAAACTTAATTATGAAAAAAATTTTGATAATTGATGACTCTGCACTTATGAGAACTGTTCTCAGTGATATTATTAATTCAGATTCAAGATTCCAGGTGGTTGATAAGGCCAAGGATGGAATAGAAGGCCTGGAGCTCCTTAAAAAGAATACGTATGATGCCGTTGTTATTGATATCAATATGCCAAGAATGGACGGTATTACGATGCTTAAGGAACTGCAGAAAAATAAGATCAGAGCAAAGATCATGATGGCAAGTACAGACACTAAAGAAGGTGCCAAGGTAACCATGGATGCTCTTGATCTCGGAGCTTTGGACTTTGTGCATAAGCCTGACAGAGCTTCAGAATGCAGAGGAGAGGATTTCACCAGGCATTTCATCAATACACTTGCAGCAGTTGCCGAATCCAGGGCACCAGTTTCTACTAAAGCCTTTTCAATTGAAGATGCAAAGGAGTCCAGAAAGGTTGTTGAGCTTGTAAGTAAATCAGCAAGCAAGATAACCGGTAATAGAATTGTAGCAATCGCTAGTTCAACAGGGGGACCTAGAGCGCTTCAGTCTGTTATTCCAAAACTCCCAAAGAATCTCAAAACACCGGTAGTTCTTGTACAGCATATGCCTGAGGGCTTCACAGCATCCCTTGCCGAAAGACTTGATTCTCTTTCTGAGGTCAGTGTAAAGGAAGCGGCTGAAGGGGACGTTTTAAAGCCCGGATGTGTATATATTTCCAGGGGTGGAAAACATATGCATATCATAAAACAAGGAGGAAAGAGCACTATCCATTATATGGATGGACCTACAAGAGAGGGTGTAAGGCCCTGTGCCAACTTCATGTATGAATCTCTCATGGATTCAGACTACGACGAAATCTGTTGCGTAGTCCTTACCGGAATGGGAGCTGATGGTACTGAAGGAATCAAGAATTTAAAAACAAAGAAAAAGGTACATGTTATTGGTCAGGAGGAGAGTACTTGTACCGTGTATGGAATGCCCAAAGCAGTAGCAACAGCTGGACTTGTTGATCAGGTTGTAAAGCTTGAAGACGTTGCCCAGGAAATCATATTAAATGTCGGTGTGAATTGAGGGATTTCATTACTATTTAACAGTTCTTTTATACATAATTTCTAATTTCCTCCATTCGTAAAGCCGATATTACATTCAAGAGTGTGCGGTTTAAAAAGCATGCTTTTGTATTCTTACACTTTACAATGGAGGTAAATAGGTTATGGATGTTTCCCAGTATCTAAGTGTCTTTCTTGATGAAGCGAAGGAGCACCTTCAGTCTCTCAATGACAACATCATGGTTCTTGAGCAGGATCCTGAAAATGAGGATTGTATTAATGAAATCTTCAGATCAGCTCATTCCATGAAGGGTATGGCCGGCACTATGGGCTATACCAGGATGCAGAATCTTACTCACGATATGGAGGATGTATTCTCTGATGTCCGTGCAGGCAAGATTAAGATCAAATCTGCAGATATTGATGTTCTCCTTCAGTGTCTCGATGCTATTCAGGAATATGTAGACAACATTACCGAGAATCAGGACGAAGGTACTGAAGAGCATCAGGATATCATAAAATCTTTGGCAGATATCAGAAATGGTGTAAGCGGCGGTGGCGGTTCTGCGCCTTCTGAAGACGCTGCGCCTGCTGAAAGTGAAGCCGCAGCTGAGGCTCCGGCAGGAGCTGATGGAACAGCTGATTATCATGCCATCAAATTAGATTCTTCTGTAAAATCTACATTAGAGGAAGCCAAGTCACAGGGTAAGAAACTCTGGGGCGTTACTGTACATATTCAGGAGTCTTGTATCCTGAAGGCAGCAAGAGGTTTCCTTGTATTCAAAGGCCTTGAAGAAATCGGTGAGATTGCCGTTTCTGAGCCTAATACCCAGGATATTGAAGACGAAAAATTCGACTATACATTTAGCCTTGTTCTTATAACGGATGAGGGAAAAGAAAAGGTTGAGGAAATAGTTAAGGCTGTTTCTGAGGTTGAAAGCTGCGATTGCGGAGAGTTTGATCCTTCAGGAGCAAAGGCTGCTGAAGAGAAGGAAGAGGCAGCACCTGCAGCCGAAGCACCGGCACAGACCGCGGCAACAGCAGCACCTGCAGCAGCAAATACTCCGGCACCTGCACCCACAGCCGGCGGCGGTGGAGGAGCAGGCGGAAAGAAGCCTGTTGGTAAGCCTGTTGTAAATAGAACAGTTCGTGTTGATATCGAAAAACTCGATGTTCTCATGAACCTTGTATCAGAGCTTATCATTGCAAAGAACTCACTTATTTCTGCAGCTAATACATCAGGTGTCAGCAGCAGTGGAGTAAATGAGCAGATTGAGTATCTTGAGAGTGTAACCACCAACCTTCATGAATCAGTCATGAAAGTTCGAATGGTTCCTATCGAGAGCGTACTTCAGAAATTCCCACGTATGATAAGAGATCTTAATAAGACTCTTAACAAGAAGATGGAACTGACCATGACCGGTGAAGACACTGAAATGGACCGTACCGTGGTTGATGAGATCGGCGATCCTTTGATGCACCTTATCAGAAACAGTGCTGACCATGGTATTGAAAGTGCCGAACTACGTGCTCAGCGTGGAAAACCTGAAGTTGGACAGATTTTCCTTCATGCTTTCCAGGACGGTAACAGCGTTGTTATCGAAGTTGGTGATGATGGTAATGGTATTGATGCTGAGGCTGTAAAGAATAAGGCTATTGAAAAGGGCGTTGTTTCTGCAGAGCAGGCAGCTCTTTTGACAGAAAAACAGTGTGTTGAGCTGTTGTTCCATCCGGGATTCTCTACAGCAAAGGTTGTTTCAGAAATCTCAGGAAGAGGCGTAGGCCTTGACGTTGTTAAGTCAAAGGTTGAGTCACTTTCAGGTGAGGTTTCCGTAAAGACAAAGCTTGGCGAAGGTTCAACATGGGTTATCAGACTTCCTCTTACACTTGCTATTATCCAGGCTCTTATGGTCATCGTTGGCAATGAGAAATATGCTATTCCTCTGGATTCAATTCAGAGTATTGAAGATGTTTCCCCATCTGACCTTAAGCTTGTTGAAAACAAGGAGGTTATTAACCTTCGTGGCAGTGTAACACCTATAGTAAGACTTAACAAGGTTCTTGACACAGAGTCTACAAAGGCTCCTGAAGAAGATATGGTTGTTGTTATCACCAGAAAGGGTGATCAGCAGATGGGTCTTGTTATCGATGAACTTATGGGACAGCAGGAAATCGTTATCAAGCCTCTTGGCAAGTATACCAATAAGTGTAAGCTGATCAGCGGCGCTACAATTCTTGGCGATGGTGAGATAGCACTTATTCTTGATACTAATGCAATTTTCTGATGTTTGACTATTAGGAAAGGAAGAAGATCGTATGAATGAACTTAGAGATAATAGTGAAGTAGGCGAGCTTATCCAGTACATCGTTATAAAGATTGATGACGAACAGTATGGCATAAATATCAAATTCATTGATAATATCGTTAGAATGCAGCAGATAACAAGAGTTCCTAAGGTTGATGATTATCTTAAGGGTGTTATCAATATTCGAGGCGAGATTGTTCCTGTTATGAGTGTCAGGATGAAAATGGGGCTTGCTGAGGACGAGATAACTAATAAATCCAGAATAATAATTCTGAAAACCGATTCAGGGGATCTTGTTGGAATAATCGTCGACCAGGTTAATCAGGTTCTTACTCTTGACTCAAATAACGTGGAAAAGATGCGCTATGATGAAAAGGGCAAGAAATCCAATGCGTCTTTTGTAAGTGGTGTTGGTCATTATGACGGCGGTCTTGTATCTATACTTGATCTTGATGCAGTCGTTTCTGAGAAGGAAACAAAGGAAGCAGCTGCAAATGCCAGCTGATCGGAGGAATTTTTATGGGAGAAATGAGTTTGGACCAATTGTCCAATCAGTACTTTGATGTTCTTAAGGAGCTTGGAAATATTGGCGCAGGAAATGCCACAACCGCCCTTGCTCAGATGATAGGAACCAAAGTAGATATGTCAGTTCCCCAGGTCAGACTCCTTGATTTCAAGGATGTTGGCGATATGATGGGCGGAGCTGAGCAGATAATGGCAGGTATTTATCTTGCTGTTGAAGGTGATATAGACGGAAGCATCATGTTCCTTCTCGGAAAAAATGCAGCAAGACATTTGGTAGACAAACTGATGGGAACAGGCAAAAAACCAGAAGATGCAGAGTTTGATGAAGTAGAGCTTTCGGCGTTAAAGGAAGTAGGAAATATCATCACAGGTTCCTATCTTAACTCGTTATCGATGATGACGAATTTAAAGCTTGTTCCATCGATTCCATTTGTAGCTATTGATATGGCGGGAGCAATTTTATCAGTCCCTGCAATACAGTTTGGTATGATGGGCGATAAAATACTCCTGATTGAAAACCAGTTCTTTGACGAGGTTAAACTGAGCGGATATTTCATCATGTTACCGGATGTGGATGGTTATAAGAAGATCCTTTCATCCTTAGGAATTGAAGGTATTGAGCTTTAAGCAAAGGGGCATTATATGAGTCAAATTATAAAGGTTGGTATGGCTGATCTTAATATTTGTGTAAGCCCCGATGGCATAACCACACTGGGACTTGGCTCCTGTGTAGGAATAGCTGTCCGCGATCCTGTGACTAAGATAGGTGGTCTGGCACATATAATGTTGCCGGATTCCACTGAAATTAAGAACAACACCAACATTCCGAAATTTGCAGATACCGGAATTGAAGAGCTTATAAAACAGATTGTGGCAAAAGGCGCATCCAGATCAAGGCTTGTAGCCAAGATTGCCGGCGGTGCGCAGATGTTTGCTTTTCAAACGGCTAACACAACTATGAGGGTTGGTGATAGAAATGTTCAGGCTACTCTGAAAAAGCTAAAGGAGATGAACATTCCGGTTCTTGCTCAGGACACTGGCGATTCATATGGAAGAACAGTCATTTTTTATCCGGAGAATGGTAATTTTGTAATCAGAGCGGTAGGAAAGCCAGAAAAGATTATATGAATACCGATTTGGAAGAAATTAAAGACGAAAATGAAGAAGTAGAAGAAAAAGTATACGACGATATTAAGAAGTGGAATGCAAAAATAGTCACGCCCGTGATAGTGCTTACTGCTACGTTGTTTATAGCTGTGTATACGTACTTTAAGCATTATCCGGTGGGCGTGTGGATTCGCATTCTTGTTATTTGCGTCCTGATATTCCTTGTATTAGGTTCCATTATTGAGAAAATGATCTCGGGATTTGTGGATATCAATTATGACAAAGCAGTAGCGGAAAGGCGGGAAGCTGAGAAACTGGAAGAAGAAGCAAGAGCCGCTATGGAAGCTGAAGGAGCTTCTGAAAACATTGAAAATACCGGTCCGCATATAATTCAGGACGATGATATACCAAATCAGTTATAAAAAATAATTATATCTTGGGGATTGCAACATGGACGAAGCTGCAAAGAACAAATTATGGGAAGAATATAATAAAACAAAATCAGCAGAAGCACGTGAGAAGCTGATACTGGAGTATGCTCCGCTTGTAAAACTGGTTGCGGGCAGACTTAGTATGTATCTTGGTTTTAACGTGGAATATGATGATCTTGTGGGCTATGGTATCTTTGGACTTATTGATGCCATAGATAAATTTGATCTTATGAAGGATGTTAAGTTTGAAACTTATGCAAGCCTTCGTATTCGTGGCGCAATATTGGATCAGATCAGAAAAATGGACTGGATTCCAAGAACCATAAGACAAAGGCAGAAAAAGATCGATGCAGCCATAAGAGAGATTGAAAGAGACGGCGGACATGTTGCTACAGATGCTGAAATTGCAGCAAAGATGCAGATTTCAGAGGATGAGTATGCATCCTGGCAGAACCAGATGAAGGTCACCGGTGTAGTTTCTCTTAATGAGTTTATGGATCAGGGCGCTGATATCCCGGAGGATGCCAATAATAGAAGCTCCGGATTTATCAAGCCTGAAGAGGCAGTAGAAAAAGAAGAATTAAAGAAGATGCTGGCTCAGTCGCTGGATCTTTTGACTGATAAAGAGAGAAAAGTAATCTTACTTTATTATTATGAGGAACTTACATTAAAAGAAATCAGTGAAGTTTTAGAGGTATCGGAATCAAGAATTTCACAGCTTCATACCAAGGCTCTTCAGAAAATGAGAGATAAACTGGGGGCTTACCTTGGTATAGTCACAAACTCACGCTGAAAATATGAGAGGTAATCATAATGAATGGCTATTTTCAACTGGTTATTACCGACAAAGGTAGTGGCATCAGAGTCTACAAACCTACGGACGATGGTGTGCCATTAGATGTGAATATTGTAAGAGATTATCTTGATGACAGAAAAATAGAATATGATGTTGTGAAGATTAGCGAAGCTGTGACTAATGCAGATAATGACACTGTTTTTCTTTTTACCGAAGCAAAGCTTTTGCCGGAAAATGAAGGGGTGAAATTTGAAACGTCGAAAGACCGCATGACTGTCACAGCTATTTTTTACCCTCCATCAGAAGGCTCGAAACTACTTACTGAAACGGATGTTCTTGGAAGCCTTGCCTACAGAAAAATAACTTATGGTATACAAAAAGAAGCCATTCACGATTTCTTTGAACACAGAAAATACTGTACTGAGATAGTGGTTGCACAGGGAAAGCCCGTGATACAGGGGAAAAACGCAAAAGTTGAGCTTCATTTTAATGCCAATCTTCGGCCGAAGCCAACGGTCAGAGAAGATGGAAGTGTGGACTATTTCCATCTTAATCTTATAAACAATTGTAATGAAGGCGACGTACTGGCAACACTTCATCCGGAAGTACCGGGGCAGCCGGGAATCAATATCTATGGAGAAAATATAAAACCTGCTGCAGTAAAGTCTGCATTTATAAAATACGGTAAAAACACAACAATATCTGAAGATAAGAAGACTCTTACAGCTGCGAAATCAGGACATGTGACCATAAAAGAAGGAAAGATCACGGTCTCTGATGTTCTTGTTGTGCAGAATGTAGATGTTTCAACCGGAAATCTGGAATATGAGGGAAGCGTAGAAGTAAAAGGCATTATAGCTTCTAATTTCAGTGTTAAAGCCGGTGGCAATATTGTTGTTAAGGACATTGTGGAGGGAGCAAATCTTGAAGCCGGAGCTGATGTAATACTTGAATGTGGTGTTAAAGCCGGAGGCAATATTAAAGCCGGTGGAAATATTGTAGCCAGGTTTATTGAAAATGCCACAATCATGGCAGGCGGTGGAATTACCAGTGAGTGTATTCTTCATTCAAACGTAACCAGCGGTACAGAAATAAATGTCCTGGGGAAAAGAGGTTTCATAGCCGGAGGAAAGGTTTGCGCAGCAGACAGGATTCAAGCCAAAATCCTTGGCTCTGAAATGGGGGCTAATACCATTATAGAAGTAGGTGCTGATCCTCAGGTTAAGATACGACTTAAAGAATTGCAAAAGCTTATGACTGATGCGCAGAAGAATATTGAAGCAATAAAGCCTACTATTGAAGGCTTTAGCAAAATGCTAAAGGCAGGAGCAAAGTTTACCCCTGATCAGGTGGCAAATGTTCAGAAGCTTGTTGCGATGAACAAGGCACTTACAGAGCAGCTTCAGTCCAATTCCGAGGAATATTCTCAGCTTATGGAAAAACTAGCTGAGCAAAAAGAGGCAGATGTTATTGTTGAAGGAACTGCTTATCCCGGAACCACGGTAAATATTGGTGAACTATCGATGATAGTTAAAAAACCCGTGCAATATAGCCGCTTTGTTGTGAAAGAAGGGGATGTACGATTGGCTCCTATATAGTATAATGAAGTCGGGAAGGAGGAGCTGATATGTCAATAAACAGAATAGATTTTGGGGTAATGGCGGCTTCAAGCGAGGTTGGGAGCCTAAAAGCTGCGGAAGAAGCCCGTCCACTGATGGATCAACGCAATTTCCAGGCGCAGTTTAATCAGGAAGTTGATAATCAGAGAAGTCAGGTGACTGAGAAAGACGATGTGGGGCAAGGGGAACTCCAGTCAGATGCTCAGGAAAAGGGCAGTAATGAATATATGGGAGATGGCGGTCAGAACCGCAGAGGTCACAGAGATGGCAACGAAGGGAAAAATGCCATTTTAGAGCGTCAGCTTTCAACAGAAAAGATGGAAAAGCTTGCTGGTCATGTTCTTGATAGAAATGGAAAGCCTGTTGATTTTGGGATTTCATCAGGTTTTGATTTGAAGATTTAATATTTCTATTATATAATATCCTAAAGGTATTGTATTTACTTGTGTTTAGGGGAATTGGGCGGAGAAATGATCAGCATTACTGAAATTGTTCTAATAGTTGCAGGTTTTGCAGCTATCATAATAGGTTACCTTCTACCTGCCAGTAAGGAAATGGACGAGGAAGACAAGATGCTCATGGAACGTGAGATCCGTGAGCTTGTTCGTCGTGAAGTGGAGGATCAGAAGGAATTCATTGAAAATATGGTAGATGATACCGTAGACAATTCCCTTGATAGAACAGAACGTGCAATGGAGAGGATTTCCAATGAGAAGCTCTCTGCCATAGGCGAATATTCTGATACAGTCATAAATGACATACACAAGAACCACGATGAAGTTATGTTCATGTATGACATGTTAAATGATAAGCACAAAAATCTTACCGATGTAGTTTCCGAGGTTTCCAAGAAGACCGATGAAGCCAAGCAGGCAGTCCGTGATGCGGAAGTTACAGCAAGAGAGGCACAGGAAGCTACAACAAATCTTGAAAATGCCGTTAAAAAACCTATTCCCAGAGAAGAGAATGTCAGAGCGATTCTACTTGATGAAGCTGATGACAAATTGAGCGGAATCCGTATTCCATACAAGGAAAAAGAACCGGAGATTACATCAGTTAATGTTCCGGTATCTAATCCTAAGCCTGAGACAGGCTATGTTTCAGAGAATGAGCTTCGTCCGCTTCATGAAATTCCGGCTCAGGTTATTTCAGCTGAACAGGCAAGTACTCTTCATGTAATAGGCAATAAACCGGATACTGCAAATAGTAACAGCGGTAAGGTTGTACAACTTACAGAAGCTATCAGGGCTGAAGGCAGAACTCAGAATCCTGATAAAAATATGAAGGAACTTACAGCAACAGATCCTATTTCACAGAACAGACAGATAATCGAAATGCATAAGGCCGGAAAATCCAATATGGTCATTGCAAGAGAACTTGGTCTAGGCATTGGAGAAGTTAAGCTGGTTATAGATCTTTCAAATAAACATCGCAAAGTAAAATAAGGAAAAATTAGTCAATGAAGCTTAAATACTACCTTCGCGGAATGGGGATTGGTATAATCCTGACTGCGATTGTTATGGGGTTCGCCTTGGGAGGAAGGAAGGCGTCAATTTCAGATGCTGAGGTAATTGAAAGAGCCAAAAGTCTCGGAATGATTGACCCAAACAGTGGAGTCCTTGATTCCGGTTCAAACGGAGCTGATACCAATGAAGAACAAGATCAGGTTGCATCCGGTGAAACACTGGATCAAGCAAGAGAAGAAATATCTGAAAAAATCGACGAGGCAATCGCTGAGACAAGTGAATATGTTTCTGACCTGGCTGAAGATGTTATCCAAGGAGAGACAGAAACTGAAAGCGAGAGCAAAACGCAGGGAAATGATGACAGCAGCAGTGGAGAAGCTTCCAATAAGCAAGAAGAAGTAGCATCCGTTGAAACAAAACCTACTTCAACACAGGATTCGGCAAATTCTCAGGCAGAAGAACAGAATACATCTCCAAGTGATGAAAACACAGAAACAGTTGCTGATAGCTCTGTAGCAGATGCATCTACTTCAGCTAATTCAATTGTTAATACGGTTACTTCTGAAAGTAATGAGGCATCTACTGCCAGCAGTACGACTTCCGTAACCAAAACAGTTACTATTCCCGGTGGTCTTAGTTCAGATCAGGTAGCAGCAATCCTTTACAGGGAAGGTCTTGTTGACAATTCATACTCCTTCAATCAGTATCTGGTTGACAGACGTATGGACAGGATCATCAGATCCGGCGTTAAGACAATTCCTGCCGGTTCCACCTATGAACAGATAGCAAGTATAATTTGCAAATAAAGAAGTGACAGTCTTTTTATAAATAGATGTTACTTCTTTTTTATATTAATTCTTTAAATTAGTGTTGAATTATGGATTTGACTATGTTATAGTAAAAAAGCTGTGGACTTATAGGCATTATTATGCCCAAATTCATAGTAATAGCAAATAAACACGTGTATTCACTACTCATTCCGGTGTCATTGCAGATAGCAATGATCAGTTTGAGGGCTGTTTGTCTGGATAACGCAACAGGCAGACGTATCCGGCCACGTATACACGGAAGATTAAACCAAACGGAGGTAATAAAATGAGCGTTGTATCAATGAAACAGTTACTTGAAGCAGGTGTACATTTCGGACACCAGACCAGAAGATGGAATCCTAAAATGGCTCCTTACATCTTCACAGAGAGAAACGGAATCCACATCATCGACCTTCAGAAGTCAGTTGTAAAGGTTGACGAGGCTTACAAGGCAGTATTCGAGATTGCACAGCAGGGTGGAACAATCCTTTTCGTAGGTACTAAGAAGCAGGCTCAGGATGCAGTTAAGACTGAGGCAGAGCGTTGCGGTATGTACTATGTTAACGAGAGATGGCTTGGTGGTATGCTCACAAACTTCAAGACAATCCAGAGCAGAATCGCAAGAATGAAAGCTATCGAGAAGATGCAGGAAGATGGCACATTCGATGTTCTTCCTAAGAAGGAAGTTGCTCAGCTTAAGAAGGAGCTTGCTAAACTTCAGGCTAACCTTGGCGGAATCAGAGATATGAAGAGAATTCCTGATGCAATCTTCGTAGTAGATCCTAAGAAGGAGAGAATCTGCATTCAGGAGGCCGAGTCTCTTGGAATCACTCTTATCGGTATCGGCGATACAAACTGTGATCCTGAAGAGCTTGACTTCATCATTCCTGGTAACGATGATGCTATCAGAGCTGTAAAGCTTATCGTTGGTAAGATGGCTGATGCTGTTATCGAGGCAAATCAGGGCGCTGAGTCTGATGCTGCTGCAAACTATGTTGCAGATGAGGCAGAGGCTTCAGATATCGAAGAAGTAGCTGCAGATGCAGAGTAAATTTGAATAATTAAAAAATATGAGGAAAAAGATATACGTATGATTGGTATATCTTTTTCCAAATTATATCAATATAATACGGAGGAAAAATACATGGCTATCACAGCAGCAATGGTTAAAGAGTTACGTGAGTCAACAGGCGCTGGAATGATGGAGTGCAAGAAGGCTCTTACAGAGACTAACGGAGATATGGATGCAGCCGTTGAGTATCTTAGAAAGAATGGAATCATGAAGGCCGAGAAGAAGGCAAGCAGAATCGCAGCTGAAGGTCTTACAAGAATTGCAGTTAAGGATGATCAGACAGCTGCAGTTGTTGAGGTTAACTCTGAGACAGATTTCGTTGCTCAGAACGAAAAGTTCCAGGCTTTTGTTGAGGCTGTTGCTCAGCAGGCTGTTAATTCAGACGCTAAGGATATGGATGCATTCATGGCAGAGAAGTGGAACCAGGATGAGTCCAAGACTGTTAATGATGCTCTTGTTGAGATCACAGCAGTTATTTCTGAGAAGCTCAGCATCAGAAGATTTGAGAAGGTTGTTGCTTCTAACGGAATCGTAGTTCCTTATGTTCACGGCAACGGAAGAATTTCTGTAATCGTTGAGGCTACAACAGATGTAGTAAATGACAGCATCAAGGAAGCAGTTAAGAATGTAGCTATGCAGGTTGCAGCTCTTTCACCTAAGTATGTTGCTACTGAGGATGTTTCTGAGGAGTACAGAAACCACGAGAAGGAGATTCTTCTTGCTCAGGCTATGAAGGAGAATGAGGAGCTTCCAGAGGGCAAGAGAAAGCCTCAGGAGATCATCGAGAAGATGCTTGTTGGTCGTCTTAACAAGGAGCTCAAAGAGATCTGCCTTAACGAGCAGGTATTTGTAAAGGCTGAGGATGGAAAGCAGACTGTTGGTCAGTACCTTGCACAGGTTGGTAAGAACAACAACGCACAGCTTTCAATCAAGAGATTTGTTCGTTTCGAGACTGGCGAAGGTATCGAGAAGAAGAACGAGAACTTCGCTGAGGAAGTTGCTAAGCAGGCAGCTGGTCTCAACTAATAAATTAGGTTTTAAAGAGCTTTGGATATTCCAAAGCTCTTTTTTATTGAATAGGAAATTCCTATTCAATAAAAAACGCTCCGCTATGGATGCGCACTACTGTGTATGACATTTCACTAGGCTCGAAAAAACCTCGCCAAGTGATCTGCACATCGCGCGATAGGAATATGTTGCATAAATGCAACCGCGCTCGGCGCGAGAATGTCGCGAGCGACATTCTTTCTTGTTTACTATATATGTACAGTTTCTTGATTTAAAATACATTATATAGCGTTTTTTCTTTCAATATTCTGAAATTGTTGTATACTATTATGGTATGAATTTACAAAATTAGTTGGGGTGGTTTGTTTTGAATCAGACAGTAACAATTAAAGGGACTAAGTCAGGAATCATTCTTGTCCTTGATAAGAATACGCCATTTGATGAACTTAGAGCAGAGATAGCCTTGAGGTTTTCTGAGGCTTCTTCTTTTCTTGGAAAAAATAAAATGGGTCTTATCATTAGAGGAAGAAATCTGTCGGATAATGAGCAGGAACAGGTTGTTGAGACTATTAACAAAAGCTCAGATCTTACAATCACCTGTATCATCGATGAAGAATCAGCCACAGAAAGATTATTCAATATTGAGAATAAGGAAAAGGCTTTGGAACAAAGAGAGGAAGCTTTAGAGGATGCGGCCAAGGAATCTTCTGCTAATGCTATGCCTTTCTACGATAACAGTGCTCTTATTTTCA
Organism: Butyrivibrio sp.; assembly: GCA_017413105.1. Lineage (GTDB taxonomy): Bacteria > Bacillota > Clostridia > Lachnospirales > Lachnospiraceae > Butyrivibrio. The sequence goes on along the minus strand of JAFPVA010000130.1, from coordinate 79,767 downwards.
AAGGCAATCTCCGATCCGGGCAGGATATATCCTGTGAACAAAGCGTAGTAATCCTTGGTGATGTTAAGCCCGGTGGAACTGTTACTTCCTATGGCAGTATCTTTATTCTTGGTGAACTTAGAGGAAATGCTTTCGCCGGAGCCGGCGGTGACAGAGATGCCATTGTAATGGCGCTTAAGCTTGATCCGCTTCAGGTCCGTATAGCTGATGCTATAGCAATATCACCTGATGCCGAGAAAGGTCCCAAGCTTCGATTCAAGAAGAAAAAAATCATGACTTCTGAAAATGAACCTGAAGTAGCCTACATAGACAATGGTCATATTGTTAAAACCGGCTATGGAGTTTCTTTTTTGAGACAATACAATAAGTAATCAATTTGGAGGAAAATATGGGAGAAGTTATTGTAATCACATCCGGTAAGGGTGGTGTAGGTAAGACTACAACTACAGCCAACCTCGGAACCGGTCTTGCCAAACTAAACAAGAAAGTAGTTCTTATTGACACAGATATAGGTCTTAGAAACCTTGATGTTGTTATGGGACTTGAGAACAGGATTGTCTATAATCTTGTAGATGTTATCGAGGGTAACTGCAAATTGAAGCAGGCTCTTATCAGAGATAAGAAATATGATTCTCTGTTCCTTCTTCCTGCAGCGCAGACTAAGGATAAGACCAGCGTTACTCCTGAGCAAATGAAAAAGCTGACAGAGGAGCTTAAGGCTGAATTTGATTATATTATTCTTGATTGCCCGGCTGGAATTGAGCAGGGATTTAAGAATGCAATTGCTGGCGCTGACAGGGCATTAGTTGTTACTACTCCGGAAGTATCAGCAGTTCGTGATGCAGACAGAATTATCGGTCTTCTTGAAGCTAACGAGATAAAGAAGACACAGCTTATTGTAAACAGACTTCGTCCGGATATGGTTAAGCGCGGAGATATGATGTCTGCTGATGATGTTATTGATATTCTTGCTGTAGAACTCATCGGTCAGGTTCCGGATGATGAAAACATCGTTGTTGCAACCAATAACGGTGAGCCGCTTGTAGGCGACAATTCTCTTGCCGGTCAGGCATACATGAACATTTGCCGCAGAGTAGCAGGAGAGCAGGTTCCATTCTTGGATCTTGATGTGAAAAAAGGCATTTTTTCATGGTTTAGAAAGAAATAAGCAGGGGGAGCAGACATGAAGTTTTCAGATATTTTTAAGAAAAAATCTTCAAGTGATGTGGCCAAGGACAGACTTAAACTCGTTCTTGTTTCTGATCGCGCCAGCTGTTCACCTGAAATTATGCAGAGGATCAGAAGCGATATCATAGAAGTTTTGTCAAAATATGTAGAGGTTGATATTGATGGCATTGATATCAACATTACTCAGATAGATTCAGAGGAGAAAGACGGCAAGACATTACCGGCATTATATGCAAATATTCCTATTAAGAACATGACTCATACGGTTAAATAATTAAGGGAACTCGGATGTCTTATAAGATAGCCCGGGTTCTTTTTACTAAGGGGAAGCCTTATGGACTTTGGATTTGAGACAGAATTTTCCAATAAAGGATTAACTACAGCTGAGGCAAAAGAACTATACAGGCAGGGTAAGGGAAATATCAGAATTGATAATACCGCCAAAACCACCGGGGATATTATTAAAGAGAATGTATTTACATACTTTAACCTTATTTTTCTTATTATGGCAATACTCCTGATTATTTCCGGAGCTTTTAATTCCCTGACTTTTTTACCTGTTGTTATCTGCAATTCCTTGATTGGTATTGCGCAGGAGCTTAAGGCAAAAAAAGTATTAGACAAATTAAGCGTCATCAACCAGACTACTGTCACTGTAATACGAGATGGTGCTGAGGATACTGTTGCCGTTGATAAGCTTGTTCTTGGAGACATTGTGCTACTTACTGCAGGAAGCCAGATTGCTGCAGATGCAGAGGTATTAGAGGGCGAAATATGCGTAAATGAAGCTCTTTTGACCGGCGAAGCAGATGAAATAGTAAAGGGCGCAGGCGCTGAACTTATGTCCGGAAGCTTTGTAGTATCAGGAAGGTGTATCGCTAAGCTTACCAAAGTTGGTGCAGACTCTTATATCTCAAAGCTTATGCTCAAGGCTAAAAAGATGTCCAGTACCGAACAGTCTGAAATGGTAAGATCCATTAATCGTATTGTTGCAGCTGCAGGTCTTGCCATTATCCCTATAGGTATTGCTTTATTCGTGCAGGGATTCTTTATTCAGGGCAATTCATTTTCTGAAACAGTCCCTTCTGTGGTTGCCGCGCTTATTGGCATGATTCCGGAAGGCTTGTATCTTCTTCTTAGCATTACACTGGGTCTTAGCACACTTAGACTTGCCAAAGATAAAGTAATGCTTCACGACATGAGAAGTATTGAGACTCTTGCCAGAGTTGATACTATCTGTGTTGATAAGACCGGAACAATTACCGATAACAGTATGCTGGTTGCAGATGCAGTTGTTGCTAATGACACTGATGACGATGAGCTTTTGAAAAGTTACAGTGTATTGATTTCTGATTATATTGGCTGTGTTCCTGATGATAACATTACAATGCAGGCTCTTGAAGACTTTTTTAAGTATTCAACCAACAGAACCTGTTTAAGTTTTCATGCTTTTTCTTCCAAGTTTAAATACAGCGCTGTTCAGTTTGATGATGCTACTTATGTTATGGGCGCACCGGAATTTGTCCTTAGCTCCAACTTTGATGAATACAAGGATATTGTTAATACCTATTCATCAAGAGGACTTCGAGTTCTTTGCTTTGCCAGATACTACGGTGGAGCAGATGGTGAACCTGCTTACGAGATGACGGATGAAAATCTGTCACTTCCTGTTCCTGAAGGTTCATTATCAGGAGCAAACTGCAAACCATTGGTTTTCATACTTTTACAGAATCCTATAAGAGAAAACGCCAGAGATACCTTTGAATACTTCAAAAAGCAGGGCGTTGATATCAAAGTAATATCTGGAGACAGTCCGATTACTGTTTCCGAGGTCGCTAAGAATGCAGGTATTTCCGACGCTGACAGATATATAGATGCCAGTACCCTTGATGAAGCCGATATTTCTGATGCAGTAAAAGATTACACTGTTTTTGGAAGAGTCTCCCCTGATCAGAAACAGAAGATAGTTAAAGCATTAAAAAAAGAGGGGCATACTGTAGCCATGACAGGTGATGGTGTAAATGATATTCTTGCCATGAAGGATGCTGACTGCTCGATTGCCATGGCTGCCGGTTGTGATGCAGCTATTCAGGCTGCGCAGGTAGTCCTTCTGGACTCAGATTTTTCGAGGATGCCTAAAATTGTTTCAGAGGGTAGGAGAAATATTAACAACATTGAGAGGACAGCAACTCTTTTCCTTGTAAAAAACATATTTTCCCTTCTTCTTGCGCTTTTTTCTATCATCAATGTGTTGACATATCCGTTGCAGCCTTCACAGATTACAATGGTAAGTCTTGTAAATATTGGTATCCCTGGATTTTTCCTTGCCATGGAGCCGAATAACAGAAGGATAAAAGGACATTTTCTTGTAAAAGTACTTTTAAAAGCTATGCCTGCTGCATTGACAGACTTTTTTGCCATAGCGGCGCTTGTGGTATTTAGTAATACCTTTGGTGTAGATAAAGAAGACGTTTCGGTTGCAGCAACTTTTTTGCTTGCAATAGTAGGCTTTATTATTCTGGCAAACATTTCAGCTCCTGTTAATACATACAGGATAAGAGTTATTGTGGGTTGTATAATAGTAATGATCATTGGTGCTTTTGTTTTCCATGATCTGTTTTCAATCAGCTATGTATCCACCAAATGCATAATGCTGTTTGTATTATTTGCCATTGCAACTGAACCTTTTATGCGTTATTTGACATTATATTTCCGGTTTTTGGAAAAAAAACTGCAAAATTTATTAAACGTAAATAAATCTGCAATACATAATTAATCAATAAGTATTATATTGTGATATAATTAAATAGTATTCAATTCTTTTTATCAGGAGATAGTTATGAACAGTGAAGAAAAATATGAAGCTTTAAAACTTTGTAATCAGGTTTGTTTTCCGCTTTATGCATGCTCAAAAGAAATAATCAGAAGATATAAACCATTTCTTGATGAAATCGATCTTACGTACACACAGTATATTACTATGATGGTTCTTTGGGAGAAGAGGAGTGTCAATGTTAAGACTCTTGGTGAATCACTGTTTCTTGATTCCGGTACTCTTACTCCTGTTCTTAAGAAACTCGAAAGTAAGGGCTATATTAACAGAGTGCGTTCCAATGAAGATGAACGTAATCTTGTTGTTACTATTACGGATGAAGGACTTGGTCTTAGAGACAAGGCCCTTAGTATTCCTTCCAAGGTTGGATCTTGTGTTAAGATTTCAGTGGAAGAAGGTAAGCTCTTATATGATCTTTTATATAAGATTATTGGAAATGTAAGATAATCTTTATTGATTTTTCCTATTAATAGGAATAAAATAATTTTCGGCTTAGATGTGCGTTTTTTTGGCAGATTTATTTTTTGAACTTAAAAGTCAAAAAATTAACAAAAACGCACATTGTTTTATGGAGGTCTTTATGAGTTCTCATACCCATAATCATCACCATGATCCACAGCACATTAAATCTATTTCCAACAGGCTTTCAAAGGCTATCGGACACCTTGAGTCTGTTAAAAAAATGGTAGAAGATGACAGAGACTGTTCTGAGATTCTTATTCAGCTTTCAGCTGTGAAATCTGCAATAAACAAATGCGGAAATGAGATATTAAAAGAACATATCAGCCATTGCATCGTTCATGCTGTAGAAGATGGTGATGAAGAAGCTATTGTTGAGCTTAATGAAGCTATCGACAAATTTATGAAAAATTCATGACATGTCATGAAATATGTATGTGAAAGGGGCGAACACCTTGGCAATTCCAACTTTAGTTAATTTTCTAATTATTTTTCCTTTCGTAATGGCAATAATAATTGGACTTCTACGGGAAGCCACTCCACTCAGGAGCGCAGTGATCATTATTGGTGGTTTTACAATTATGGTCAGTGCTGTTTATGTTGCTGTCAATGTTTTAATGTCCGGTGACACATCACAATTTATGTATTTGGAGGAAACACATCTGCCAGATAAGTTTGTTATCTGTGGTGAAGTTTTCCTTATGGGACTTGTATGTTTTCTTAGTATCAAATACAAGAAATACTATGCAATCCTTATTTCTCTTATAGGTACAATTCCGGTTCTTTGGATGGATCTTACCGGAAGGGTGGTAGAGGGAAATACTCATGTAAGAATTGATACCTTCTCTGCAGTTATGTACCTCATTGTTGGTATCGTAGGTATCCTGATCTGTATCTATGCTTCAGGATATATGAAAGATTACCATCACCACCACACAGATGTAGCAGATCGTTCAAATTATTTCCTTGCTCTTATGTTTGTTTTCCTTGGAGCAATGTTTGGTCTCATCTCATCTGATAATCTTGGATGGATCTATTTCTTCTGGGAGATCACAAGTGTATGTTCATTCCTTATGATCGGATATACAAGAACTCAGGAAGCTGTAGACAATTCTTTCAGAGCTCTTTGGATGAACCTTCTTGGCGGATGTGGATTTGCTGCCGGTCTTATGTACTGCAATATTTTTCTTGGCATTTCTAATTTAAGCCAGGTAACAGAAGTTGGAGCAGATGCGCTTGTTATTGTTCCTGTTACACTTTTTGCATTTGCTGCTCTTACAAAGAGTGCACAGTTCCCATTCTCAAGATGGCTCCTTGGTGCCATGGTTGCACCTACACCTTCAAGTGCACTTCTTCACTCAGCAACTATGGTTAAGATTGGCGTTTACATGCTGATCAGAGTAGCGCCTGTCATGTATGGAACTCTTACAGGTGTTATGATCACTGTCATTGGCGGATTCACATTCTTCGCTGCATCACTTCTTGCTATTACTGTAAGTGATGGTAAAAAAGTTCTTGCTTATTCAACAATTTCAAACCTTGGTCTTATCACAGCCTGCGCCGGCACCGGAACAACAGAAGGTGTGTGGGCAGCTGTTATGCTTGTTATGTTCCACGCAGTTTCAAAGTCACTTTTGTTCCAGACAGTTGGTGATATTGAGAACTGTATGCACAGCCGTGATATCGAGGATATGCATGGTCTTATCATTAAGCTTCCAAGACTTGCATTTATCATGATCATCGGTATCTGTGGCATGTTTATGGCTCCATTTGGAATGCTTGTTTCAAAGTGGGCAGCTCTTAAGGCCTTCGTTGATTCAGGTTCTGTATGGCTTGTTATTTTCCTTGTATTTGGTTCAGGAAGTACTTTATTCTACTGGGCTAAATGGCTTGGAAAGATCTGTACTGTTATTCACCAGTCTTTTGAGCTTGAAGATATTACACCAAAGAGTGAGATGGTTTCAATCTTCCCACTTACAGTAATGATTGTTGTTATGTGTTTTGCATTCCCTTGGATGTCAGGGCATATGATTCAGCCTATCCTTGATGAAGCATTCCACACAAATATTCCTGATGTTATTGGTGGAAGTGATGTTATTATCATGATGATTATGGTAACCATGATCTTCCTTATCCCAATTGCTTCAAGATTCCTGTCACTTGGTAAGAATTCCAAGATGACAATGTCCTATGTTGCCGGTGTTAATGCAGGCGATGACAGACATTACATTGATTCCTTTGGTAAGGAAAGAGCACTCTATATGTCTAACTGGTACATGGAAGACTTGTTCGGAGAGAAAAAGCTTCTGTGGCCTTGCATCTGGATTTCTACAGTCCTTGTCCTTGTAATGTTAATAGTTGTAGTTGGAGGTGCTTTCTGATGACAGTAATAATGATTGTTAGAGCTTTATTATATATTCTTCTGGCACCATTTATAGGAGCACTTCTTTCTGGTGTGGACAGAGTTTTTTCAGCCAGAATGCAGGGAAGAGTTGGCCCGCCTATTATTCAGCCTCTCTATGATGTAAACAAGCTCCTTCACAAACAGACCACCGTTGTTAACAGCATTCAGGTTCTGTTTGTAACCGTTTATCTGATCTTTACAATCTTCACCGGTACACTTTTCTTTGCCGGAGGAGACATGCTGCTTGTTTTCTTTGCTCTTTCAATGTCAGAGGTAATGCTTGTACTTGCAGCTTTTTCTACAAACGGACCATACAGTATCATGGGTGCTCAGCGTGAGCTTCTTCAGATGATGTGTTATGAACCTATGACTCTTCTTGTAGCAATTGGTTTCTACTATGCAAACGGAAGTTTCATGGTTAATGACCTTATAAATGCCGATATTCCTGCTATTGCTCAGATTCCGGGATTCTTTATTGGTTTTGCATTTATTCTCATCATCAAACTTCGTAAGTCACCATTTGACCTTAGTACTTCACACCATATGCACCAGGAAATGGTAAAGGGGCTTACAACAGATCTCTCAGGTCAGAACCTTGCGCTGGTTGAGATCGCTGAGTGGTATGACACAGTACTTATGATGGGTATTGTAGGAATGTTCTTTGTTACTTCAAATCCTATAAGCTATGTTTGGGCAGTACTTGCCTGCGCAGTAGTATTTTTCATGGAAACACTTATTGATAATCTGTTCCCACGAGTTAAATACAAAACAATGCTTATTGTTACATGGAGTGTAATTTTAGTATTCGCAGGTACAAACCTGTTGATTCTTAATGTTTTGAAATAAGAACAAGTAATAGAAGGGAATGGAAGAATAATGAATATTTCTAAATCACCTTGGGTGTTACATTATGATGGCTCCAGCTGTAATGGCTGTGATATAGAAGTTCTTGCCACAATGACTCCTCTTTATGACGTGGAGCGTTTTGGTATTATCAATACAGGTAACCCAAAGCATGCAGATGTACTGCTTCTTACAGGTGGCGTTAATGCTCAGACTGCTCCTGTAATAAGACAGCTTTACAACATGATGCCGGATCCAAAGGTTGTTGTAGCCTGCGGTATCTGTGCTTGCGACGGCGGTATCTTCAAAGAGTGCTACAACATTCTTGGAGGTGCAGACAAGGTTGTTCCTGTTGATGTATATGTTCCGGGATGTGCTGTCAGACCTGAAGCTCTTATCGAGGGTGTGGTAAAGGCAGTTGGAATCCTGGAGGAAAAGAGAAAGAAACTCAAGGAGTCTATGAAGGCTGGCTATTGTACTGTTGACTACAGTAAGATTGCTGTTCATATGACTGCTGATGATTATGATCCATCTACTCAGTATGATGCAGTTCTTACTGAGGAAGCTTTAAGAGAACAGGCTGAAGAGAAGATCAAGGCTACAGCAAAACCTGCCCCTAAGCCAGCAGTTCCTGCTGCGCCAAAACCAGCGGCACCTGCAGCTGCAGCGCCTGCTTCTGATAATAATGTGAAAGGAGAGAACGGCTGATGAATACAGAATTTATAACTGTTAATCCTGAAAACATTATTGACGAGTCCCAGAAGCTTAAATTCAAGGGATATCATCTGATGCAGCAGTGTGCTACTCGTATTCCTGAAGCGTATGAGCTTATTTATACTTTTGGAAAGGATCTTGAGGTAAAACAGCTTAAGATTACACTCCCTGAGGATCAGGAAATATCAAGTATCACCAGCATCTATCCTTGTGCATTTATTTATGAGAATGAGATGCATGATCTGTTCGGTGTTCAGATCAAGATGATCAATATTGACTTTGAAGGTAAGCTCTATCGTACAGCGATTGAGACACCATTTAAATAATTGGAGGAACCTAAATGTCTACAAGAAGTGTAATTCCATTTGGACCCCAGCATCCGGTTCTTCCGGAACCAATTCATTTGGACCTTGTTATGGAGGATGAGAAGGTTGTTGAAGCTATCCCTTCCATCGGCTTTATCCACAGAGGTCTTGAGAAGCTGGTTGAGAAAAAAGATTTTAACGAAATGGTATATGTTGCAGAACGTATCTGCGGTATCTGTTCATTAGGTCATGGCCTTGGTTATTCTGAGGCTGTTGAGCATATTATGGACATCGATGTACCCATGAGAGCAAAGTACCTTCGTACAATATGGTCAGAGCTTTCAAGAGTTCATTCACACCTTCTCTGGCTTGGCCTTTTAGCTGATGCCTTTGGTTTTGAGTCTCTTTACATGGATTGCTGGAGACTTAGAGAAGATGCTCTTGATATGTTTGAGCAGTCAACAGGTGGTCGTGTAATCTTCTCAGTTATGAAGATTGGCGGAATAAGAAGAGATGTTCCTGATGAAATGCTTAAGGATTTCTATCAGAGAATCACCAGAATGGAAGAAGATCTTAAGGTCATTGCGAAGCCATTCCTTGAAGATATGGCTGTTCAGACAAGACTTCGCGGTGTAGGTGTTCTGACTGCAGAACAGGCTGATGCCCTTGGATGCGCAGGACCTTTCCTTCGTGCCAGCGGTATCGCAAGAGATATTCGTAGCACAGGCTATTGCGCATACGGTGATGTTGATTTTGAGCCTATTATCAGCACTGAGGGAGACTCATACGCTCGTACAGAGTGCCGTATCAAGGAGATATTCCAGGCATTTGATATTATCAAACAGCTTATCGATAAGATTCCTTCAGGAGATATCGATGTACCTGTTAAGGGATTCCCTAACGGCGAATATATGATGAGACTTGAGCAGCCAAGAGGTGAAGCTCTTTACTATGTAAAAGCTAACGGAACTAAGTTCATAGACAGAATGAGAGTCCGCACTCCCACATTTGCAAACCTATCAGGTCTTGTTGAGACTCTTAAAGGCTGCGATCTTGCTGATGTACCGATTCTTGTTCTTACTATCGATCCTTGTATCAGCTGTACTGAAAGATAAAGAAATGGAGATTAATTATGGCACTTGTAAGTTTTAAGAATACTATTCTTCATAATCTTGTATCAAAGCCCAAGACAAGAAGGGTTGAAAAAGAGTATCCGGCAGGTACAAGAGGACATGTAGAAAATGATATGGATCTTTGCGTGCTCTGTGGTCTATGTTCAATCAAATGTCCAACTCACGCAATTACCGTAGATAAGGCTGCAAAGACATGGTCAATAAAGCCTATGAGTTGTATTCAGTGCAGATGCTGCGTTGATAACTGTCCTAAGAAGTCACTTTCCATGGGACTTCGTTTCCAGGAGCCCGGTGAGGAGAAGGTTACTAAGACCTTTAAGCTTTCCGATAAGGCTATCGCTGAGCAGGAAGCACTCATGAAGGCAGCTAAGGAGCGTGCAGCAGCCGCAGCAGCTGCTAAGGCAGCACAGGCCGCTCAGGCAGGCGGAGCAGCACCAGCGCAGGCTAAACCTGCAGCACCGGCACAGACTCCTGCTAAGCCAGCTGAAACTCCAGCAGCTAAGCCTGAGGATAAATAAAAATCCTAAAACCGATGGCTATGCAAACGCATAACTATCGGTTTTATTTATATTTCATAGAAAATTCTTTCACATTCCTATGAAATTTTTACGCTCCACTTATAGGACTTTCTACTCTTATGAGACAAATTTTGCATGTGATTGGTGCAGTTCAAGGAGTCGGTTACAGACCCTTCGTACTGAAAAAGGCAACTGAATACGGAATTGGTGGATATGTAAAGAATTTAGGAGCATCCGTTGAAATCCTGGCAATCGGAATTAAAGCAGATGTTCTTTCTTTTGTTGAAGTTTTGAGAAATGAGGCTCCGGAAGGCGCAATTGTTCTGGATGTTAAGTGTGAGTGTATTGACGACAAGGTTGATACAGATTCTAATAATGGCAGTTCTTTTGAAATCATAGAGAGCAGTAAAGTTGATTTTCAAGACCTTCCAATCTTTCTTCCGGATATTGGCATCTGCGATGAATGTCTTAAGGAAATGCTTGATACCAGGGATAGAAGATACAGATATCCTCTTATTAGCTGTGCCAGCTGTGGACCACGCATAAGTATTTTAAACAGACTTCCTTATGACCGTGAAACCACCACAATGGATGAGTTTAAGATGTGTCCCAAATGTGATAGAGAATATCATTATGGTCGCAGAACCTATGCTCAGACTATTTCCTGTCACGACTGTGGACCTCAGATGCTTTTTGAATATTTTAGTGGTACCAAGATTATTTATAAGGAAAAAGACTCTGCAGTAAATGACGCGGCAAAGCTTCTACTTGATAACAAGGTTATTGGTCTTAAGGGAATTTCCGGGTATCAGCTTATTGGCAGACCTATAGACTTGGTGGCAAAAAAGATCAGAAATATCAAGGGGCGAGAAAAAAAGCCCTTTGCTGTAATGTTTTCAGATATTGAAAGTATTAGAGAGTATTGTTTTTGCAATAATGAAGAAGAAAAGCTATTAAAATCCTCACCAAGGCCGATAGTTCTTTTGGAAAAGAAAAAGGATTTAGACTATGGGGTATGTAAGGATAGCAGATATATAGGTGCATTTCTACCTTCAAGTGGGATCCACAGGCTTTTAACAGATGCTGTAGGGCCTCTCATTGTTACAAGCGCCAATATTTCTGACGAACCTATAGAGATTTCAGATGATTCCTTCAGAACAAAATTTCTCGATGAAAACAAAGCAGAAGGTATGCTTTATCATAAAAGAAAGATAAATGTTCCTCAAGATGATTCGGTTGCTTTTGTCACAAAGATATCGGATGATACTTTTAAGACTTCATATATAAGACGATCAAGAGGGTATGTACCGCTTCCTGTTTTACTTCATAAAATAGGTGAAAGTAAGTTTTCTGTGCTTGCACTTGGCGGTGATCTTAAGAATACATTTTCCTTTGGAAAACATGAAAGAATCATTCCTTCTCCTTATATAGGAGATTTGAAGGATTATAGTACATTAATAAATCAAAAAGAAATCTATAAAAGATTTTCTGAAATGTACAGCTTTACTCCTGATTTAGTTGTCTGTGATATGCATCCGCTATATCAGTCTAGACGTATCGCAGAAGATGTAGTAAAAGAAAAGAATATTCCTCTTTTGGAGGTTCAGCATCATCATGCCCATATTTTATCAGTTATGGCTGAGAAGTCATTAGATAGCTGCATAGGAATCGCTTTTGACGGTACAGGATACGGAACTGATGGAAATATATGGGGTGGAGAGATATTGTATTGCAACAGAGATTCTTTTGAAAGGAAAGGGCATCTTTCTTATGTAAAGCTATGCGGAGGAGATATTGCACCAAAGAATGCACGACAGGTAAAGGAATGCTATGAATACGCACTTTCCAAGGAAGTACCCAACATCGTTAAAGCTGCTCTGGATAATAATATAGGAACCTATTTGACGTCCAGTGTCGGAAGATTATTTGATGCAATATCATCACTCCTTGATATAAAGCATGAGAATTCTTTTGAAGGTGAATGTGCTACCTCATTGGAAAAATATGCATGGGACTATTTATCTTTAAATATCGTAGATAATAATGTTCCAAAGCTTGATATAAATATAGACATTTGTGAAGGTCAGTATATAATAAATCAGATAAAACTATTTGATGATATCCTTAAACTGAAAGTATCACAAATCTATTCAACCAAAGTTATTTCTCTGGCTTTTCATTATTTTCTCGCAGATTGTATTCTAAAAGTATGTGAGCTGATAAGAAAAGAAATAGGCGAAACAAAAGTCTGCCTGTCTGGAGGAGTTTTTGCTAATAGACTTCTTCTGCAAAATGCGATAAAAAAATTATCAGATAATGGCTTTGAAGTATATACTAACGAAATTGTTCCTGCCGGAGATGCAGGAATCTCATTGGGACAGGCCTATTATGGACTGTTGCATGATGTTTAGAAAGGATTTTTATGTGCGTAGCAATTCCCGGAACTGTTATTGAACTTGATGGAACTAAGGCTAAGGTTGATTTTAACGGAAATATAGTTAATGCCGAAGCCGGTCTTGTAAATGTAAAGATTGGGGATAAAGTTTTGGTTCATGCAGGTCTTATTATTCAGACAATGGATAGTAAGATGGCTGATGAAATGGATGAACTTTTCAGAGAAATCGAGGGACTTACCATCTGATATGACAGCTACTAATTTAGAGACAATTGTAAAAGCTTTAAAAGAATATGATGGAGATGAAGTAAGGATCATGGAAGTATGCGGTACTCATACCGCTGCAATTTCTGAAAATGGAATACCTTCCATACTTTCACCAAAGATAAAGCTTATTTCAGGCCCCGGCTGTCCCGTCTGTGTGACAGTAACAGCTGTTATTGATAAGCTTGTTGAGCTTTCAAAGCAGGATAATACAACGGTACTTACCTTTGGAGATCTTATAAGGGTAAAAGGAACTGATAAATCCCTTGCTGATGCAAAAGCAGAAGGTGCCAGCGTTAAAATGGTTTATTCCCCAATGGAGACAATAAAACTTGCAAAGGAACACCCTGATCATACCTTTGTTTTCGCTGCAATTGGCTTTGAAACTACAACGCCTGTTTATGCGATGGTTATAGAAGAGGCAATGCGAGAAAATATTAAGAATCTTAAGCTGCTTACATCTCTGAAGACAATGCCTGAAGTAATACGGTGGGTTGTTAATAACGGCGGAGGAGTTGATGGTTTTATTGCTCCAGGTCATGTAGCAGCAGTTACAGGCAGTAATATTTTTAAACAGCTTTCTGATGAACTTAACATTCCATTTGTCGTTTCGGGTTTTGAGGGCGGGCAGCTTCTTATGACGATCTATGCACTTGTTTCAATGAAGGGAAAAAGTGGCATCAGAAATCTCTATAAGAGCGTAGTAACTAATGAAGGAAATTTAAAGGCAAAAGAGCTGGTTAATAAATACTTTGAGCCTTCTGATTCTTCCTGGCGAGGAATGGGTAAGATTAAAGGTTCCGGAATGGTTCTTAGAGAAAAATACCGGGAATTTGATGCCGGAAGTATAGGCCTGGACGAGGATCATATGCCAAAAGGTTGTTCTTGTGCCAGCGTACTTGTCGGGAAAGTAAAGCCTTACGAATGCCCATTATTTGGTAAAAACTGTACACCTGATAATGCACATGGTGCATGTATGGTTTCCACCGAGGGCAGCTGTTACAACTATTTTGTCTCAGGAAGACGCTAAGTTTTAATGAATTGATTGAAATCATGAAATGCTCTATTGTTTTATGTCATTATGGGCATATTATCAATAATATAAAAGGAATTAAAATATGAAGATAACTATGGCTCACGGAAGTGGCGGAGAATCTACTTCCAGGCTTATTTCAGAAGTTTTTGCAAAACATTTTAAAAATGAATTTTTGGACAGATTAGAGGATTCGGCTGTTGTTCCCGGAAACGGAAGACTTGCTGTTACTACTGACAGCTTTGTGGTGACACCGATTCTTTTCCCCGGAGGAAATATTGGTCGTTTATCAGTTTGCGGAACTGTAAACGACCTTCTTATGAGCGGTGCAAAACCAATGTATCTCACCTGTGGTTGCATTCTTGAGGAAGGACTTGATATCGAAGTTCTTGATAAAATAATAGAATCCATGGCTGAAACTGCCAGGGAAGCTGGTGTCAAGATAATTACCGGCGACACGAAGGTTATAGAGAATAAAGGCGGTGAGCCGGGGCTTATAATAAATACTTCAGGTGTGGGCTTTATCGAGGATTCGCTTGATGTTCCCGGGCCTTTCAAGCTTCAGGATGAGGACTCTATAATCATATCCGGCAATCTTGGAGATCACCATGCCGCAATTCTTGGAACAAGAATGGGCATAGAGACAAATATTGAATCGGATAATGCTCCTCTTTGTGATATGGTCTCTAACCTTCTTGATAATGGAATCAGAGTACACGCCATGAGAGATGTAACAAGGGGAGGGCTTGGAACTGTTCTTAACGAATTTTGTTCCGCATCCAAATGTACAATTGAACTGGATGAGCAGTCACTTCCTGTATCAGCTGCTGTAAAGGATTTTTGCGGAATTCTTGGCCTTGACCCTATGTATATGGGTAATGAAGGAAAAATGGTTTTATCTGTACATAAAGAAGACGCGCAAAAAGCTCTTTTACTTATAAGAAAGTCCAAATACGGTGAAAACGCCTGCATAATAGGATCCGTTAGAAAATCTGAAGAAGCTGCCGATATAAATAATGTGGTACTACGTACTAAAATTGGCGGAAGACGAGTAATTGGTTTAATGTACGGAGAAGGTCTTCCAAGAATCTGCTAAATGTTGTACAATAGTTTTTGACTTATTATCCGGAAAGATTTGTATTAGTTTAAAAGGAAAGTAGTATTCAGATGGAATTTAAGAGAATAAATAAAGATACAGTTACATGCATCATCACTGAAGATGACATGGATGAGCAGGGAATAAAGCTTGAAGATCTTTTTGAGAAGAAGAAGGAAGCTATGGATTTTCTCCATGATGTTATGAAAAAGGCAGAAGAAGAGGTTGATTATAAGCCAACCGGTTCGTTTATGCCAATGCAGATAACAGTGCTTCCTGATCATTCCATTTCATTGACTTTATCTGAAAATGCTTCAGCTTCCTTTGGAGAAATCCTTAGAAATCTCACTGAGAAAGCCGGCATCAAGCTTCCCAAGAATGTGCTTGAAGATCTTGGAGAGACCGTTGACGAAGAGCGAATTAACAGACTCAACGAATATCTGAAGAACCTTAAGCAGCTTACAAATAATGTCAAAAATATCATGGATGAATCCGGTATTTCCGTCAATAACAATAATCAGAACAAGATTCCTGTAAATCAGGGTGCTACAATAGAAGATGGCAAGAAAAAGGCTGCAAAGATTTCAAGCGGAGCAAAGAAAGCACCAATCGAAGATCAGGAAAGACTTAAGTTCCATGAATATGTATTTACCTTCAGTGATATCAGAACGGTGATTTCTTTCTGTAATAAAGCTCCTAAGGACCTTAAGGTTGAGAGTTCACTGTACAAAAATGAGGCAGATGGCAGATACTACCTGGATCTTATCAGAAAGGAAGAGGATCCTAAGCTGTTTGCTGCTCTTTTCACCATGGCTTATGAATTTGGTCACTTCCAGGCTACAAATCCGAATGTTATCGCTCATTATAAGGAGAATTTCAACTGCCTTATAAAAGATAATGCTTTAAATAAGCTTGCTGAAGTATGAGTAATTGGGAACGGTTTGGATGATTCTGAACCGTTCTTTTTAAAAAAGAATTACAAAAATGCGATTAAATCAATATATTGCTTCCTGTGGAATCTGTTCAAGAAGAGAAGCTGACAAGTTAATAAGCTCAGGCAGAGTCATGGTAAACGGAAGTGGAGTTACGCCCGGGCAACATGTCTCTGAAGGCGACAGAGTATCACTTGATGGAAAAGAAATATCAAGTCAGGAAAAAAAGGTCGTTCTTGCCTATTACAAGCCTGTTGGCGTTGTTTGTACAGAAAAAGACGAGCACGCAGAAAAAACGCTTAGTGATGCGATTAAATATCCAGTAAGAGTAACTTATGCGGGAAGGCTTGATAAAGAAAGCGAAGGACTACTTCTTTTAACAAATGACGGAAATCTCATCAACGCCATGATGCGGGGCGCTAACAAGCATGAGAAGGAATACGAAGTCGTTGTAGACAAGAAGATTTCGGGTGATTTCCTTAATAAAATGGCTAACGGTGTCTATCTTGAAGAACTAGACAAAACAACCAGGGGCTGCAAAATTTCCAAAACCGGTCCTGATTCTTTTAAAATAATATTGACTCAGGGGCTTAATCGTCAGATAAGGCGTATGTGCGAGGCTCTTGGCTACAAAGTGCAAAAACTAAAAAGAATCCGGGTTATGACGGTAAGATTATCTGACTATAACCTGAAAGCCGGGAAATTTGTTGAGCTGTCAGATATAGAGATGAAAAAGCTCTATAATGCAGCCGGTATAAAAATATAAGTTGGGGATGGGGATTATGGAAACAGATAAGACAGAAATAAAGAAAGAGTATGATGAACTTGTAAAAACAATCAAGCATCATATGGACTTATATTACAATCAGGATGAGCCTGAAATCTCAGATTATGAGTACGATATGCTTATGCAGCGTCTTAAGGAGATTGAAAAAGCCAATCCTGATTTTGTTATGCCGGATTCTCCAAGTAAAATTGTTGGTGGAACTGCAAAAAGAGAAGCAGGAGTCAAGATTACCCATAACGTTCCCATGCTTTCCATAGAGGATGTTTTTACAAAAGAAGCAGTAACAGAATGGGTTGATAAGGTCCATGCTCTTCATCCCGAAGCTGATTTTTCTGCAGAGATAAAGATTGATGGCCTTTCAATGACGCTCAGGTATAGTAAAAAAGATGACGGGAAACTTCATCTGGATCTTGCAGAAACAAGAGGAGACGGACTTATCGGAGAGGATGTAACAGCAAACGCCCTTGTTATTCCCGATGTAAAAAAAGTGCTCGATCTTCCTTATGATTATCTCGAACTTCGCGGCGAAGTATATATGTCCCATGAGGATTTTGAAAAGTTTAATGAGCAGCAGGAAAAAGCTGGCAAAAAAACTGCAGCTAACCCAAGAAATCTTGCTGCCGGAACGCTGAGACAGCTTGATCCTGAAATTACCCGAAGCCGCGGTCTTAAAATGTTTATCTTTAATATTCAGGATGGCCCTGCAGAACTTATGGAGTCACACTGCGGGGCTCTGGATATTCTCTCAGATGCAGGAGTTCCTGTCGTAGTACACAGATTCTGTAAAACTGCAGAGGAAGTTTTGGCTGCTATTGACGAAATAGGTTCTATGCGGGATGAACTTTCCTTTGATCTTGACGGAGCTGTAATAAAGGTTGACCAGGTTTCCTTAAGAGATGATTTCCCTGCAGGAAGCAAGTATTCCAGCGGACATATTGCCTATAAGTATCCTCCCGAAGAACGTATTATTGAAATGGATGATATTTTAATAGACGTTGGAAGAACCGGCAAATTGACCTTTACAGGAAGCTTTCATGATCCTGAGACCGGAAAGCCGGCAAGACTTTGCGGCACAAGCGTTTCAAGAGCTACGCTTCACAATCAGGACTATATAAATGAAATGAAGATTGGTATAGGTGGACACTATAAGCTGTTTAAGAGCGGAGAGATCATTCCAAAACTAAATGGCTGTGTGAAAGAACCGGCTGTTGTATATAAGGCACCGGACTTTTGTCCTGTATGTGGATCGCCTCTTATAAGAGAAGAAGACACTGCCGATATCAGGTGCATCAATCCTACATGTCCTGCGCAGGTGACAAGAACCATTGCTTATTTTACCAGCAGGGATGCCATGAATATCATAGGACTGGGAGATACTCTTGTGGACGCATTGGTAAATGAGGGCTATCTTCATAGCTATGCAGATATTTATTCATTAAAAGAGTATAGAGCAGAACTTATCGAAAAGGGCATTATCGGCAAAGAAAAAAATACTGATAAGCTTCTTGGCGAAATCGAAAATTCCAAGAATAACGACCCAGTAAGGCTACTTACCGGACTTGCCATAAGAAATGTCGGTAAGTCAACTGCAAGGGAAATAATGAAGCATTTTGATGACCTTATGGATCTTACAAAGGTTACAAAAGATGGCTTTTTGCAGATTCCGGACATTGGAGAGACAACAGCTTCGGATCTTTACGAGTTCTTCCATGAAGAACAGAACCTTGAAATTCTAGGAAGAATGAAGGATGCTGGTCTTAATATGAAAGCAGTAAAGGATGAAGATGCATCCGATAAGCTTTCAGGTATGACTATAGTTGTAACAGGAACACTGCCAAGTCTCGGTCGAAAAGAAGCAGAGGAACTCATTGTAAAGAATGGTGGAAAGGCTTCAGGAAGTGTTTCAAAAAAGACAAGTCTTGTTCTGGCTGGAGAAGCTGCAGGAAGCAAGCTCACTAAGGCCAATGAACTAGGAATAAAGGTTATCAGTGAAGCTGAATTTCTGGAGATGATAAAATAGTTACTGTTCAGACAGAAATGCGCACTAAGCTGCGCATTTCGTGAGAACTTGATACAAGAGTGATCGCATTCCTTCGACGGAGTCGAATTGGAATGAATGCGCGAATTGGTTACTGGAGCGAGCTGCAAGCGAGTGAACAGTAACATAAAATAAGATATTGTCTATAATATGCAGTATTTTCCTTGTAATAAAGGAATGATATAACATAATAATAAGTAACTAATATGATGGAGAAAAAAGATGCCAATTAAAATTCAGAACGATCTTCCGGCTAGAGAAATACTTGAACAGGAAAATATTTTTGCAGTAGATGAGAACAGAGCTCTTCATCAGGACATTCGTTCCCTGGAAATCTGTATTCTTAATCTGATGCCACTTAAGGAAGATACTGAGCTTCAATTGCTTAGAAGCATGTCAAATACACCTCTTCAGATTGATGTTTCGTTCATGCAGATGAGTTCGCATCATTCAAGCAATACATCCCCAAACCATCTTAACAGGTTCTATAATACCTTTGATGAGCTTAAGGATAAGACCTTCGACGGACTTATTATCACCGGAGCTCCGGTTGAACAGATGCCATTTGAAGAAGTTGATTACTGGCAGGAGCTTTGCCGCGTTTTTGAATGGTCCAAGACTAATGTCACATCAACATTCCATATTTGTTGGGGCGCTCAGGCAGGTTTGTATTATCATTATGGAATTGATAAAAAGCCTTTGGATGAAAAACTCTTTGGCATATTTAAACACAGAGTCATGAATAGAAAAGTACCTCTTGTAAGGGGCTTTGATGATGCTTTTTATATGCCTCATTCAAGGCATACTCAGACACCTACAGAAGAGATACATGACTGTAAAGATCTTGTGATTCTGGCAGAGTCTGATGTAGCCGGTATTTTCCTCTGCATGAACAGATCCGGTAGTCAGATTTTCGTAATGGGACACGCTGAATATGACAGATTGACTTTAGATTCCGAATATAAGAGGGACCTTTCAAAAGGTCTTGATATTCATATTCCCGAGAACTATTACCCGGATAATAATCCTGATAACAAACCCGATCTTTTGTGGAGAAGCCATGCCAATAACCTCTACACTAACTGGTTAAACTACTACGTATATCAGAATACTCCATATAAGTGGGGACAGATTCTTGATGATGAGAAGATCAAAATAGCACATAAAGAACTGACGAAAAAAGTATGACAGAGGATCATCTTATGGATAGAAAACCAATAACCATCTATACAGTATTTCCGGAAGGGAAACATAAAGTTCTTACCTTAAGTTATGATGATGGAAAAATAACTGACAGGAGAATGATAGACATTCTCAATGAGTATGGTATAAAAGGAACATTTAATTGTAATTCAGGTCTTGAGAATGCAAGCATAAAGACATACTACGAAGAAAGAATTCCTCTTTCTGAGTACAAAGAATTATATAAGGGACATGAAGTGGCCTGTCATACAGTGACACACCCTACAATTGCAAGATGTCCCAAGGAACAGATAGTCTGGCAGGTACTAGAAGATAGAAGAGGCCTGGAAAGAGCTATGGGAACAACCGTAAGGGGAATGGCTTACCCAAACGGCTCCTTTGATGATCAGGTTGTAGATGCACTTAAGGCCTGTGGTATCGTTCATGCAAGAACTGTTAAATCAACACATTCTTTTGACATGCCTTCAGATTACCTTCGATGGAATCCTACTGTCAAACACAATGATCCCGAACTTGACAACCTTTGCGATGAATTCCTTAAGCTGAAAAAGACCCAGTATTTTTATATGTTTTATTTATGGGGACACAGCTATGAATTTGAAAGGGATAACAACTGGCATATTTTAGAAAATTTTGCTAAAAAAATGTCCGGCCAGGATGATATATGGTATGCAACTAATATAGAGATCGTTGATTATCTTGAAGCATCAAAGAGAGTCCAGATCTCGGTAGCTGGTGATTTCGCCTATAATCCAAATGCTATGGATATTTGGGTTGAAGTAGACAAAAAGCCCGTACTTATCAAAGGAGGTCAGCAGATAGGCTTATAAGTTAAAAACTTGTTTTTTGTCTTTAAATAAGTTAAAATATTATTGTTAGGACGTTAATTTCACGATGGCATTTAACAAGGAGTAAAACCTATGGGCCTTAGTATGGAGAATGATGATCAGGAAGTAAAGAACGACCTCAAGAAAAAGCCAACCAAGAAGACCAAGGAAATGCTTGAAGAAAATTCAAAGAGGATTGAGGAGCTTAAAGTCACTCAAGATGAGCTTCAGGGCGTTCTTGATGACCTCGACAGGGAAGAAACAGGTCTGGGAGATCGTTCAGCTCTTAAGATGAAGGTAACTCATAAGAAATTTGGCGAAGGGCAGGTTGTAAAACAGGACGGTAAGTACATCGAAGTTCAGTTTGCCGATGTAATTAAAAAGTTCGTTTTACCGGGTTGCATTGCCGAAAAATACTTGGAAGTTGAAGACGCTGACGTACTTGATTACTATACAAAAAGTAATGAAATACATAAAAAGCGCATGAATACAGAGCTTAAGATCAAATCCGCTGAGTTTGCCATTCAGCGTCATGAAGATGCAATTGAAAAACTTAATGCAAAACTTAAATAAATACAGATAAATTAAAGGCAGCTCGTTCTGAGCTGCCTTTTTTAGTGCAAAAACAATATTACATAGCTTTTTTCGCATCATCCACTTTTTTCTGAGCAGTGGAGAGCATAAGTTTAATTCTGTTAAGCTGATTTACCTCAGATGCACCCGGATCATAATCAATTGCAACGATGTTACATCCTGGGTACAAATGTCTCATCTGCTTGATAACTCCCTTACCTACCACGTGGTTAGGAAGACATCCAAATGGCTGTGTGCAGACAATATTTGTTGCTCCATCTTTGATAAGCTCAACCATTTCTCCGGTAAGGAACCAGCCTTCACCTGTCTGATTACCTATAGAAACAATCGGTTTTGCGTATTCCACAAGCTTGTAGATACTAGTCGGAGGCTCAAAATGTACTGATTTTTCAAAAGCCTTCGTAGCACCTGAGCGTACATTCTCTATAAGCCAGATTGCACCTCTCATAAGAAGAGCAACCTTCTTGGAGGTGCCAAGTTCATCTGCCTTATAAATCTGGTTATAGAAGCAGTAGAGCATAAAGTCAATAAGATCCGGAACAACTGCCTCCGCACCTTCAGACTCTAGTAGATCTACGAGATGGTTGTTTGCAGCAGGAGCAAATTTTACAAGGATCTCACCTACTACACCAACTCTTGGTTTTACCTCATCAGTAATCTCAATCCTGTCAAAATCCTCAATAATTTCTCTGCAAAGCTTCTTGAATTTGAACAGACTCATATGTTTTGAAGTCACAAATTCTTTTACGACAGGTAGCCATTTCTCATGGCATGCATTAACACTTCCTTTAACTTTCTCGTAGGGACGCATTCTGTATACACATCTCATAAATACATCTCCAAAAATAGCTCCATAGGCTGCTCTCTGAAGCATTTCAAAATTCAGATGAAAGCCAGGATTCGCTTCAAGTTTAGAGAGGTTAAGCGAAACAACAGGAATCTGTTCCATACCTGCCTTCTTAAGAGCTCTTCTGATAAAGCCTACATAGTTAGTTGCTCTGCAACCACCACCTGTCTGAGACATTATAACAGCTGTTCTGTTAAGGTCATATTTTCCTGAATGAAGCTCATCCATAATCTGGCCTACAACCCAGAGAGAAGGATAACAAGCGTCATTATTTACATATTTCAGCCCCATATCTATGGCATGCCTGTTATCATTCTGCATTACAACAAAATTATAGCCGCAGGCTGCAAATGCTGGCTCTAAGATATCAAAGTGGATAGGAGACATCTGTGGGCACAAGAGTGTATAGTTCTTACGCATATCTTCTGTAAAGAGAACTCTCTTATTAGAGCAGTCATGGACTGAAGCCTTTTTATTCTTTTGTTTACGAACTCTTATAGCTGCAAGGAGAGAGCGAACTCTAATCCTTGCACTTCCAAGGTTGTTTACTTCATCAATCTTAAGGCAGGTGTATATCTTATCTGAACCGGTTAAAATATCGTTAACCTGATCGGTAGTTACTGCATCAAGACCACATCCGAAGGAATTAAGCTGGATAAGATCAAGGTCTTCTCTGGTGCGAACAAAACTTGCAGCAGCATACAGTCTTGAATGGTACATCCACTGGTCGGAGACGATAAGAGGTCTTTCAGGTTTTCCGAGATGTGAAACGCTATCCTCGGTAAGTACAGCAACACCATAAGAGCAAATCATATCCGGGATACCATGATTGATTTCAGGGTCGATGTGATATGGACGACCTGCAAGAACAATTCCATGTCTGCCATTTTCTTCCATCCATTTCAAGGTTTCTTCACCCTTTGTCTGCACATCTTTTCTCGCAACAGCCATTTCATCCCAGCCGGCCTTGGCAGCATTTATAATTTCCTGAGCAGGGATCTCAGAAAACTCTTTTATAAGGGCAGAAGTAACTGTCTCAATATTTGTAAATGCCATGAATGGGTTTCTAAGCTTAACTTCACCGTTTGTGATTGCTTCTACATTATTCTTGATATTCTCAGAATATGAAGTAACAATAGGGCAGTTATAGTGGTTGGTAGCCCCCTCAACTTCCTCACGTTCATAGAAAAGTCCGGGATAGAAGATGAAGTCAACCTTCTGTTTAATAAGCCATTCAACATGACCATGTGAAATCTTTGCAGGATAACATTCTGACTCACTTGGAATAGATTCAATACCAAGCTCATAAATCTGATGAGTAGAGCGAGGTGAAAGAACAACCCTGTAACCAAGATTTGTAAAGAATGTAAACCAGAAAGGATAATTCTCATAGAAATTAAGGACTCTTGGAATACCAACCGTTCCTCTTACAGCCTTGTCAGCAGATAAAGGCTCATATCCAAATAGTCTTTTATATTTATAATCAAAAAGATTTGGAATATTATCAGCATTTTTAACCTTGCCGATTCCACGTTCGCATCTGTTTCCTGAGATATGCTGACGACCGCCGGTAAACTTATTTACTGTAAGTCTGCAGTGATTGGTACATCCCTGACAGGTGGTCATACTAGTGGAGTACTCAAGAGTATTTATCTGATCAATTGACAGCATAGTTGTCTTGTAGTTCTCAGTCTCATTGTATCTGTCTCTTGCAATAAGAGCAGCACCAAAAGCGCCCATGATACCAGCAATATCAGGACGAATTGCTTCAGCTCCGGAAATAATCTCAAAAGCACGTAAAACAGCATCGTTATAGAAGGTTCCACCCTGAACAACTATGTGCTGGCCCAGATCCCTGGCATCAGAGACCTTAATAACCTTGAATAACGCATTTTTTATAACAGAATAAGCAAGACCGGAAGAAATATCGGCAACATCAGCACCTTCCTTCTGAGCCTGTTTTACCCTTGAATTCATGAAAACTGTACATCTTGTGCCAAGATCTACAGGAGATTTTGCATAAAGAGCAACCTTTGCAAAGTCCTGAACACTGTAATCAAGCGATTTTGCAAAAGTTTCAATAAAGGAGCCACAACCTGAAGAACATGCCTCATTAAGCTGAACTGAATCAACAGAATTATTCTTGATATGGATGCACTTCATATCCTGACCGCCAATGTCAAGAATGCAGTCTACTTCCGGATCAAAGAAAGCTGCGGCATTATAGTGAGCGATAGTTTCAACCTCACCGTCATCAAGTAAAAGCGCCGACTTAAGAAGTGCCTCACCATAACCTGTTGAACAGCTTCTTGCAATCTCCACATCCTTCGGCATGAGTTTGTAGATTTCCTGAATTGAAGATATAGCAGTCTTTAAAGGACTTCCATTATTGCTTGAGTAGAAAGAGTAGAGCAGATCTCCGTCTTCGCTGATAAGAGCACACTTTGTAGTAGTAGAGCCGGCATCAATTCCAAGAAATGCTTTACCCTTATAATCATCAAGACTTCTTGTCTTGACCTTGTACTGATCCTGACGATTTCTGAATTTCTTATAATCTATTTCACTGGTAAAGAGCGGATCAAGACGGGAAACTTCAGCATCCATAACAATCTTGTTTGCAAGTTTGCCATTCATCTCGTTCATGGTGTAATGAACATCTTCGCTGGCATTTAGGGCAGAACCTATAGCAGCAAAAAGATGTGAGTTCTCTGTTTCAATAGTATGTTCTTCATCAAGCTTTAGTGTTCTTACGAAGCTTTCTTTAAGCTGATCCAAAAAGTGAAGAGGACCACCAAGAAATGCTACGTGTCCTCTTATAGGCTTACCACAGGCAAGGCCTGAAATAGTCTGATTAACTACAGCCTGAAAAATAGAAGCGGAAAGATCTTCCTTTGTAGCGCCTTCATTAATAAGTGGCTGAATATCAGACTTTGCAAAAACGCCACAACGAGCAGCTATGGTATAGAGTGATTTATAATTTCTTGCATATTCATTAAGCCCTTTTGCATCTGTCTGCAAAAGAGAAGCCATCTGATCGATAAAAGAACCTGTACCGCCGGCACAGATACCGTTCATACGCTGCTCAACGTTCCCGCCTTCAAAATATATGATCTTGGCGTCTTCGCCACCAAGCTCAATAGCAACATCGGTTTTAGGAGCAAGTTCCTTTAATGACGTAGAAACCGCTATTACTTCCTGAACAAAAGGAACATCAAGATGCTTTGCCAGGGTAAGACCACCGGATCCTGTAATAACCGGATGAAGGACGATATTGCCATCAACAACAGAGCTTGCTTCCTGTAAAAGCTCTGCTAAGGTCTCCTGTATATTGGCAAAATGCCTTTTATAATCAGAAAAAACTATTGAATGATTACTGTCTAAAAGAGCAATCTTGACAGTAGTGGATCCAATATCAATTCCTAATGTGTAATCCTTGGAAATCATCGTAAACTCCTTATTTTCATTGCTTAAAACGTTGTATTATCATCAGAAGACAATCTTAATGATTATAAAGCAGAAACAGATAAAAATCAACAAACTTACATTGTGTAAAATCAAATATAATGCATTTCAGTTTTTTGCTTTATGTGCTATTATTACTTTGTATGAGCAAAAATAAGGAATAGGTGATTATGAAAAAAAGGTGTGAGGGGATTTTCTTAAGCTTACTTATTTTTACTTTAATTTTTTCTTCGTTTACTTTGCCAAGCAAGGCAGAGAGTACAAATAAAAAAACTGTAAAAATAGGTTATTACAAAAACGAAGTATTTGAGGACGGAGCTTCTGATGAAGAGATCAAAAAGGGCTACGCCTATGAATATTATCGTAAGATATCAGAATATACCGGTTGGGAATATGAGTATATCTATGGGGATTTTGTTTCGATATACCAGATGCTTCTTGATGGTGAAGTTGACCTTGTTGCAGGCCTGGCCTACACAGATGACAGGGCATCGCTGATTCTTTATCCCGAAAGGCCAATGGGTTCCGAAAGATACAGTATAGTTAAGCATGAAGGCGACCGGTCGATTTCTAATAATACAAGTTCTTTATCCGGTAAATCCATTGGAGTTTTAGACAGTGCTATTGTTTCTGTTCTAAATGAATTTCTGGCAAAAGAAAAAGTAACAGCAAATGTTCTGACTTATAGTGATTACAAAGATCTTCTCAGTGCTTTTGATCGAAATGAGATTGATGTTATGGCTGCCGAAATCGAGGGAATATATGACAGAAATAATGCCAGAGTTCTTTATAATTTCGGAGAATCCGATTACTATATCGGCGTAAATAAAAATGCACCATCTCTCCTAAAAGACTTAAACGAAGCCCAGGCACTTCTTGCTGAAGAAAACCCTGATTATTTAAGTATGCTCCGCACAAAATATTATTCATCAACACTATCGAGCAGAGCTTTTACTAAATCAGAAACCGAATGGATATCTTCACACAGAATACTAAAGATAGGATATCTGGATGATTTTTTACCATTAAGTGATACAGACAAGGATGGGAATGTAACCGGAATCGTGTCAGAAGTTGTTCCTTATATATTCGAGGAAATGGGACTTAATGGAATTGATTATGAATTTATAAGCTATAAAAAGTATGATGATATTGTTAAGGACATTGCAAAAGAAGAGATAGATGTAGGTTTTCCTATGGGAGGCGGTCTTTTCTATTCAGAAGTTGATGGTCTGTATCTTACGAATTCCCTTATTTCATCTGTTACAGACCTTGTCTTTTCAGATATATATAAAGGAAGCAGCGATGCCAATTTTGCTGTAAATGAGAACAATAATCTTCAATATTACTTTGTAAAAAACAATTTTCCTGATTCAAAGATTACAGTATATTCTTCAATAGATGAATGCCTAAAAGCCGTGGCAAATGGGGAAGTTACCTGCACGACTCTTAATGGATTAAGAACAGGTGCTATTTTAAACAAATATCACAATCATAAACTTTCATTCATGCAGCTTAACGAGAGTGAAGAGAATTGCTTTGGCGTTAAGATTGGCAATGATGGTCTTTTGAAGTTGCTTAACCGTGGTATTAGTATTTCCGGTCAGGATTATGCTCAGAATCTTGCTTTAAAATATTCTCAGACCATGTATACTTTCACTTTTTGGGATTTTATCTCAAACTACCTTTGGCAGATCCTATTAACAATTATTATTTTATTTATTCTTACTAATCTATTAATATATAGAAATGCTCGTAAAAGAGATTTACTCTCTAAACAGCTAATTGATTCGAAAATCGAAATTGAAAAGGCAAACAGAGATAAATTCATATTTGTAGATAATATAACCAATAACATGAGAGAGCCAATGAGTAAGCTTACAAGCCTTATTGACTCCAGCAAGAGGACAGATGATCTTGCAAAAAGAGATAGTAATCTAAACGATATGTCTGATCAGACAAGACTTCTGATTACTATGATCAATAATATATCTTCATTAGTAAATAACACCGAGGAAAAGAAATGAATAAATTTATAAATGATCTTGAAAGAAAGCTTGGAAAATATGCGATACCAAATCTCACAATGTATATTGTCGGATTATATGTGGTTGGATATGTACTGCAGCTGGCTCCATCCAAGATCAATCTGACTTACTTTCTTACTTTAAATCCTGCACTTATATTAACCGGGCAGGTCTGGAGACTTATATCCTGGATCCTTATACCACCTTCCAGCTTTAGTATTCTTATCATTATCACATTGGTTTTTTATTACTTCATAGGAAGTACCATGGAGAGAACATTAGGAACCTTCAGATATAATCTCTTCATCTTTACCGGAATGATTCTGATGATTATAGGCGCTTTTCTTGCTTATGCAGTTTATCATTTGATTGATCCCACAAACGC
The DNA here is from genome assembly GCA_017413105.1 of Butyrivibrio sp. Taxonomy (GTDB): domain Bacteria; phylum Bacillota; class Clostridia; order Lachnospirales; family Lachnospiraceae; genus Butyrivibrio. The sequence continues at coordinate 51,480 of JAFPVA010000130.1, read as the reverse complement.
TGCTGTTTATATGGCATATCTTTCACCGGTATTTAGCACTTATTATCTGCAGCAGATGGTTTTTTTGGCATTTGCCATCACATACCCGGAAATGCAGGTTCTTTTGATGTTTATAATCCCTGTAAAGGTTAAATGGATGGGAATTATTTATGGTGTTATCCTCGTCTATGAGGGAGTGATGGGACTTATTAGTCAGAATTACTGTACATTCTTTGCCATCGGTTCACAGCTTCTAAACCTTCTTTTGTTCTATATTTCAACAGGAAAGCTGACCAGATATAAACCGCATGAAGTTAAAAGAAGAGCTTCTTTCCAGAAAAATGTACACATGACTCCTCCCGGAGTAACAAGGCATAAATGCGCAGTCTGTGGGAGAACAGAAAACGATGATCCGAACCTTGAATTCAGGTTCTGCTCTAAATGTAACGGTAATTATGAATATTGCCAGGATCATCTTTTTACACATCAGCACATACAATAATAATCGGAGACATACATGGGAAACATTGGCAATAAGGAAAAGGAATTTGCGGAAATACTAAAACTTGTGACCAGAACCGCAAGAGAAAACAAAAATCTTATCTCAAAAGAGCAGGTAAAAGAAGCTTTTTCTGAACTTGATCTGGATGAGAAACAGTTTGAAATGGTATTGGAATACCTTAAAAGCCACAAGATCGGAGTTGATGAAGAAGTTGATTTTTCAGAAGAAGAACTGACTGAGGAAGAGACAAATTATCTTAATGATTATCTTGAATCTCTATCTGCGCTACCTACATATTCTGATGGTGAAAAAGAAGCTATATCAATGGCAGCAATATCAGGAGATAAGGAAGCCCAGCAAAAGCTCATACATTGCTATCTGCCTCTCGTTGTTGATGTGGCCAGGATGTACTCGGAACAGGGTGTTTATCTAGAAGATCTTATTGGTGAAGGAAATGTGGCTCTTACAAAAGGTGTCACTATGCTGGATGCAGTAGGAGAGCCTGCTGAAGTAGAGGGCTTTTTATACAAGATGATGCTTGATGCGATGGAAGCAATTATTGAGGAGAATCTTGCTGAAGATGCTGGCGGCCAGAAGGTATTAAAGCTTGTTCAGGAAGTAGCTGATAAGGCAAAAGAACTATCTGAAGATCTTAGAAGAAAAGTAACTGTTAAAGAACTAATGGAAGAGACAGGATGGGATGAAGATAAAATCAGGAGTGCCATTAAGTTTTCCGGTGATGCTATTGAAGATCTTGACAGCGGTGAAAAGAAATGAATAATATCGTAAACGAAGATGATTTTAAATATTTTATGCAGGATATAGAAAGAAACTATTTCGGAGCTCGTTACAGTTATAATGAGCTCTTAAATAATGAAATGGTTCCTTTTAAGTTCAAGACTATCATATCCAAATATTTAAAAGATGATATTGATCTTGGGGCTACTTTGGAGAGTCATCTTTATTATATGACTACTGATACCTATGACTACCAGATTTATAAACAGTTAAAAGCCAGGGTACGAGTATCGCAATACAAAAATGAAAAGGATTCTTCAAAGGGATTTAAAGAGAAGATATATAAGATTGAAGAACTGGTAAGAATTGATTCTTTAGAGAAAGAAGAAAAGGGAATTATCATCCGGGAGATGATAATATCCAAACTAGCTCTTTTTGCTTTTTCAGTATAATGGCAATAAAAAACCACCTGAAACCAGGTGGTAATTTTTTTGATTAAGATTAAGCTCTTTCTACTTTGTTTGATCTAAGGCAGCTTGCACAAACATGCAATCTCTTTGTAGCGCCATTTACTTTACAAGCAACGTGCTGAACGTTTGACTTCCAAACTCTGTTAGATCTTCTATGAGAATGGCTTACGTTGTTACCGAAATGAACGCCCTTGCCACAAATATCACATTTAGCCATTTTGACACCTCCTTATAAGCCATGTAATGTTTGAATACAAAATTCATTGCAGAAATTTCCGCAACATTGATATATTAGCAGATACTATAATTAAATGCAAGCAAAAAATCCAAAAAAGATGGTTTATTTTTTATAAAACTGCTATTATAATACTATATGTATGCGAAAATTCGCGATAAGGAGGAATAATATGAAGACTTCTGTAGTGAACACGCACATGGGAAATATTTCTATAGATAATGAAGTTATTGCCCAATACGCAGGTGCTGTTGCCATGGAGTGTTTTGGAATAGTTGGAATGGCTAATGTTAATGTCAAGGACGGACTTGTCAGTCTCCTTAAGCTGGATTCCATGACCAGAGGCATCAATGTAACTCTTGATGATAATAATAAGCTTAAGCTTGATTTTCATGTAATTGTAGCGTATGGTGTTAGCATTTCAGCAGTATCAGATAATCTTATCGATACTGTTAAATATAAAGTAGAAGAATTTACCGGGCTTGAAATCGAGAAGATTAACATCTATATCGAAGGCGTCCGTGTGATAGATTGATCGGAGGACTTTTGTTTTGAGTAATAATACAATCGATGCTAAGCTGTTGTCCAAGATGTTCCTGGCAGGTGCTAAGAATCTCGAAGCCAAAAAAGAATGGATAAATGAACTTAATGTTTTCCCGGTTCCGGATGGAGATACCGGTACAAACATGACAATGACTATTATGTCAGCTGCAAAAGAAGTTAACTCACTGGGAGATAATCCCAACATGGAGGCAATTTGTAAGGCCATTTCTTCAGGTTCATTAAGAGGTGCCAGAGGTAACTCCGGAGTTATTCTTTCTCAGCTCCTTCGCGGATTTACCAAGGTTATAAAGACCAAAGAAAATATTGATGTAAACACACTTACAGAAGCATTCGATAAAGCTGTTGAGACAGCTTATAAAGCTGTTATGAAGCCCAAGGAGGGCACAATTTTGACGGTTGCTAAGGGCGCCAGTGAAAAAGCCCATGAATTGTCAATTGAGGGCACAACTGATATTGATGTATTTTGTAGCGAAGTTATAAAGTATTCAGAAGAGGTTCTTGCAAAGACTCCTGATATGCTTCCTGTTCTCAAACAGGCAGGCGTTGTGGATTCCGGCGGACAGGGTCTTGTTCAGGTCTTAAAGGGCGCTTATGATGGTTTCCTTGGCAAAGAAATTGATACTACAATTTCTGAAGACCAGGTTACTCCAGGAGCAAAAGTAAAATCCGAACCACAGGAAGAAGATATTAAGTTTGGCTATTGCACAGAATTTATTGTTCTCTTAAACAAGCCTCTTAATGTAAAGCAGGAAATTGATTTCAAGGGATTTTTAGAGTCAATAGGTGACAGCATAGTGATGGTTGCAGATGATGAGATCTGCAAAGTTCATGTTCATTCAAATGATCCCGGTCTTGCTATCCAGAGAGCTCTTATGTATGGTCAGCTCTCTAATATGAAGATTGACAATATGAGAATGGAGCATCGTGAAAAGCTTTTCCATGAAAACAACGATGGTTCCTGGGCAGAAATAAAGACAGAAATAAACGGTGCTGCCGAACTTACACCTACATATTTACCGGGAGATGATATTCCTCTTGGAGATAAGGTTGAATTAGAAACACCTGTTGAAGATTTAGGACCAAGAAAGGATATCGGTTTTGTAACTGTTTGTGCTGGTTCCGGACTTGCTGATATCTTCAGAGGTCTTGGCGTTGATTATGTAATCGAAGGCGGACAGACGATGAACCCAAGCACAGCTGATATTCTTGATGCTGTAAGCAAGGTTAACGCCGATACTGTTATAGTTCTTCCAAATAATAAGAATATTATTCTTGCAGCTAATCAGGCAGCTATTATGTCAGAGGACAGCGATGATAACAAGAAAATCCTTGTTGTTCCATCCAAGACTGTTCCTCAGGGTATTACAGCAATAATCAATTATATTCCTGATTCCCCTGTTGAAGATATAGTTGCAACTATGACAGAAGCTCTTTCCACTGTAAATACAGGCGAAGTTACCTACGCTGTAAGAGATACTGTTATCGATGATGTTCAGATCAGACAGGGCGATTACATGGGTATCGGTGATTCCGGAATCCTTGCTGTTGGTGGTGAGATTGCCGATGTCGCTTTCGATATGCTCGATAAGATGATGAACGATGATCTTGAGCTTATCAGTGTTTACTATGGCGAAGAGGTTGATGAGAAGGATGCAGAAGCTTTAAGAAGCAGAATTTCAGACAAATATCCTCAGTGTGATGTCGAGCTTCAGTTTGGTGGACAGCCAATTTATTACTACATTGTTTCTGCAGAATAATACTTACGAACATAAGAGTCGGGCTTTTTACAGGCCCGACTTTTTACTTATAATCAGACATCTAAGGAGAATATCTTGGGGAAAAGAGAACTTGAAGAAAAGGTTACAGGTATAAAAGGTATTGGGGAAAAGACTGCAAAACTCTTTTCTAAATGTGGCGTAGAAACCATAGGAGAACTGCTAAATTATTATCCTCGTGCTTATGATGCATTTAAAGCTCCCGTCCACGCAGCTGATTGCCGGGAAGGCGAGATAAACGCCTGTAAGCTTACAATCGTTGGAAGTATAACCAAAAGAAAGGTTCGCAATCTTTCAATAATAGCCTTTGAAGCTGCTGATGAGACCGGCAGTATTAAAATGGCATATTTTAATGCACCTTACCTTGCCAGTTCCTTGAAATCCGGGACAACACATATTTTCAGAGGTACCGTCAGGAAAAAAGGCAGCTTTTTTACCATGGATCAGCCCAAAATGTATGACCAGAGTGAATATGCAGCCTTAATGGGGACATTGCAGCCAAGGTATCCACTGGTAAAAGGCCTTAGCAATAATACTGTGACGAAGTCTATAGTACAGGCATTTAAAAATGTTGGCAAAATTGAGGAGTTTATTCCTGATAATATTCTTAAAAGACTTGATCTTATTTCCATTAGCGATGCCTACATTGGAATTCATTTTCCTAAAAATGCCGTAGATCTTGAGGCTGCCAGAAGAAGGCTTGCCTATAACGAATTTCTTTTATTTGTGATCAAACTACGTCTTTTAAAGAGTACTTCCGAGGAAATAAAAAACGCCTTTCCCATGATAGAAGTTGCAGAGGCTAAACGACTTCTGGAAACGCTGCCATATTCCCTTACAAATGCTCAGAAAAATGCACTTTCTGATATTCTTTCAGACCTTTCCTCAGAGCATGTAATGAACAGACTTATTCAGGGAGATGTAGGTTCCGGGAAAACTATAATTGCGATGCTGGCACTTTTAACTGCTTGCGGAAACGGCTATCAGGGAGCACTTATGGCACCCACAGAGGTTCTGGCTGCGCAGCATTATGAAGGCTTTATGGAAATAATTAATAAATATAAGCTTTCGACTTTAAAACCTGTTCTTTTGACAGGAGCGCTTTCTGCCAAGGATAAAAAAGAAGCACAGCGAAAGATATCAGAAGGAGAAGCAAATTGTATCATAGGTACAAATGCACTTATCCAGGAAAAGGTTAATTACAAAAACCTTGCTCTTGTAATCACGGACGAACAGCACAGGTTCGGAGTAAGACAGAGAGAAGCGCTTGCAGGAAAAGGTCTCAACACCCATGTGCTTGCTATGAGTGCAACTCCGATTCCGCGAACTCTTGCCATCATACTATATGGTGATCTTCACATTTCTGTCATTGATGAGCTTCCCGGCGGGCGACTTCCGATAAAAAACTGTGTTGTAGGTACCAATTACAGGCCAACTGCCTATAAGTTCATAAAAGAACAGGTGGAGGCTGGAAGGCAGGCATACGTTATCTGTCCCATGATAGAAGAGGGAGAGATTGACGGTGTTTCCAATGTCACGGACTATACTCAGATGTTAAGAGAGGTCCTTCCACCTTCAATACAGGTAGATATGCTTCACGGCAAAATGAAGCCCGCAGAGAAGGATACAATAATGGAAGCCTTTGCCAGAAAAGATATCGATGTCCTTGTTTCAACAACTGTTATTGAAGTTGGCATAAATGTACCGAATGCAACAGTTATGATGATAGAAAATGCCGAGAGATTCGGACTGTCTCAGCTTCACCAACTGCGAGGGCGAGTTGGAAGAGGTAAGCATCAGTCCTACTGCATCTTTATCAATACTCAGGAAGGTGAAGAGGCAAAAAAGAGACTGGATATCATGAATAAATCCAATGACGGTTTCAAAATTGCCGAGGAAGATCTTAAGCAAAGAGGTCCGGGAGACCTCTTTGGTGTAAGACAGAGTGGCGAACTAAACTTCAGGGTAGGCGATATATACCATGACGCTGATCTTGTAAAAGAAGCAGCAATGGATGCGGACAGAATACTTAATGAAGATCCGGACCTTTCTTCGATACAATATCGTGTATTAAAAGAAGCTTTAGACACAAAATCTGCAAATTTTGTTGACTTTGCAACACTATAAAAGTAAGATATCTTTAGTGTTATAAGAAAATAGGAGGATTGTCGGCTCGTATTGCCGATTCAGGTGGAGATATGTCAAAGATTGCAATCATAACAGATAGTAACAGTGGCGTAACACAGGCTCAGGCTGAAAAGTTGGGTATATATGTAGTTCCCATGCCTTTTCGTATAAATGAAGAAGATTATTTTGAAGATATAAATCTTACTCAGGAACAGTTCTATCAAAAGCTGGCGGAAGATGCGTCTGTTTCAACCAGTCAGCCTTCTCCTGATTCTCTTATGACTCTTTGGGATAAAGTTCTTAAAGATCACGATGCGATAATCTATATTCCTATGAGCAGCGGCCTTTCAGGCTCCTGTCAGAGTGCTATGATGATTGCTAATGAAGAATATGAAGGCAAGGTCTTTGTTGTTGATAATCAGAGAATTTCCGTAACACAGCGTCAGTCGGCTCTTGATGCTAAGGCTATGGCTGATGCAGGATTTTCTGCACAGGAAATAGTTGATAAGCTGATGACTACAAAGTTTGATTCCAGTATTTATATCATGCTTGACACTCTATATTACCTTAAGAAGGGTGGCAGAATTACTCCTGCAGCTGCAGCTCTTGGTACTTTATTAAGGCTTAAGCCTGTCCTTCAGATTCAGGGTGAGAAACTTGATGCTTTTGCAAAAGCAAGGACCAGTTCCCAGGGCAAGGGTATCATGATAAATGCCATAAAGTCGGATATTGAGAATCGTTTTGGCGGTCTTGATAGTATGGATGTACATATTTCCTGCGCTTATACAAAGGATCTTGAAAGCGCTAAAGCCTGGAAAAAGGAAGTTGAAGATGCTTTTCCGGGTATAGATGTTCATATGGATCCGCTTTCTCTTTCTGTTGCATGTCACATTGGACCGGGCGCGCTGGCTGTGACTGTCACCAGAAAGCTTCACATCTGATAGATGTGTAATATATTTTTTTATTTTATGATTTAAGTTTTGCAAAGGGGTTACAATTTAATGGCTTCAATTGATCAGTATGATGCTTCCAGTATTACCGTGTTAGAGGGACTTGAGGCTGTCCGTAAGAGACCCGGTATGTATATCGGAAGTGTCACCACCAGGGGTCTCAATCATCTCGTCTATGAAATTGTCGATAATGCCGTAGATGAGCATCTTGCAGGTTTCTGCAACAGAATCCATGTTACGCTTGAGGCTGATGGCTCAGCAACAGTAGAAGATAACGGAAGAGGTATTCCGGTAGGCATGCACGCAAAGGGTATAACCGCTGAGCGTGTTGTTCTTACTATGCTTCATGCCGGTGGTAAATTTGACAACAATGCTTATAAGACCAGTGGTGGTCTTCACGGTGTTGGTTCTTCTGTAGTTAATGCTCTTTCAACAAGGATGAGCGTTCGTGTAAAAAAAGACGGTTATATCTATGAGGATGCCTATGAGAGAGGTATTCCTACAGTTAAGCTGGAAAATGGTCTTTTGACTCCTGTCGGCACCACGAAGGAAACAGGAACAACCATTAATTTTCTTCCTGATGATACTATTTTTGAAAAGACAAGATTTAAAGAAGATGACATTAAATCAAGACTTCACGAAACAGCGTATCTCAATCCTTCTCTAACCATTGTTTTTCAGGATAAGAGGCCCGGCGTTGAGGAATATATTGAATTCCATGAACCTGATGGAATAACCGGATTTATTAAGGACATGAATAAGTCAAAAGAGGCTGTTCATGACGTTATTTCATTTTCCGGGGAGAGTGAAGGTGTAGAAGTTGAGGTAGCCTTCCAGTATGTAAATGAATTTCATGAGGAAGTTCTTGGCTTCTGTAACAATATCTATAATGCCGAGGGTGGTACACACCTGACCGGCTTTAAAACCATGTTCACGAATATTATCAATCAATATGCCCGTGAACTGAACATTCTAAAGGATAAGGATGTCAATTTTACCGGTACAGACGTAAGAAACGGAATGACTGCGGTAGTTTCCGTAAAGCATCCGGATCCAAGATTTGAAGGTCAGACAAAGACAAAGCTCGACAATCAGGACGCAGCGAAGGTTGTTTCCAAGATTACCAACGACGAAATGACAAGATTTTTTGACAGAAATCTTGAAACACTTAAATCCATCATAGGCTGTGCCGAGAAGGCTGCTAAGATCCGTAAGACCGAGGAAAAAGCGAAGACAAATATGCTTACCAAGCCAAAGTATTCTTTTGACTCAAACGGTAAGCTTGCAAATTGTATCAGCAAAGATGCTTCAAAGTGCGAGATCTTTATTGTAGAGGGAGATTCTGCCGGCGGAAGTGCAAAGATGGCTAGAGATCGTAATTTCCAGGCTATCCTTCCTATCAGAGGTAAAATCCTTAACGTTGAAAAAGCCAGTATTGATAAGGTCCTTGCAAATGCAGAGATCAAGACCATGATCAATGCCTTTGGATGCGGCTTCTCGGAAGGCTACGGCAATGACTTTGATATAAATAAATTAAGATATGACAAGATAATTATCATGGCCGATGCGGATGTTGACGGTGAGCATATTTCAACCCTGCTTTTGACATTGTTCTACAGATTTATGCCGGAACTGATATATCAGGGACACGTATATCTTGCCATGCCTCCTCTTTACAAGGCCATGCCTGCAAAGGGAAAAGAGGAATATCTTTACGACGACAGTGCCCTTGCAAAATATAGAAAAAATCACAAAGGATCTTTTACTCTTCAGAGATACAAAGGTCTTGGCGAGATGGATCCGGAACAGCTGTGGGAAACAACCCTTGATCCTGAAAGGAGACTCCTTAAAGCTGTTGAGATTGAGGATGCAAAAATGGCTTCTCAGATGACTGAACTTCTTATGGGCGTGGATGTTCCACCGAGAAGAGAATTCATTCATCAGCATGCTACGGACGCAGATCTGGATATATAGGGATTCAAACTCTATGACATAGATTTGAAGAGCGCACGAACATGAGGGAAAAAGATATAATACTAAGGTGAAACACATGGAAGATAGAATTATACGAACCGAATATTCTGATATAATGCAGAAATCCTTCATCGATTACGCCATGAGCGTTATTGTTGCAAGGGCTCTGCCTGATATCAGAGATGGTTTAAAGCCTGTTCAGAGAAGAACTCTCTACGATATGTATGAGCTGGGCATAAGATATGACAGGCCATATAGAAAAAGTGCGAGAATTGTCGGCGATACAATGGGTAAATATCACCCTCACGGTGACAGTTCCATTTATGACTGTCTAGTGGTAATGACCCAGGACTTTAAAAAGACAGTACCATTAGTAGACGGACATGGTAATTTTGGAAATATCGAAGGTGACCCACAGGCTGCCATGCGATACACTGAGGCCAGGCTCTCCAAGATAACCCAGGAAAGCTTTCTTGAAGATCTTGATAAGAATGTTGTAGACTTTGTTCCAAACTTTGATGAGACTGAAAAAGAGCCTTCGGTGCTTCCTGTTAAAATACCGAATTTCCTAATTAACGGTTCCGAGGGTATCGCTGTAGGTATGGCAACCAGCACACCGCCTCACAATCTTGCAGAGGTCATTGATGCCGAAATAGCCTATATGCAGAATGAAAATCTTACCACCAGGGATCTTATGAAATTTATTAAAGGTCCCGATTTCCCAACCGGTGGAGTAGTCATAAACAAAGATGAACTTCTCCAGATATATGAGACCGGAGTAGGAAAGATCAGACTTCGTGGAAAGGTTGAAACAGAGAAAGGCAAGAACGGTCATATAAATCTTGTTATAACTGAGATTCCTTACACTATGATTGGTGTCGGTATCAGCAAATTTATGTCTGATGTGGCAGAACTGGCTGAAAAGAAGATCACCAATGATATAGTTGATATTTCCAACCAGTCCTCTAAGGAAGGCATCAGAATTGTTATTGAGCTGAAAAAAGATGCCGATGTAGAGAATTTCACAAACCTTCTCTACAAAAAGACCAAACTGGAAGATACCTTTGGGGTTAATATGCTGGCAATCGATAATGGCCGTCCCGAGACCATGTCCCTTAAAGAAATCTTAAGGGCCTGTGTTGATTTCCAGTTTGAGACAGCCACAAGGAAATATACAACTCTTTTAAAGAAAGAACAGGATAAGAAAGAGATTCAGGAAGGTCTTATTAAGGCTTGCAATGTAATCGACCTGGTTATTGAGATACTTCGTGGTTCCAAAGACCGTCCAATGGCCAAGAAGTGCCTTGTAGAAGGTATTACAGACGGAATTAACTTTAAATCAAGAGAATCCAAGGCCATGGCAGCTCAGCTTATGTTTACAGAGGCCCAGGCAGATGCTATCCTTGAAATGAGGCTTTATAAACTTATCGGTCTTGAGCTTGACGCTCTGGTAAAAGAGCATGAGCAGACCGTGGCAAATATCTACAGATACGAAGATATTCTTGAAAGCCACGACTCAATGTCCATGGTTATTCAAAATGATCTCAATAAGATCAAGAAAGAATTCCAGGCTCAAAGAAAGACTCTGATCGATAACAGAGATAATGCTGTTTACGAAGAAAAGCCCGTGGAAGAGATTGATGTAGCCTTTATCATGGACAGATTCGGCTATGCCAAGACTATCGATGTCAACACCTATGAGAAGAATAAAGAGACAGTAGAAAATGAATTCAAGTTCTCTTTTGTCATGAAAAATACCGGTAAAGTATGCTTCTTTACCAACACCGGCAACCTTCATACGGTGAAGGCTATGGACCTTCCTCAGGGGAAACTCAGGGATAAGGGTGTTCCTATAGATAATGTCAGCAACTTTGACACAGCAAAAGAGACTATAGTTCTGGCCGCAAGCCAGTCAGACCTAAATCTCTACAGACTTCTTTTTACGACAAAAATGGCCATGATGAAAATTGTTGATGGCGGCGAGTTCGATGTTTCCAAAAGAACAGTTGCAGCAACAAAGCTCTCTGATGGCGATGAAGTTGTTAATGTAGAGATCCTGCATACCCAGAAGACTGTAATACTAAGATCAAACGACGGATACTTCCTCAGATTCTATGTAGATACAATACCAGAGAAGAAGAAAGCAGCAGTTGGTGTGCGTGGTATGAGACTGATGAAAAATGACTATGTTAGAGATGTCTTTTACCTAAATGATATGGAAGAAAAAGCAATAGCCCACAACGATAAGACACTTCAGCTTGGACATCTTAAGGTTACCAGCAGAGACACAAAGGGTACAAAGGTGAGATTATGAGAGTAATTGCAGGTTCTGCCAGAAGATTAAAACTTGTAACTCCTGAAGGAAATGATACAAGACCCACTCAGGATAGAATTAAAGAGACTCTTTTTAACATGATTCAGATGCAGGTTCCCGGTTCTGTATTTATAGATCTTTTTTCGGGAAGCGGCGGAATTGGTATAGAAGCTCTTTCAAGAGGCGCCAAAAAAGCGTACTTTATTGAAAATGCCACAAATGCCTATAAGTGCATCATGGAGAACATTAAAACCACACATTTCGAAAATATAGCAACCGTTATTAAATCAGATGTTGTTATTGGTCTTCGCAATATTCATGAAGAAGAGGCGGATATTATTTTTATTGATCCTCCCTATCATGATGACCTTTACCAGAGAACTCTTATTCAGCTTGAAGCCATGAATTATGTTACAGTTAATACCATGATAATCATAGAGGCTCCTGTTGAAATGGATTTCTCTTTTGTGGATGACCTTGGCTTTGAGGTAAGAAGAGAAAAAGAATACAAGACAAATAAGCATGTGTTTATTTATAGAAAGGCTTAAGCTATGAAAACTGCTTTATATCCGGGAAGTTTTGATCCTATCACCTTAGGGCATCTTGATATTATCCAGCGAGCATCACAGATGTTTGATACCGTAATTGTTGCTGTTATGTGTAATTCAGCCAAAACTCCATTGTTTACCCTGGATGAACGTGTTAAAATGATAAAAGAGTCTGTTAAGAATCTGGACAATGTTATCATTGAATCTTTTGATGGTCTATTAATTAATTATTGCAAAGAGAAGAATATTCATATCGTTATAAGAGGCCTTAGAGCTATTACCGATTTTGAGTATGAACTTCAGATAGCACAGACCAATAAAGAGTTATCCCACAATCAGGTGGACACAGTTTTTTTAACAACTAATCTCAAATATTCATATTTAAGCAGCTCTGTTGTAAAAGAGATTGCAAGCTATAATGGGGATATTACACCTTGCGTTCCGGATTTTGTAGCAGATGCTTTATATCAGAAATATGGTTATGAAAAAAGAAACTAAAATCAGGGGGATGATATTATGACAAGCAGGATTGAACAGCTGATCGATGAGATAGAAACCTATATTGATAACTGTAAGCCTCAGCCTCTTTCTCAGACAAAGATCATAGTCAATAAAGAGGAGATTGATGAGCTTTTAAGAGAACTTCGCAGCAAGACTCCTGAAGAGATCAAGAGATATCAGAAGATTATCAGCAATAAAGAAGCCATTTTGAATGATGCCAGACAGAAAGCTCAGGCGCTTATAGATGAAGCTACTGTACATACAAATGAACTCATCAATGAGCATGAGATCATGCAGCAGGCTTATGCACAGGCCAATGAGGTTGTTTCACAGGCTGCTAAAAGAGCTGAGGAAATTCTTGATAAGGCCATGAATGAAGCCAATGACATGAAAGCAGCTGCAGTTCAGTATACTGATCAGCTTCTTGCAGGAATTGAGAATATTATCACTCAGTCCATTGATGCCACAAGCAAAAATAACGACGATATTATAGCATCTATCAGACAGAACAGTGACAATATGATATCCTCTATAAACCAGAGTAATGATAGCATTTTAACAGCACTTACTCAGTATGGAGAAGTTGTAAAGTCTAACAGAGCTGATCTTCAGCCTCCTACAGTTTCTGCAAGTTCCTCTGATGCATCAGCCAAATCTGATACAAAGAAGGACAGTGCTGTAGCTGATGATGCACTTAATCTTGATATGTTAAACTAAAGCTTTTACAAAATTTACATAGCTGTCGCTTTATGCGGCAGCTTATGTTTTAGAGGGGAATTTTGTATGAAAAAGAGTTTTATGATATTTTTCTTATCTATTTTACTCTTAGGGGGCGCTGTCTTTTATAATGATATTTCTGCCAATGCAGCAAATAAAAAGACAGTTATAGTCATTGATCCCGGTCACGGCGGTGTTGGCGAAAAGAATGTTGGCGCGGTATACAATGGATTTACGGAAAAGGATCTCACAATTGTAGTTGCAGCCGCAATGAAAAACGAATTGGAAAAATATGATAATGTAGAGGTCTACCTTACGAGAACCAGTGATGTTTTCATGTCTCTGGAGGATAGAGCCAAATTTGCCAAAGAAAAAAAGGCGGATTTTGTTTACAGCATTCACTTTAATGCCTCTGTAGAACATAATTTTTATGGTTCAGAGGTGTGGTGCTCTGCCTTTGGGAATTATTACAAAAAAGGATATGAATTCGGTTTAATAGAGCAGGAGGAGCTTCGGAGCCTTGATCTTTACCAAAAGGGTGTAAAGACAAAGATTGGAAAAACCGGTCAGGATTACTACGGAATCATTCGTCAATGTGTTTCAAGAGGAATCACCTGTGACATAATTGAACATTGTTACTTAGACCACGCATACGATGTGCAGAGCGTAAAAAGTCAGGACTTTCTCTCTAAACTTGGTGTATGCGACGCTACAGCTGTAGCAAAATTTTTTAAACTTAAATCCAAGGATGGAAAAACTGATTTTTCGAATTTTAAATACAGCTCTGTAATGATTCCTTCAACCGCTGTTGGGCAGGACCTTACAGAACCGGATGTTTGTTCAATAAAAGTTCTTGCTTATGATAAAGATAGCAGAAATGCTCTTGTTGAACTTACTGCGAAGGATTCCCAGAGTCCTATAATCTATTTTTCCTACAGCTATGATGGCGGCAATAACTTCTGTACCTTAGGAATGTGGGACAGGACCAAGGAAACCCAATCCTTTAATATTAAGATTCCAAATGGCAGAACAACTGCTGACATAATCTGCAGAGCTTATAACAATTACGAACTTTTTAGCGATAGTAATGAGGTAAGTATTGAGACTAGATAAATTTTTGGGCGACCATAATATAGGTACCCGTAAGCAGATAAAAGAATATGTAAAGAACGGAAGATGTAGTATCAACGGCTCTGTTGCCACAAAACCGGATGTTCATATAGATGAAAATAGTGATGAAATCTGCTTCGACGGCAAAGTTTTGTCTTTTAGTAAATTTCATTATTATATGCTTTACAAGCCTCAGGGAGTTGTATCAGCTACAACAGATGGCAAAAACACAACCGTTCTGGATCTTTTGGCTGATGAAAATGTTCGAGGGTTAAGCCCATGCGGAAGACTCGACATAGATACCGAGGGGCTGCTTCTTTTAACTGATGACGGAGAGCTGATTCACAGGCTTCTTTCTCCCAAAAAGCACGTTGATAAGATATATGAAGTTCATCTGCGAGATGAGATTTCAGATGAAGCTATAAGTGCCCTTACTAAGGGAATAGATATCGGTGATAAGGATAAGGATGGAGAGCCTCTTTTGACGCTCCCTGCCAGAGTTGAGAAAAAAGGCAGTGATGAAGAAGGAAAACCTGTCATCCACCTGATAATCCACGAAGGCCGCTTTCATCAGGTTAAGCGTATGCTAGAAGCAGCCGGTAATGAAGTTTTGTTTTTAAAGAGATTGTCCATGGGGAGCCTTGAGCTTGATGATAGCTTAAATCCAGGTGAATACAGACCTCTTACTGATAATGAATTAA
This sequence comes from Butyrivibrio sp., assembly GCA_017413105.1. GTDB lineage: Bacteria > Bacillota > Clostridia > Lachnospirales > Lachnospiraceae > Butyrivibrio. Next base: position 36,275 of record JAFPVA010000130.1, on the reverse strand, counting down.
AATTGTTGGGAGTAAATGAGAACTAATGGGTTCAAGAATTTATAAAGGTGAATTTGGTTACATAAATTACAGAAAAAAGATTGCTATCATCAGAACCGCGATATGTCTTTTGATAGCTGTTGGTTTATATGTTGCAGGTCTTATCATTTGGGAATCACAAAAGAACGTGCTAAGCATTGTTGCAGCTTTGGGATGTCTTCCTACAGGTTGGAGCGCAGTCAATCTCATAATGCTCTTAAAAGCCGGATTTTGCAGTGAAGAGGATCATACCAAGATAGAAGCTCATAAAGGCGGTCTGCTTATTCATTATGACCATGTCATTACGTCCTATGAGACCAACTATAATATAAATGCTTCTACTGTTGTTGATAAAAATATCTGTCTGTATACCTCTGATAAAAGAATGGAAATAGCAGATTGTGAGAAGCATGTAAGAAAAATGATTTCACAAAGCGGATATTCCAGTTATAGCATAAAAATATTTACTGATATCGATAAATTCTGTGAAAGACTGGATCAGCTTGAAAAGCTCCGTTCTGAACACGGAATTGACCCTCAGGCTATAGAGGATGCCTGGGTACCAGGAACAGTACAGACCGCAGCGTCAGTGCTTTTATCCATCTCATTATAAAATTAATCCAAAGGTATTTGTTATGAAAGAGATAAAGATTGGCATCAACGAACAGGGGAAGCGCCTTGACAGCTTTCTGAAAAGCTATTTGCCTAATGCTTCTTCAGGCTTTATTTATAAAATGCTTCGCAAAAAGAATATAACCCTGAATGCAAAAAAAGCAGATGGAACAGAAAAATTGCAAAAAGATGATGTCATCAGGATCTTTTTTGCAGATGAAACCTTCGACAAATTCAGAGGAACAGAAAGTTCTAAAGAAAATATAGTAAAAGATTTCAAGGCTCTTAAATCCATTGGAAATCTTGAAATAATCTACGAAGATTCAAATATTCTACTTATTAACAAGCCTTCTGGACTTCTTTCACAAAAGTCTCAAAAGGATGATATCAGTTTAAATGATTGGCTTATCGATTATCTTTTAGATAAGGGTGATATCACAGATTCAGAGCTTGAGACTTATAAACCCTCAATCTGTAATCGACTGGATAGAAATACCAGTGGTCTTGTAATCTGTGCCAAGTCCTTATTAGGCGCAAGAACAATGAATGCCATGTTAAAAGACAGGACTTTGGATAAGTATTATCGTACGATTGTAAGTGGAAGAATATCAGAACCATCACGACTTAAAGGCTTTCTATATAAAGACGAGAAGACCAATACCGTTACAATTAAAAAAGATGATCCGCATGATGAAAGATATTCTTATATCGAGACGGAATATGTGCCGGTTTTTTACAATAAAGATTTAGATCTTACCATGCTTGAAGTTAAGCTTATTACCGGTAAAACTCATCAGATAAGAGCACACCTTTCTTCAATCGGCACACCTATCATAGGTGACATTAAATACGGCGGAAAAAAACTTGGAAAATTAAACCATCAGCTGCTTCATAGCTATAGATTAGTTTTCCCCAAAAATATGTCCGATGAATTTTCGCCTGTTGCTGGCAAGGAATATATAGCTACTTTGCCGTCTGTTTTTTCATTATATTTTTGATTTTATTGGAGGAGCTATGCCTACCTGGAAATCAAGAGGCCTTAGAGGATCTACTTTAGAGGAACTGATAAACAGAACAAATGAGAGGTACCTTGAACTTGATCTGGCTCTTATTCAGAAGATTCCTACTCCTATAACGCCTATAAATATCGAAAAAGAAACAAGACATATCACTCTTGCGTACTTTGATCAAAAAAGTACCGTTGACTATATTGGTGTTGTGCAGGGAATACCTGTTTGCTTTGATGCAAAAGAATGTGCTGCCACAACATTTACTCTCGAAAACATTCATCCTCATCAGGTTAGTTTTATGGACAACTTCGAGAAACAGGATGGAATAGCGTTTTTTCTTATCTATTTTTCAACACTTAATGAATTTTATTATTTACCCTTCAGAAAGCTAAAAGAGTTCTGGGAAAGAGCAGAAAAAGGCGGACGTAAAAGCTTTAGAAGAGATGAACTCTCCGATGATTTTATAATCGCAACACATGGAGATAATGGCATCCTGATTCCATATCTGGATTGTATTCAAAAAGATCTGGATGAAAGAGAATAATATCTTTTTGTTGACATATCATTTTATGTACTGTAAACTCTGTAATATGATACCGAATTAGCATGATAGCACTGCGCAGTAATAAAGTGTTGTTTCAAAATTAAGGAGATTCTATGAGTAAGTTTTTACTACATACCCCTGACGGAGTTAGAGACGTTTACGGAAGAGAATGCAGCGACAGAAAAATTCTAGCAGGAAGAATACATGATAAGATGAAGAGCTTTGGCTTTGCAGATATTGAGACTCCTACCTTTGAATTCTTTGATGTCTTTGCTGAAGAGATAAATGCATCTGATGCCAAGCAGCTTTTTAAATTTTTTGATACTGAGGGTAACACGCTGGTTCTGCGGCCTGATTTTACACCTTCAATAGCAAGATGTGCATCAAAGGTTATGCTGGAAAACGGCAATCCTGTAAGAGTTTGCTATGAAGGAAATGCCTTTCTTAATACCTCTAACCTTCAGGGGAAATTAAAGGAAAACTACAATATCGGTGTTGAGCTTATGAATGACCCATCGGTTTATGCTGACGCCGAGATCATAGCTCTTTTAATTGAATCACTTAAATGTACAGGGCTTAATGATTTTCAGGTGAGTATAGGAGATGCTGATTATTATAAGGGAATCTGCGAGGAAGCCGGAATCAGCGATGAAACTGAGGAGAAGATAAGAGAAGCCATAATAGGCAAAAACTATTTCGCTGCCGAGAGCATCATGGTAGAAAATAATATCCCGGACAAGTACAAAAATCTTATCGTCAAAGTGTCAGAGTTTATTAGCTCAGATGATGCTTTAGATAAAGCTCTTTTGGAAGTGAAAAATGAGAGATCCGTAAAAGCGGTCAGTCGATTGAAGGAGCTTTATACAGTTCTTACCTACTATGGCGTCGAGAAATATGTATCTTTTGATCTTGGGATACTAAGTAAATTCAACTACTATACAGGAGTGATTTTCAGTGCCTACACCTATGGTGTCGGAGATGCCATTGCAAAGGGCGGAAGATATGACAATCTTCTCGGAAAATATGGAAAAGATGCTCCATCTATCGGTTTTTCCATAATATTGGATGACCTTTTATCTGCTCTTTACAGACAAAATATCGCCATAGACGAAGAAAAAGAGGTTTCTGTGATAACCTACACGGATGAAACTTTCAAAGAATCTTTGGAAGAGGCTAAGAAATTGCGAAATGCCGGTGAGAACGTTGTCCTTATCCATACGTAAATGTACTATTAATTTTGATTGTTTGCTGATTATTCGGAGGATTTATGAGATATCTTACGTTTGCCCTTGGAAAGGGACGACTAGTTAACTCCACTATGGAACTGCTTAATAAATGTGGAATTGAATGTGAAGAGATTCTGGATAAGAAAACCAGAAAGCTAATTTTTACTAATGAAGAGCTTAAACTAAAATTCTTCCTTGCTAAGGGACCGGATGTTCCAACCTATGTTGAATACGGAGCTGCTGATATTGGTATAGTTGGAGCAGATACTATTCTTGAAGAAAACAGAAGAGTTTATGAAGTATTGGATCTAGGCTTTGGGAAATGCAGAATGTGTGTGTGTGGTCCTCATGATGCCAAAAAGCTCTTAGAGCATCGGGAAATGATAAGAGTAGCAAGTAAATATCCAAATATTGCCAAGGACTATTTCTTTAACAAAAAACATCAGACTGTAGATATTATTAAACTTAATGGTTCTGTTGAACTTGGTCCCATAGTTAACCTATCAGATGTTATTGTTGATATTGTAGAAACCGGATCTACCTTAAGAGAAAATGGACTTGAAGTGCTTGAAGAGATATGTCCTTTATCTGCAAGAATGATTGTAAATCAGGTTAGTATGCAGATGGAAACCGATCGCATAAGGAAGCTTATTAACGACATGAAGGAGAATTTAACATAATGCGTGTTCTTAATCTAAATCAGGAAACAAAACAGGAATTATTAAAAAACTTACTGAACCGAAATCCCGGTAGTTATACAAGCTACGAGAGTACCGTAAATGAGATTATCGAAAACATAAGAAGTAATGGAGATAAGGCTCTTTTTGACTACACTTTAAAATTTGATAAGTGCGAGATAAATGAGGGGAACATCAGAGTTACGGCTGACGAGATTAAAGAAGCAATCGACAGCCTTGACCCTGAGTTTATCGAGGTTATGAAAAAAAGCGCCGAGAATATCAGCGTATTCCACGAGAAACAGAAAAGGAACAGCTGGATCGACACTAAGGAAGATGGAAGCATTTTAGGGCAGCGTATCCTTCCTATAGAAATATCCGGAGTATATGTTCCCGGTGGAAAAGCTGCATATCCATCCAGTGTTCTTATGAATGTGGTCCCTGCAAGAGTTGCGGGAGTAGAAAGAATTGTTATGTGTACACCTCCCGGAAAGGACGGAAAAGTAAATCCCGGGACTTTGGCTGCAGCAAGCATCGCAGGTGTTGATGAGATCTACAAAGTCGGAGGCGCTCAGGCTATAGCAGCTATGGCTTTTGGAACAGAAAGCGTTCCCAAGGTAGACAAGATAACCGGCCCTGGAAATATATTTGTGGCCCTTGCAAAGAAAGCATGCTTCGGACATGTGTCAATCGATTCTATAGCAGGCCCAAGCGAAATTCTGGTTCTTGCAGATGACACAGCAAATGCAAGATTCGTTGCCGCAGATCTTTTATCCCAGGCAGAGCACGATGAACTTGCATCTGCAATTCTGATCACTACGTCTAAGAGACTTGCAGATGAAGTGGCTAAAGAAATCGACGGTTTTTTGCAGGTTTTAGAGAGAGCAGATATTATCAGGAAATCCCTTGAAAACTATGGATTTATATTTATTGCTGATAATATGAATGATGCTATAGAAGCCACAAACGCTGTTGCATCTGAACACCTTGAGATTATTACAGAGAATCCTTATGAGACCATGACCAAGATTAAAAATGCAGGTGCCATTTTTCTTGGTTCCTATTCCTCAGAGCCTCTTGGCGACTATTTTGCAGGTCCAAATCACATTTTGCCAACTAATTCGACTGCAAGATTCTTCTCACCTCTTAATGTGGATGACTTCATGAAAAAAACAAGTATTATTTCATACTCAAAAGAAGCACTCTTTAAAGTACACAATGATATTGAACTTTTTGCTAAAAAAGAGGGATTGACCGCTCATGCTAATTCAATTGCAGTCAGATTTGAATGAATAAATAACGTACAAAATTGCAAGTTAACTTTCTAAAAACATTATAAACTGCAAGTTATTTAATTTTTATAAGATTAATTTAACAATATTTTGTAAGGCTAATTTAAGGAGATACAATTTATGGATTGCAGATCTGCAAGTATTGCAAGAAAGACCAAGGAAACTGATATAGAAGTTGAGTTTTGCATCGATGGCTCCGGAAAGAGTGAAATCTCTACAGGGATAGGATTTTTTGACCACATGCTTGAAGCTTTTGCAAGACATGGACTCTTTGATCTTAAAGTTAAGGTTAATGGCGATCTTAATGTAGATTGTCACCACACAATAGAAGATACCGGAATAGTGCTTGGACAGGCAATTGCAAAAGCTTTAGGCGATAAAAAGGGCATTGCCAGATATGGTGATAGCATACTTCCTATGGATGAAAGCCTTGTAATGAGTGCTGTTGATCTATGTGGAAGACCATATTTTGTATTTGATGGAGAGTTCTTATCCACTATGGTTGGTGAATTTGATACCCAGATGGTAAGAGAATTCTTTTACGCCATATCATATTCAGCTGCCATGAATCTTCACCTACGTATTATAACCGGCATAAACGATCATCACAAAATAGAAGCATTGTTTAAAGCCTTTGCAAAAGCGCTTGATGAAGCCACAAGAATAGACCCCAGAATAACTGATGTACTTAGCACAAAGGGAGCACTTTAATGAATAATACAAAAAAATTCATTGCATCAATATATCTTAAGGATCAGAAAGCTGTAAGTTCATTGACCGATATGTCCGTTATTTCTGATAATCCGAAGGATCTTGCCGAAAAATATTCAGACCAGGGCTTTGATGAGATTATTGTATTTGATCTTTCTCCTTTAGGAGACGATGCAGCTCATGATAAGGCTTTAGATACCATTAAGGATATTTGCAAAGCCGTTGATGTAAAAGTCATAGGAGCAGGCAATGTAAAAAGAATGGAAGATATTAAAAAACTTCTTTATGCAGGCTGTAAAATGGCTTTACTTAATTTCTCAAAGGCTGGTAATATCGAAATTCTTGAAGAAGTGTCAAAAAAATTTGGAAAAGAGAAAATAGGTATCTGCTTTTCTGCTTACAATCAGGTTAATGATAAAAAGGCTGACATTGAAGAATATGCATCAGCGATTTTCTCTATCAAGGAATTATCTAATGATGAAGTTAGCGAGATTGAAAAAGAGCTAAGCTTAAGTACTCCAGTTTATATAAGTCCGGTAGATGATAGCCCCATAAGTGTGACTCAACTTCTTTTAAGCTGCGACAGGATTGGTGGTATTTTTGGAAATTATATAAATTCCAAAGCAGAAAAAATACTGGATATCAAAAACGAATGTATCGATAAAGGCATTAAGATGTGCCAGTTAGAGCCTTCTTTTTCCTGGGGACAGTTCAAGAAAAACTCAGATGGAATGGTTCCCGTAATTGTGCAGGATTATCGTACAGATCAGGTTCTTATGCTGGCGTATATGAACGAAGAGGCATATAATAAAACTCTAAGGACAGGAAAAATGACATACTTTAGCAGAAGTCGCGATGAGTTATGGCTAAAGGGCGAAACCAGTTCTCATTTCCAATATGTTATGTCTCTGACCGCAGACTGTGACCTTGATACAATCCTTGCCAAAGTAAAGCAGATTGGTGCAGCGTGTCATACAGGAAGCTATTCCTGCTTTTTCAACAATATTGCATCTAAGGATTACAGCGAAAAGAATCCTCAAAAGGTTTTGGACAGCGTCTTTGAAGTAATAAAAGACAGAAAGCAGAATCCAAAAGATGGATCTTATACAAACTATCTTTTTGACAAAGGGCTTGATAAGATTCTCAAAAAGGTCGGGGAAGAGGCAACAGAGATGGTAATAGCCGCCAAGAACCCTAATTCAAATGAAATAGTTTACGAAATGTCAGATTTCCTGTATCATATGATGGTCCTTATGGCTGAAAAAAATGTCAGCTGGGAGGATGTAACAGACGAACTATCAAGACGATAAGGAAATGATATGAATTTTAAACTTGCATTATCTGATGAGACACTCCTAAGTATAGAAAAACCGGAGAGGTATATTGGTAACGAAGTAAACAGTGTTACCAAAGCCAAAGACAAGGTTGATATTCGCTTTGCCTTTTGCTTTCCGGATGTTTATGACATAGGAATGTCTCATCTTGGTATTCAGATTCTTTATGGAATGTTTAACTCTTACAGTGACGTATGGTGTGAGCGTGTCTATTCACCATGGGAAGATATGGACAAAGTGCTGAGAGAGAAGGACATTCCTCTTTTTGCGCTGGAATCCCAGGATCCGGTAAAAGATTTTGATTTTCTTGGCTTCACACTCCAATACGAAATGTGCTACACAAACATATTACAGGTTCTTGATCTTTCTAAGGTTCCTCTTCTTGCAGCAGACAGAACCTGGGATGATCCCATTGTCGTAGGAGGAGGTCCATGCACCTATAATCCGGAGCCCATAGCAGACTTTTTTGACTTTTTTTATATCGGAGAAGGAGAGACCAGATACAGGGAAGTATTTGACCTTTACAAGAAGGCAAGAAAAGAAGGCATATCAAGGGAAGAATTTTTGAGAGAACTTTCACATATTCCAGGTATGTATGTTCCTTCTCTTTATGAAGTGACCTACAAGGAAGATGGCACCATAAAGGCTATGACTCCTTTATATGATGATGTACCAGCAGTTATCAAAAAAGAAATGTGCAGCGATCTTTCTGATGCTTTCTATCCAACAAAGCCTGTGGTTCCCTATAGCAAGATTACTCAGGACAGGGTAGTTCTTGAAGTAATGAGAGGCTGCATCAGAGGTTGCAGATTCTGTCAGGCAGGCCAGTTATATAAGCCTTTAAGAGAAAAAGATGTAGAGCATTTAAAGAAGCTTGCAATAGAATCATTAAATAACACAGGATATGAAGAAATATCCTTAAGTTCCCTTAGTTCCAGCGATTATACAGGACTACCTGAACTAATAAATTTCCTTATTAAGAGCTGTAACGAAAAGAAGGTAAATATTTCACTGCCTTCTTTAAGAATTGATGCTTTTTCCCTGGACGTTATGAGTAAAGTCCAGGACGTAAAGAAGAGTTCTCTTACCTTTGCTCCTGAAGCCGGAACTCAGCGAATGAGAGACGTTATTAACAAAGGCCTTTCTGAAGAAGATATCCTCAGAGGTTCTCATGAAGCCTTCCTTGGTGGTTGGAATAAGGTTAAGCTGTACTTTATGTTGGGACTTCCTTTTGAGACAGATGAAGATATCCTTGGTATAGGTGATATCGCAAATAAAGTTGCTGTTGAATATTTTGAAACTGTTCCAAAGGAAAAGAGAAACGGAAGAACAATTGATATTGTTGCAAGTACCTCTTTCTTTGTTCCAAAGCCTTTTACACCATTTCAATGGGCACCCATGAACACAAAGGAGGAATTCCTTGAAAAGGCAAACAAGACAAGAAAAGGCATCATGTCCCAGCTTAATCAAAAGCATATAAAATATAATTGGCATGAAGCTGATGCAACAATGATGGAAGGTATTTTTGCAAGGGGAGACAGAAGGCTTTCAGAAGTAATCCTCAAAGCATATAAAAAGGGATGTATTTTTGATGCGTGGCAGGAATATTTCAAGTTTGACGTCTGGATGGAAACCTTCAAGGAATGCAACGTGGATCCATTCTTCTATACTACAAGAATCAGGTCCGAGGATGAGATATTCCCATGGGATATCATTGATTGCGGTGTAACTAAAAAGTTCCTTCTCAGAGAATGGAACAGGGCAAAGGAAGGCAAGCCATCCACAAACTGTCGACAAGGCTGCCTTGGATGTGGGGCAGGAACCTACGGTGTTGGCGTATGCTTTGAAAATAAGGGTTAATTAAGCCTATTGGAGAACAATTGTTATGAATAAATTAAGACTGAAATTCTCAAAGAATGGCCCTATCAAATTCATAGGCCACTTGGATGTCATGAGGTATTTCCAGAAAGCCATCAGAAGAGCTGAGATAGATGTGAAATATTCCGAAGGTTTTAGCCCTCATCAGGTTATATCTTTTGCACAGCCATTAAGTGTTGGCGCTACAAGCGATGGTGAATACATGGATATGACTGTAAATTCCATGGTAAGCACAACAGATGTTATGAATAGATTAAATAACGTCATGAACGAGGGTATTGAAATTCTAGCCATAGAAGAGCTTATGGAAGGTGATGAGAAGGCTATGACTGCAGCTTATGCAGCCAGATACAACATTTGCTTTCGGGAAACTTCCAAGCCGGATTTTGACTGGATCGGTAAATTCGAAGACTATTTAAGTCAAGACGAACTTCCTGCTATGAAGAAAACTAAGAGCGGTGAAAAAGAAATTGATATGAAACCAATGATCTTTGATTGCTCTTTTGATAAAGAAAATGAATCAGTGAATCTTTTTCTTAGTATGAGCAGTCTTGCAACCTTAAAACCTGCTCTGTTATTTAAAGGCTTTTTTGATAGCCTTTCACTGGTGTTTTCACCTTCTATAATAGCTGTTCACAGGGTAGATATATATAGACTTATAGAAGAAGGCGATAAGAAGTATATCCTTCCTTTCATAAATAGCAGGAATGAAGATAAATTTTATGTTTCCTGAAAAGAGGTATCTATAGTTGCAGAATGCAAGCATAATATTATCCAAATATAATAATACGCCTGTTGTTTGCGGCTTTATCAATAACAAAATGGAATTTCTTTCTTTTGTGAGAGAAAGCGCCTTAGGTAAAATCTATATTGGTAAAGTCGATCACATAGTAGGAAACCTTGATGCTGCTTTCGTAAAGATAGGAAAGGACGAAATAGGATACCTTTCCCTTAAAAATGTTGTAAAATCCTGCATAACCAGAAAGAATTCAGGAAATGATGCTGTCTTAAAGGCTGGAGATGAGGTTCTTGTTCAAATTGAATCAGAAGCTATCAAGACCAAAAAATGTAAGCTTACTACAGGTATTTCTTTATCCGGAAAATATATCGTCATCACTCTTGGCAGAAACGGTGTCGGTGCTTCTGTTAAACTAAATGACGCAATAAGAAAAGAGTTGTTGGATGGCACAAAGGATAAACTGCAAAGTTTAAGCCTTTCCTATAAAGATAGACTATATGGAGAAGACATCGGATTTATTATCCGGACAAATGCAGCAGACCTGCTATCAGATAATAATTCAGACTATGTTGAGGATATAATCAATGATGCTTCTTCAGTATTGGAAAAGATGTCTGATTTATTGCAGGCTGCCCGTACAAGAACAATCTATTCCTGTTTGTATTCGCCACTTTCAAACGAAAATTCTGAAGATGATATACAGAATATCACCATTAGGAAAGCTCTTTCTTTTCTTAAAGTAAGAGGTTATGATGATCCGCAGATTATCGAAGATTCCGGTATACATGGCATTCCTTCAAAAATAGAAGAGTTAAGGTCAAATAAAATATGGCTTAAGAGTGGAGCCTTTCTTATCATTGAACAGCTTGAAAGCTTTAATGCCATAGATGTAAATTCCGGAAAAGCAATAAAGAGTAAAAAAGATATTTCTTATCAGGTAAATCTTGAAGCATCAGAAGAAATAATGAGACAGATTCGCCTCAGGAATCTTACAGGCATGATTCTTATTGATTTTATAAATATGAAAGAAGCTTCAAAATATGATGAACTGTCAGAGCATGTTAAGGAACTCTGCAGAATGGATCCAATTCATACAACTTTCGTAGATATTACCGGCCTGGGGATAATGGAACTTACAAGGAATAAAAACGATAAATCATTAAAAGAACTATTGTTGGAAATTGCAGGCAGCTAATAAACTTTAAAAAAAATATAACGAAATAGTGTTGACAATGAAATAGGTCAGTGCTATATTATCATGGTATGCCGCTTAACTAGGCTTAAGTGAGTTTTTACTCCGCCAAAGTTAGCGAGTTTTTTGAAGAAGGAGGCAACTTATGTACGCAATTATTGTAACTGGTGGTAAGCAGTACAAAGTTTCCGAGGGCGACGAGATCAGAGTTGAGAAGCTCGATGTTGAGCCTGGAAAAGATATAACATTTGATAATGTTATTGCAGTAAACGACGGAAATTCACTTAAAGTAGCTGGTGATGTTTCTTCAGCTAAGGTTAGCGCAACAGTAGTTGAGCAGGGCCGTGCTAAGAAGGTTGTTGTTTACAAGTACAAGAGAAAGACTGGCTACCATAAGAAGAATGGTCACAGACAGCCATTTACTCTGGTTAAGATCGACAAGATCACACTGTAATTTATTGATCTGATCGGGATATTATGACTACAATAACCATTACAACTTCAAATGACAAATATAAACGCATAGAATGTAAGGGACATGCAGGTTTTGCCGAATATGGCAATGATATCGTATGTTCTGCTATATCAGTCCTGATGATAAATCTTATCAATTCCATTGAAAGCTTGACGGAAGATAAGCCTTTAGTTTTTCAGGATGAGAAAAAGGGTATCTTAAGATTATCCTTTGATAAAGATCCTTCACATGATGCTGAAGTTTTGTTGAGATCATTTGAAATAGGTGTAGAATCTATATTCCGGGAATATGGAAAGAAATTTTTGAACATTAAATTTAGGAGGGAATAAGTCATGATGAATATGAACCTTCAATTTTTTGCTCATAAAAAGGGTGTTGGATCAACTAAGAATGGTAGAGATTCTGAATCCAAGAGACTCGGAGCAAAAAGAGCTGACGGACAATTCGTAAAGGCCGGTAATATTTTATACAGACAGCGTGGAACACACATTCATCCTGGTGTTAATGTTGGAATCGGTAGCGATGACACATTATATGCACTTGTTGATGGTGTTCTTAGATTTGAACGCAAGGGCAGAGATAAAAAGCAGGCAAGCGTTCATCCTGTTGAGAACAAGTAATTATTTGCTTAATCGGGCTTCAAACATATTGTTTGAAGCCCTTTTTAAAACTTTTGTTTTTTAATTTTTAAGGAGGCATTATGCCTGTATTCGTTGATAAAGCCAAAATCTATATACAAAGCGGAAAAGGTGGCGATGGCCATATTTCTTTCAGAAGAGAGAAGTTTGTTGCAAACGGCGGGCCTGATGGTGGCGACGGAGGCAAGGGCGGAGATATTATCTTCAAGGTAGATGAAGGTATCAATACTCTTGCAGATTTTCATTACGGCGGAAAGTATAAAGCCGAAAATGGTCAGGATGGAAATAAGAGAAGATGCCATGGTAAAAATGGCGCAGATCTCATAATCAAGGTTCCTGAGGGAACTGTTATAAAAGAAGCTACAAGTGGTAAAGTTATTGCTGATATGAGCGGTGATAACAAAGAGGCTGTTATTTTAAAGGGTGGAAGAGGTGGAAACGGTAACATGCATTATGCTACCTCTACAATGCAGGCTCCAAAGTATGCTCAGCCAGGACAACCAGCTCTTGAGCTTGAAGTTTTACTAGAGCTTAAGGTAATTGCTGATGTCGGGCTTGTTGGTTTTCCTAATGTAGGTAAGTCAACATTTCTTTCAAAGGTTTCAAATGCGAAGCCCAAGATAGCTAATTATCATTTTACAACATTGACTCCGATGCTTGGTGTTGTTGACTTTAAGGATGCAAAAGGATTTGTAGTTGCTGATATTCCCGGCCTTATAGAAGGCGCTTCAGAGGGAGCAGGGCTTGGTCATGAATTCCTAAGACACATTGAAAGAACACGCGTTATGATTCATGTTGTAGACGCTGCTTCAACAGAGGGACGTGATCCTCTGGAGGATATCGAAGCTATAAACCATGAATTATCAAATTACAACGCAGATATCTCAAGGAGACCTCAAGTAATTGCTGCTAATAAAATAGACATGTTACCTGAAGGAGAAGATGCTGAGATAATACAAAAGATCAGAGATAAATATGAGCCTCTGGGAGTTAAGGTTTTCCCTATGTCAACCCTAACTGGAAAAGGGGTTCAGGAACTGCTATACTATGTAAGTAGGACCCTTTCAGAGATGAAAGATACACCTGTTGTATTTGAGCAGGAATTCTTTCCGGAGACAATGCTCAAATCAACTGACGAAGCTTACACCGTTGAATATGATTCCGCAGCCAAGGAATTTGTTGTTGAAGGCCCCAAAATTGAGAAAATGCTTGGTTATACCAACCTTGATTCTGAAAAGGGATTTGCATTCTTCCAGAAATTCATGGCTGATAATGGCATCTTAGATGAACTTGAAAAGCTTCATATTCAGGAAGGCGACACTGTCAGAATGTATGGTTTTGCTTTTGAGTATTATAGAAATGCTGAAACAGTCCCTGGTTCATTTGATGAAGATGAGTTTTATGAAGATGAATCAGACGAAGATTTTGAAGATATAAACGATGATTATGAAGAGGATTAAATAATGACACTTACAAGCAAGCAGAGAGCTTATTTAAAGAGCCTGGCTTCCGACCTTGAGCCTGTATTTCAGATTGGAAAATCCAGCGTAAGTCCTGAAGTAACAAGTGCTATTTCAGAAACTTTTAATACCCATGAGCTGATCAAAGTGACTGTTCTTAAGAACTGCCTTGAAGATGTTAAGGAAGTAGCTATTACAGTATCCGAAAGAACACGCTCAGAGTTGGTCCAGGTAATTGGAAGAAAAATTGTATTATATAAACCCTTTAAGGATGACCCTAAAATTATTCTTCCAAAGAGTAATAAGAAATAATCTTATGTAAATATGCTAAATTTTACCAAAAGGAGGCTTAAATATGGAGTGCAGAAGAATTGGTATACTTGGCGGAACATTTGATCCAATACATAATGCTCATTTACTTCTTGGAGAATCTGCAAGAGAGCAGTTTGCTTTGGATCGAGTTATTTTTATTCCAAATAATTTAGCACATTTAAAAAACAGAACAGAAATCTCCGGTGCTGAAGAGCGTTATCAGATGTGCAAAATGGCGATTGATGATAACCCTTATTTCACATGTTCAAGACTAGAAATTGATAACCCCAAGGGCTGTTATACAGTTGAAACCCTGGAGAATTTAAAGATGATGTATCCGGGAGATGAATTATATCTTATCCTTGGAGCAGATTCTGTTATTGGTATTGATACCTGGTATAGGGCTGCTGATCTTTTAAAATCCTGTATTATATTAGCAGCTGTACGCGAAGAAGATAATCTTGCCGCTCTTGATAAAAAGAGAAGAGAGCTGGGCAAAATGTATGGAGCAGATATCAGACTTTTGACTTTTAACAGAATTGATATATCATCTACAGATATAAGAAATCGTATCAGAATCGGAAGATCAGTCAGATATATGTTACCTGAAAAATGCATTGAATATATATGCATCAAGGGGCTGTATAAATGAAGACAATTGAAATATCACAAAAGCTTCGCAAAGAGCTAGAGAAGCAGCTTAAGCCAGACAGATTTGATCATACTCTTGGAGTAGCTTATACATCAGCCAGTATGGCCTTTGTCTACGGTGCAGATGTCCAAAAGGCTCTTATAGCAGGAATGCTTCATGACTGTGCCAAATGTATGAGCCATGAGGAACAGATTAAAATCTGTGAAAAGAACAAGATAGAGATATCCGATATTGAACGCAGAAATCATTCTCTTTTGCATGCAAAAGTTGGCATGTATCTGGCCAAAGCAAAATATGAGATTGATGATCCGGAAATATTAGGAGCTATAAGATGGCATACTACAGGAAAAGAAGATATGTCTCTTCTTGAAAAAATAGTTTATATCGCAGATTTTATAGAGCCTAACAGAAAAGAACTGGAGGATATGGATATTATTCGAAAGGAAGCTTTTACAGATATAAATAGGTGTCTTTCTCACATTCTTCATAATTCAGTTATATATTTAAAAACAATTGGTAAAGAATGTGATGATACAACTATGAATGCATATAATTATTACAAAGAGTATTATAAGAAATAACATTTAAGAGGTGAAAATGGCAGATATAACGGTATCAAAGAAAATGGCAGCAATGGCTGTAGACGCCCTTGAAGATAGAAAGGGTGAAGATGTAAAGGTAATCGATATAAGCGAAATCTCAACTCTTGCTGATTATTTTATTATTGCAGGTGGTTCTAATGTTAATCAGGTTCAGGCTATGGCAGATAATGTTCAGGAAATACTTGGCAAAGCAGGATATATGACCAAAAATGTTGAAGGATATGAATCCGGCAAGTGGATACTACTTGATTTTGGTGATATTATTGTTCACGTATTTGATAATGAAAACAGACTTTTTTATGATCTGGAGCGAATCTGGAGAGACGGTAAACATGTCGATAAAAGCGAATTGGATAACTAACGATATCAAAAAAGTCAGCACATTTGTGCTGACTTTTTTGATACATGATCAAATATCAACATTTCAAAATGAAGGATCAATAAAATCTAAGTATACCGAAAACCTTTCCAAGGATCTGGCAATCATCTACAATAATCGGGTCCATAGTATCATTTTCAGGCTGAAGTCTGATGTGACCGTTTTCCTTGTAAAAAGTCTTAACAGTAGCAGAGTCATCAATAAGCGCTACAACCTGATCACCATTCTTGGCAGTATTGCACTGCTGAACAAAAATCTTATCTCCATTAAATATCCCGGCATTTATCATTGAATCGCCCTTAACATTCAAAATAAATGCATCAGAGCCCTTTGGACACATGCTCGCAGGAATAGGAATATATGAGTCAATATTTTCCTCAGCAAGAATAGGAACACCGGCTGCAACCTGTCCTATAACAGGAATGCTGACAATCTCAGTTCTGACCATATTAAAACCATCATCACATATTTCAATTGCACGTGGTTTGGTAGGATCTCGTCTGATATATCCATTCTTCTCCAAAGTCTCAAGATGGGAATGAACAGAAGATGTAGATTTAAGGTTTACTGCTTTACAAATATCCCTTACAGCCGGAGGAAAACCTCTGAGCAGAGTCTGTTCCTTGATATAATCAAGAATTTCCTGCTGTTTCTTAGAAATATTACCTTTTTCCATTAAAAAACCTCCTCTTCTATATCTGAATCTATTACATTTTATCACACCGGGAAGACTGATGCAAATGTTTGTTCGGAAATTTTGTTCGGAATATTTGTTCGAAAAGCATTGACAAACACATGTACGTTCGATAATATGTTCTAAGAACAGTTGTTCTCGAACAAGCATTCGCAGTTATGTGAGGTGACAGTTATGGAAAACGTATTGTATTCAAATGTATCAGTAAATAGTCGCATTGATAATAGCAGAAGTGAAGAGCGCATTCGCAGAAACAGAATTAGAAGGCAGCGTATCATTAGAAGACAGTATACAGTTCTTTTTAGCCTTATAACAATTATCCTCTTTTTGGGTATTTTCATGTTCTCTACTATATTAAGTGATGCCAGATCAGATGATAATATTCCTGATATCAAGTATTACAAAACAATAACCGTGCACACCGGGGATACTCTTTTAGATATTGCAACCGAATATTATGCTGATGAACATTATAAGAGCATTAATGGATATTTGTTTGAAATATGTACTATTAACAAGATTAAAGATGCTGATCATTTGAATGCCGGAGAGAGTTTGATAATTCCATATTTCTCATCTGAATTCAAATAATAATTAATTTTATTTCGATTTTTTCATATATCTTTTCCCTATTTGCTATATAATAATCGATATGGGAGAGGATTATCATGAAACTATCAGCTTTACTTGATTATAAGAATATAGTAATTCAATGCCATGACAACCCTGATGCAGATGCTATATGCTCAGGATATGCTTTATTTAGATATTTTCAAAGCTTTGGCAAAAAGGTTCGTTTCATATATTCCGGGAATTTCAAGATTAGTAAGAGCAATCTGGTCTTTCTGATAGATGAGCTTGGAATTCCTATAGAGTTTGTTTCGAATTTAAAGGCAAAACCAGATCTTCTTATAATGACAGATTGTCAGTACGGAGAAGGTAATGTTCGTAAATTTCCCGCAAAAGAAATTGCTGTTATTGATCATCACCAGGTCTATGGCAATCTCCCAAAGCTTAACGAAGTAAGAAGTAATCTGGGTAGTTGTTGTTCAGTCATCTGGAATTTACTAAGAATAGAAGCAAATGAAAACATTGTTGATAGTAAGCTGGCTACAGCACTATTTTACGGTTTGTACTCTGATACCAATGCATTTTCCGAAATGTATCATCCATTAGATCGTGATATGCTGGATGCACTTCAGTATGATAAGGAACTGATTTTAAAACTTAAAAATATGAATCTTACCCTTAAAGAAGCTCGAATTGCAGGGGTAGCCATGCTTGGTATTGAATATCATCCTGAATTTCATTACGCTATTTTGCGTACTGATCCCTGTGATCCAAACCTTCTTGGGCTTATCGGTGATTTTATCGTTGCCGTAGATACAATAGATATTTGCCTTGTATATAGCATTTTGTCCTTTGGCGTAAAGTATTCGATCAGAAGCTGCTCGAATGAGACGAGAGCAGATGAACTTTCTGCTTTTCTGGCTCAGAAGATAGGCTCCGGTGGAGGTCATACTGATAAAGCCGGTGGAATTCTTCGTAATGAGCTCATCAAGAAACAATATAATGACTATGTAGAAATCGATGAGGATTCCGCTAATCACTCAATTTCTAATATTATCAGGGAGAGAATGGCTGATTATTTCGAAAATTCCGAAATTATAAGAGCCAGAGAAACTGAACTCGATATTGCCAATATGAACAAATACGAGCGAACTCCGATAACCCTTGGATTTGTAGAGGCATATCCCAATATCCCAGTTGGCAATATGGCTATAATCAGAACTCTCGACGGTGACAATAACATTGAAATAAGAAAAAATACAATACTTATCATAGATAACAACGGTAATGTTACAGCTATTTCGAGAGAAAAATTTGAATATAGTTATAAGACTTCACGAAAGAAATTTAAACCGGTAATCGACTATACACCTACAGTAAAAAATGCAGATACAGGCAGGTCCATACCCCTTTTACCGCTTGCCAAATCCTGTGAATCAACCAGTGATATTAAAATCTATGCCAAGAAGCTTCAAAAAACCACAAAGCTTTTTCCCTATTGGGATTCGGAAAGATATATGCTTGGCCAAAAGGGCGATTATATTGCTGTAAGCCAGGATGATATTCATGACATTTTTATAATCGAAAAAAATGTCTTTTCCAAAACATATAAAGCAGTAAAATAATAAAATCCCTGATGGCTACTTTTGCCTCAGGGATTTTGCTTTATTTATCATGTTTTTCTCTTAAAGTTACCATTCTGGCGGCTCTACGTTTATTCTCATCATCCTGAGCCGCGTAGTGTTTTCTGGTAGTATTTACATCTTTATGACCAAGAACATCAGCTACAAGATAAATATCACCCGATTCTTTATAAAGGTTGGTACCAAAGGTACTTCGAAGTTTATGAGGGGTTATTGTCTTAAGTGTAGTTACATTCCTTGAATATTTTTTTACCAGATTCTCAACAGCTCTAACAGTAATTCGCTTATTCTGAAGCGAGAGGAAAAATGCATTTTCATTACCTTCGACTGGTATAATTTGCTTTCGCTGTTCAAGATAATCCAAAAGAGCATCTCTTACTTCATCAGGAAAATATACTACTGTGTTATATCCGCCTTTTCTATGTACTCTAAGGCCGTTTGAATCAAAATCAATATCATCAATATCAATGCCTACACATTCCGATACTCTTATTCCTGTACCTAAAAGAAGAGTAAGAATAGCTACATCACGGAGCTTAGTTTTTTCATGATATTTCAGTTGAGATTTTGTCAGCTTCTCGCCGGCTTCGACCTGATCAAGTAAGGTAGCAACTTCGTTGGGTTCAAGCCTTATAATTTCGTGTTCATGGAGCTTTGGCATGTTCACAAGCTCAGGCGCGTTATTCGATATAAGCTCAGACTTATAAAAATATGAATACAAAGATCTAAGGGCGCACATTTTACGCTTTTTCCCTTGCTCAGCGTTTGTTATCTCTTTATTTTCCTTATCGTACAATGAAAGATATTCTAAATATTCTTCAATATCTTCCCTTGAAATCTTATCAAGGAGATCCAGTGAAAACGCAGTTATTTCAGTCTTCTCCAGGGAAGGATTTACATTCTTCAGATATTCAAAAAAAGTCCTAAGGTCATAGGCATAACCAAGCCTTGTTCTGGCTGAAGTAGTAGGTTCGATTCCCCTGAAATACTGCCTGCAAAACCTCGGTAATGTATCAAGAACTTCACGCATCCGAAGTGTGTTCAGCTTATCCTGTTCAATATAGTATTTTTCGTCTTTTCCATAATTATTTTGCATGAAATTATTATATCATAAGGGGATTTTTTAATGTCAAAAAGAAGCTACAAAAATTGTATGATTTACATCTTGAAGAACAGTAAACATAAATGTTAAACTTTATAAGTTCTATTCTTTTTGTTGGGGTGGTGTTATAATTTGGATTTAAAAAATAATTATAGAAATCGTGATGGCAGTAGACTGACCATTACTGAGTATAAAAAACGAAGAAAAAAAGAGATTATTCTTCATCTGAGCATAGTAGGAATCGCTATTATTCTTATTATTGCTTCTATAGTTTCTATTACAATTAAGCTTCGTAGTAAAAAAAATACTGATACGCAGGCTGAAGTTACTGAAAATGATGCACCTGAAATTAATATCGTTGAAACTGATATCATGGAGCCCGAGTCTGAACCGGAAATAGAAGAGGAAGTTAATCCCTTTTTAGAGGCTTCAGAAGATGCAGCATCTTTTTTTTCAGGCTACGATATCAGTATTTCTGATGATTCCACTTATATTTCAAGTGAAAATGTCCTTAGTAACTATGCTCTTTTAGTTAATCTGGACACAGGAAATGTTGTGGCCAGTAAGGATGCAAATGTAAGGATCAATCCTGCTTCAATGACCAAAATTCTTACTTTATTAGTTGCAGCTGAGCATATTACGGATCTGGATGATACCTTTGATATGACACAGGCAATCGGAGACTTTGTATTTAAAAATGATTGCAGCGCTGTTGGTTTTTCCGTAGGAGAAACTGTTACAGTTAAAGACATGCTATTTGGCACGATTCTTCCTTCAGGAGGAGATGCAGCCATGTGTCTTGCCGAATATATCGCCGGATCTCAGGAGGCTTTTGTAGATATGATGAATCAAAAGCTTTCAGAGCTTGGTTTATCAGATACAGCGCATTTTACAAACTGTATTGGCATATATAATGAAGACCATTACTGTACTTTACTTGATATGGCCATGATCCTAAAGGCCGCAGAAGAAAACTCTTTATGCCATGAAGTCTTAAACGCCAGGACCTATACAACAAGCGCTACTACAGAGCATCCTGAAGGAATTACTGTATCCAACTGGTTTATGAGAAGAATAGAAGATAAGGATACTCATGGCGAAGTTATGGGAGCTAAAACCGGATTTGTAGTTCAATCCGGCTGTTGTGGTGCAAGTTACCAGATTTCCAATGACGGAACTCATTATATCTGTGTGACAGCTGATGCCTGGAGTTCCTGGAGATGTATATACGATCACGTTGAAATCTATGATGTATATACAAGCTGATATATAATGAAAACAGGGTCCAAAATGTCATAAAACATTCATTATGTGTCATCAGTAATGGGTGAAATATTTATTTAAACTTACATCAATAAATAGGAAGTGTAAAAAATATGAAATTAAAAAAATATAGCAGATTATTTGCAATACTTGCACTAATACTTATTCTGGCAATGGTTCTTGGCTCTGTTGCAGGTTCACTTTTTTCGGTAATGTGAATCAAGCATTTGCACCAGAAAAAATAAAAAAAATACATATTAGTCTAAAAAATATAGGTGATAAAAATGGAAAAAAAAATAAACAAAGGCATGTTTGGTCTTTTTTTTGAGGACATAAATTATGGACTTGATGGTGGTCTTCATGCAGAAATGCTTGAAAACCGCAGCTTTGAATTTGTTGAAGGAAGAGGTTACAAAAGAAATTATCACCAGCAGGAAGCATATTTATATGGTTGGAATTCTTTTGGCAAAGGCAATATAGAGCTTTCTGTTTCAGCTGAGAATCCTTATAATTCAGTAAATCCTCATTATCTTGTTGTAAATGCTTTAGATTCATCGTCATCTTTTAGTAACAAGGCTTATGATGGAATATTCTTAGAATCCGGCAAGTCAGCCAATATCAGTTTCTATGCCAAAAACACTATGGAAAATAGTGTTACAATTCACATTTTTTCTGAAGATGGTTCAAAAATAATCTGTAGTTCATCAGATATTAGCTTGGATAATTCAGACGAATGGAAGAAATATACTACAAATATTAAAACCGATTTCGACATAGAAAGAGGTATTTTTGTTGTATCAATAAATAAGCCGGGGAAGGTTTGTTTTGATCATTTCAGAATGTATCCCGATGATGCTGTTTTAGGGCTATTTAGAAAAGATCTGGTTGAACTATTAAAGCAGTTAAAGCCCGGGTTTATGAGATTTCCCGGTGGTTGTGTTGTTGAGGGCAATGAACTTACTAACAGATATCAGTGGAAAAAGACAATAGGTCCTTCCGAAGAGAGAAAATCAAATTGGAACAGATGGGCAGTACATGGAAATGATGACGACAAGAGAGATGTAGGAAAGTTTTCATACTATAACCAGACCCTCGGTATAGGATTTTATGAATATTTCCTTCTTTGTGAATATCTTGGCTGTGAACCATTACCTGTACTCAATGTTGGTCTTGCCTGTCAGTATCAGTCCGATCAGTATGTGTTATCCGATTCTCCGGAATTCAAAGAATATGTTCAGGACGCCATAGATCTAATAGAATTTGCTAACGGTGATACAGATACCACCTGGGGTAAAATAAGAGCTGAAATGGGCCACAAAGAGCCTTTTGGGCTTAAACTTATCGGCATCGGCAATGAGCAATGGGAAACAGAAAAAATCGATTTTTTTAAACGTTACGAGATTTTTGAAAAAGAGATCCACAAAAAGTATCCGGAGATCAGATGCTGTGGCAGCGCAGGTCCGGATGTTACTTCAAAACATTACACCGACGCCTGGGATCATTTTTCACCAAAAATGAAGGCGGATCCAAACTATAGCTATGCTGTTGATGAGCATTATTACGTTTCTGATGAATGGATGTACAAAAACGTTCATATGTATGACTCCTACGACAAGCACAAGAAGGTCTTTGCCGGAGAATATGCCTGTCATATAAATCCAAAGGAAGTTCCTGAGAGACGAAATTCATTCGGCGCCGCTTTAGCAGAAGCTGCTTTTATGACTGGCCTTGAAAAAAACTGTGATGTTGTTCTTATGGCTTCTTATGCGCCTTTATTTGCAAGACTAGGTTACACCCAGTGGCAACCGGATCTTATATGGTTTGACGCAAAGAAATCCTATGGAACACCAAGTTATTACGTACAAAAGCTTTATTCAAACTTTTCAGGAAATGTAGAGCTTCAAATAACAGACAAGCTTTCCTGCCTTGAAAAAGATAAAGTATATATAACAGCTTCTAAGAATGATGAAAATATATTTATCAAAGTTATCAATGCCGGTGAAAATGACGTTGCTATAGATATATCTGAAATTTCTACCAAAGCTTCTTCAGAAGTATGGAAAATGCATGGACAATTGGACGATTGCAACAGTGTAGATGAACCGGAAAAAGTAGCACTGGTTAAAACTGATGAAAGTATACAATCCACCTTTACATCAAGACATTATTCAATTACTGCCATTGTATTGTAAATTATAGAGAGAGGAAGCATTATGTCATCACTAGCTGATATCGATATAAAAAAATTCTATGAAGCTATCGTAAATTTTGAAGATAGCGAAGAAGCACAGGATTTTTATTATAATGTCATGGATACACCTACCGGAAAACATAATAAAAATGGTAGCGACGAAACTGTACGTGATAAAATTCTGAAAATCTATGGGCTTCTTTTTTGTGATGACATTGCTGATTTTCAGCTCGGTGAAAAAGCCGGGATGGAAGAGGTGGCAAACACAGCAGACAGACTATATATCGGGAATGCCAGTTACGATCCTGATCACTGGTATCGCATGAAATACCACTTCCCGGTAATTGATGATGATAACTATGACAGATTTGCTGCTTTGGTATTATCAGACATGAATTCAGGTCCACTTCATGAATCAGCGTTAAATGATGGTGAAACACTTGTTGTCGGTGAAGCTGATCCTTTGCATATGACAGCAACAGAACGTAAAAATCAAAAGCTTAAAAGCGTTTCCTTGCCCACAGGAGGTGCACAGTGAAAATTCTGGCTGTAGATGATGATAACGCATCTTTAAAGAAAATAAAGAGCTTTTTTTCCAAGAATTTTCCGGATCATATATGTTATTACTATGACAGTTCACTATCAGCCCTTGCAAAAGCAAGAGAGGAAGAGATTGACGTTGCTTTTCTTGATGCCAAAATGCCCGAATTATCAGGAATTGACCTTGGAAAATATTTAACTGAGCTATATCCATACATAAATCTTATATATTTTTCTGATGATAAGGAATTAGCTTATGAAGCAATGCAGCTTCATGCCAGTGGTTATGTTTTAAAACCGGGATCTGACAAAATATTAACAAAAGAAATGGAAGCTTTAAGGTACCCAGAAATCAGAAAAAAATACAAAAGAATCTTTGCTCAGACCTTTGGAAATTTTGAACTTTTCGTAGACGGTGAGCCTGTTGAGTTTAAGTATAAAAGAACAAAAGAAATCGTAGCATTACTAATAAACAATAAAGGTGCTCAGACAACTAACGGTGAAATTATAGCTTCCTTATGGGAGGACGATGGAGATCCTGATAAAAAGCTTTCATATCTATGCAATTTAAGACAGGATCTTCAGAATACCTTCACAAAATTAAAGCTTGATGGCATTATATTAAAACAACGCGGAAGCATGGCCATAGCCAGGGACAAGATTGAGTGTGATCTATATGATTGGCTGGAAAACAAAAACGAATCAAAATACAAATATACCGGCGATTATATGAATCAATATAGCTGGTCAGAGTTTTATCACGCTGAACTTGATGAAATAAGTTATGATCTTGAGGATGAGGATTTTTGAGTATCAACTATTCGTTAAACATGGGTTTTGCGAATAGTTGTATCTCTCTATCTATCTCTTTTACTAAAGCTGCTGTATCAGGATTGGTGGCCGGGAATTCGAGCATTTTAGCAAGATATCCCTGCTCCCAAGTAATGATCCAGCTTTCTTTATATACTAGTTCAAAAACAAGAGCCAGATGACAAATGTATCTATCCGCAGGAGTTTTTATAATTGCACGATCAACGGCCTGATGCTTACGGACCTGGTTCATGACTTCATCTGTTATTTCAGAACTGTATAAGATTTCCTCAGAAGTACCATATAACTCAACAAGGTCTGTTTCCACATTTACTCTTAAGATATCAATCTTGTCAGCATCTCTTAAAATATTGCAAAACATAAGAGTTCTATCATCTAGTCCTTCTTTCATCCTAAACTTATTGTGCTGTCTTATTACTACTTCCATTAGCGAATCTTTACTTCTATCATCATAGTAATCTTTAATAAGCATATCTTCTGTAAAAAGAAGGTCTGCCCCAAATTCTGCATGATCAACTGATTTATAATCAGAAAAGGTTTTATATCTCGTATACTGCTCAAATCTTCCCACATCGTGAAGCATACCTGATGCCCAGGCAAAAAGAATGTCTTCTTCACTAAGATTAAGTGATCTTGCAATTCTCTCGCATAAATCCGCAACTTTATAAGTATGTTTAATTTTAAGCGCTATCATTACATTTGATGCATCATACTTATTAACGTACTCATTAAATGTCTTTAAAACTTTCTTTTTATCGATAAAAGCCATATTGCTCTCTCCATATCTCATTTCAAATTTTTTCCATAAAAAACACAGCTATTATTCTACCTCATTTTGTCTGACCAAACAAATATAAGATAAAACAAATAGCTGTGTATAAAGGAAGGCAAATGAAATATTACGAAGCTTTCTTCATATTACTGTCACAGTTCCCTGCCAACTTCTTTTTTCCTGAAAAATCAGGACTGATTTTCTTAAGAAAAAGTGCTGATGGAACACCTAAAACAAATACAAGAACTGAGTAAAGCATAAGATTATGAATTCTAAGAGGTGATACTACTCCACCGTCAAAATTGAACGCAAAGAGCTCAACGAAAAGACCGTGAATAAGATAGAATTCCAAGGTAATCTTGCTCATAAATTTAAGGAATCTGTTGCCGATTTTAATCTTCATTCCAAGAAGAATGAACATAAGTACAAAATCTACGCAAACAAGAGCTTCTGATCCCAGACACATTCTTCTTCTAAATACAGTGTCAGGTGCTCCCCAGTTCTCTCCATAATATGAATAAGTATTACAAACAAGTCTTGAGAAAAGATAAAGTGGATATACAGCAAGTACTGAAAGTGGCATAAGTACTGCATAGAAGCGCTTGAAGAAAGCAATAATCTTATCCTCAAACTTAGCAAAAATGATACCTACCGCAAAAAGATGTACGCAGTTATACCACCATTCTCCTCTAATCCAGTAGTTATTATGATTTATAGTAGTTCCAAAGAGCATATAAGCAACGACAAATGCGCAGGTAACAAGAACTGCAACTCCATCATTCTTGATAAACTTAAATGCAAAATAAAATGCAAGATAAAAAAATGGCAACACAATAACATACCAGGTGTTAGGATTGCAGAGTTGAATGCTTGTAAGATAAAGAACAGTCTGCTTAAGATCCATCTTCTGACCAATAATAAGTCTTGCAATATAGAAAATGATGGTCGTTGAATAAAGCATAAATACAAGAGGTAAAATCCTCTTCTTCACAAATCCCTTAAGGTAATTATCCTTGCTATGGAAACTCTTATAAACACCATAGCCGTTAAAGAAAAGAAAAACAGAAACAAATAAAAATCCCATAGGCACAAAGAATCCAAGTCCTTGCTGAATCCTTGTCTTAGGCGTAAGCCAGGAAGCACAAGTCTTCTGTCCTACGTGATGAAGCATAATGCAAACGGCTAAAAAACCCTGAAAAGCCTTGCTCTGATCAAGAGCTAAAGAATCATTCCATTTGCCTTTTCCGGCGTACTTTGCTCCCCATAAAAGTACCACCGGCAGTATGAAATACACACTGTAAATCAATTTGTCCAACATTTAAGTAATCCTCCAACAAATAAGGCAAAATGCCTTTTCTTTCATAACATATAATAATCCATAATTCATAATTAAACTCTGCATATATTTCGATTAGATTATCAATAATTGCTAATTTGAAACATCTATATTTTACTTTAATGTCCAAAATAGCCAATAAAATATTTTATGATATGTTTTATGGATATGCATTTAGCTAAAACCGGTATTGTTTCAAAAAAAGATAGGCATGACTAAAGGCATAAAGAAATCCCGGAAACATATTCCTTTGCTTCCGGGATAATAAATACATATAAAATTTTCAGGCTTCCTGAGCTCCGGCTGTTTTATCAGACATTATACTCTTAACCAATGAATCCATTGTGGTGTCTGTGAAGGATTTACCATTTATATCAGCAAAGAAACTCATTTTCCCATTCTTGTCCAGCTTGATTCCAAAATTAGCAATTTCATCATCTTCGCCGGTACCATTGCCTATCTTTTCGCTCATGTCCTTGATTGCTGTCATCGCATCATCAATCTGTCCCATGAGTTTTTCCTGTGCCTCTTTATCCTTTGGATCGTCAGAAGCAAGAAGCTTCATCTCATCTTCGGATAAAATGATACTATACTCAAGATCTCCACCGATCTGAGAAAGATCATCACCGGGACCTGCAACAAAAACGTCGGCATTTTCGTATTTCTGCTGGAGCTTGTCTACTACCTTGCCATACATTTCAGCTTCAGGTGAAAGCTCTATCTTGGCACTCTGGCCAAACTTATCCGAAATATTTCCTGCCTTTTTCTCATTGCCACCTGACTTTGACGGGCCACGGAGCTTTGAGCCTACTGTTCCACTTCTGGGCTCGTTATTAGCGCCCCGAAACAGCTGATTAATGTTTCCATTAATGTTATTAGCCATATCTTTCCTCCTTGAAAAATCACCGCAGAATCCTTTCTGCGTTCAAAAAAACAATTTAATCTGCAAGAATGCATACTTTTACATGTTTCTTACTTTCAGCCTAGCAGATAAAAATATAGTTCTCAATAAAAAAAATATAAAATTAAGATCAAAAAGAAAAAAACTTCCAGAAAGGAAGCCCCTTCTGAAAGTTTCTTTCATATTATTTTACTCTTGCAAGTTCAAAATCTTCAATATACTGAGTGATAAACTTAACAGTGCCCTCAATTCCTAAAATAGAACTGTTGATAGAAAGATCATAGCTATCTGCTCTTCCCCATTTCTTGGAAGAATAATAGTTGTAGTAACTTTGACGCTGTTTATCCTTCTTGTTCATCATTTCCCTTGCCTTCTCATCTGTAGTGATATCGGCAAAGCGCTCTTTTATCCTTTTAATCTTAAAATCTTCATCAGCATGGATAAAGATATTAAGAACATTATCAAAATCACTGAGCGCATAATCGGCACAACGACCTACTATTACACATGGACCTTCCTCCGCAATCTTTTTTATTGTATCAAACTGAGCAAGAAATACCTTATGACTAATAGGCATATCTACAAAGCTCGACGAATTATAGCCAAATGAATAAGTGTCCATGACAAGATTATAAAGAAACGAATTGGTAGGTCTCTCGTCATGATTCTGGATCATCTCTTCACAAAAACCGCTCTCTTTCGCAGCCCTTGAAAGAAGTTCCTTGTCATAATACTTGATATCGTATTTCTTGGCTACCATCTCCCCTATTTCTCTACCACCGGAGCCAAATTGACGACCAATTGTAATAATAGTATTCATAAGCTCACCCCTTTGATGCAGTTTTTATAACCATCCCTACTTGTATTTTAACCTATTTAAGGACATTGAGCAAATGTGAAAAATATTCAGGCAAAGGAGCATCAGTTTCTACATACTCTTTTGTTACAGGATGAATAAATCCTAAGGTCTTTGCATGAAGACACTGACCATTGGTCTTGAATTTACTCTTCCTTCCCTGGGCATATACTTCATCCCCTAAAAGAGGGTGACCAATATAGGCCATATGGACGCGTATCTGATGTGTTCTACCGGTCTTAAGC
Source organism: Butyrivibrio sp. (assembly GCA_017413105.1). Taxonomy (GTDB): domain Bacteria; phylum Bacillota; class Clostridia; order Lachnospirales; family Lachnospiraceae; genus Butyrivibrio. Next base: position 7,580 of record JAFPVA010000130.1, on the reverse strand, counting down.
CTGCACTCTATATAAGTAAAGCCATCATCTTCAAAGCGCTTTAATACCTTATAATGAGTCTGAGCTTCTTTTCCCCCGGGAACAACGGCCATTTTCTTTCTATCACTACTGCTACGGCCAATAGGAGCATCTATATCGCCTTCATCATCCTTTAGAATACCATAGCATATTGCGTGATAAACTCGATTGATCGAATGCTCTTTTAATTGAGCAGCAATTTCTTTGTGGGCATTATCGTTTTTACAGATAATTACTGAGCCGGTGGTGTCTTTATCAATCCTATGAACGATACCGGGCCTCATAACGCCATTTATGCCGGATAGATTGTCTTTGCAGTGAAACATTACAGCATTGACCAATGTATCTTTATAGTGCCCCGCTGCAGGATGTACAACCATATCCTTAGGCTTATTTACGACTATTACGTCGTTATCCTCGTAGAGAATATCAAGGGAAATATCCTGCGGGACAATCTCCGGAACCTCCACAGGAGGTATCTCCATTACAATATGGTCCCCTTCCGAAACAGAAAAGCTGGCTTTTACATTTTTGCCATTGCAAAAGACTTTTTTATCATCTATAAGCTTTTTTATATAAGTTCTCGACAAGGAATCGATAAGCTCACTTATAAGCTTATCGATCCTCATGTCCTCATATTCATCTGTCACATTAAATTCAAATACTTCCGTAATTTGATCCATTATTTGAATTCCCTGAATTTCTTCTGCTGTCTGAAGCTAAGGAAACTGAAATCATTCTCCTGATAATAAAACAGAAACAGAATAACAAATACAAAAGTAGCAACAGTAACATAAATATCAGCCACATTAAATATTGGGAAATTTATGATAACAAAATAAATAAAATCAACAACATAATCCTGTCTGACTCTGTCTATCATATTGCCCGCTGCACCGCTTGCGATCAGAACCAGGAGAATATGCATTATATTATACTTTTTCTCATCCGGAAGCCTGAAAAGCACATAGGCGATAATAATAAGTATCATTATGGCAACAAGTATAAAGAATACTTTCTGATTTTGAAGAAGTCCAAAGGCTGCACCGCTGTTCTTTAAGAAATTCAGTTCCAATACACCATTAATGATCTTAAAAGGAGGCTTATCCATAAGATGAACAACCGCAAGATGCTTCGTGTACTGATCCAGGAATACTAAAAGAGCTATAAAAAATGCATCAGCAGCAAGGAATATTTTCTTTTTCTTAGACATTTTATTCATTGTAAAAAACCTCTGTTACGTTAGTCGTTATTCTCAATATAAATAATCTCTTCAAGAGCTTTTTTCATCTCATCATCAGTAACTTCCATGCTTACAACTGCCTTACCTATGCTCTTAAGAAGAATAAACCTTATTTTATCAAGGTCTGCTTTTTTATCAGATTTTGCAAGTTCAATAACCTGTGCAGAATCCAGATCCTCAATCGAAATCGGAAGATTGAATGGAACAAACATATCTCTGATCTCATAATACTCTTCCATTGAGATCATTTCTTTCTTCCAGGAAATAAATGCTGCACAGATACAACCAAGAGCCACACATTCTCCATGTAACAACTCAAAATTCTTTGCCTTTTCAATGGCGTGTCCCAAAGTATGTCCAAAGTTCAGTAAAACTCTGTCACCCTTTTCTGTTGGATCCTTCTCAACAACAGCCTTTTTGATCTCACAGCTTTTTCTTATCATCTCCATGAGAACATCAGGATCCTTATCGCCGATCTCATAAATGTTGTCAATAAGGAAGGTGTAGAAATTACTGTCTTTTATAAGACCATGTTTCATAACCTCAGCAAAACCGGAGGCAAATTGTCTGTCATCCAGAGAATTCAAGGTTGAAATATTGATATAAACAAGTCTTGGCATGTGAAAAGCGCCAACCATATTCTTAAAACCTTTATAGTCAACACCTGTTTTACCACCAATGCTACTATCTGTCTGTGCAAGAAGTGTAGTAGGAATCTGAATAAAGGATATACCTCTAAGGTAAGTTGCAGCTGTAAATCCGGCCATATCTCCGACTACACCGCCGCCAAGTGCCACAATAAGGTCATGTCTGTCAAAATGTTCATCTATAAGCACCTGATAGATTTTTTCAATTTCTGACAGATTCTTATTCTCTTCTCCTGCAGGAATAGCGTATACAATAGCTTTATTTGCAATAGAAGCTAAAAGATTTTTTATCTCATCTCCATAAAGTGGCTCTACATTAGAGTCTGTGATAATCGCAATCTTCCTGTTTTCGAATCCAAGCTCTTTAACCCTTTGAACAAGCTCAGAAAAAGAATTATCGATAACAATATCATAGCAGGGCTTTTTTTCGTAATTTACTGTTAAAATATCACTCATTATATTACTCCTTTAAAATGCATAAAAGAAAAAAGCTGTTGACTATTTTCTCTCCGTCAACAGCCTTTATTATATCGAATCAATCTATCTGCTGTGGTCCATCTGCAATACTACTGCCAAAAGCACCATTAAGCATGGTCTGGAAATCACCTGAAATATCAACTGATGCTGGTGTAATGATAAAAATATATCTGGAGATCTTCTGGAGATTTCCTGAAATAGCAAAAGTTGAACCGGAGGTGAAATCTATTATTCTCTGTGCAATATCTACATCAAGTCCTTCAAGATTAAGTACTACAGTACGATTTGCAAGAAGAGTTTCTGTAATCTCTCTGGCATCCTCAACAGAAGTTGGCTTTATAACACAAACTTCCATCCCGGAAGGGCTAACTGCTTTTTTACTTCTAACAGGTGTAACCTTTGGTGACGCTTTCTTACCCTTTTCATCACCAAGATCAACAGAAGTATCTTCTTTTGCGATAGGACTTGAATTATTTATGGATTCAATCTTGGAAGTGCTGCTATAACCATCATCATAATCATCATAGTAGCCACTATCATCATCCCCATTTAACTGAATAGCTTTTAAAAACTTATCCATTACGCTCATAGCTTTCGCTCCTAAAAAAATTCTTTTTTACCCAACAAAACCACATATAATATTAACGTAATATTACATAATCTGTCAAATATTTGTTAGGGAATTTACGGTGTTTCTTCTGATATTTCCTCCGAAATTCCATCAGTAATCTGTTCAGCAGAATCCGCTACAGGAATGTTTGAACCATCCTCTGAATTAACATCGGAATTTTCATCAGAAATCTCATCAGAATAGTCCTCTGAGATATAATCCGAATCTATATCATCAGTTATGATATCGTCATTGATCTCGTCATCCTTCTTTCCGTCAATAACGGATGCATCAAGGACAATATAGTCATATACAGAAAGACCATAGGTTGTATTTGACTTAACTATTGAATATTCATCGTTATGATATAATACACGTATCTGTCTGAAATCGGCATAGCCCTTATTGATATTATATACACCAACAAGAGTATCCTGCTTGCCCACAGCATATCTTTCAGTAGAATCAGGCTTTATCAGCGTATCAGAAGATCTAAGCAGTGTGGTATCAACATAGTAATCAGTTTCTGTTTCACTATATACAGAAATATCAACAAATTCTGTTGTCTCATTACCCTGTTCATCATACTTTTCCCTGAGAACCCCGGTAGAATTATCATTATTTTTTATTATGTATGCCTTAGGTATAAGATAAAAATTCTTATTAACTATCGAAGAATTTGGAATCTTAAGTCCCTTCTGATCTTCGGTAATTATCTCTATGTTCAAGTACCTGTCTCTGCAAAAAGTAAGCATAGAATTGGTAAAGGTAAATACAACGAAAGTGTCACCTTCTCCATTGGTAAAACTAGTCACCTTCCCCCAGGTTTCATCCTGATTCTTAATAAATCTAACCTTTACATAGCCGCGGTCAGTAAGCTCTTTTACCCTTTCTTCATCATTTTCAAGTATAACAACCGCCCATTCCTCACTGGTGCAGAGTTTGTATACAGGATCTCCGACCTTCACAAGGCTGTTATTGATAAGCTGTGTCTTGTCATAATAGCCTTCTTCGTACATATTTGCTGTAATGTCATGGACAATTCTATCCTCAAAACCATCAATTGAGTACACTACAATGCCGGTGTCTCCTGCATATTTGTAGTTGATGGCTGCAAGGGCTGCGCTATTAGCGTTTAAAGACTGAATATTGTCAAGAACACTGTTATTGGAAAGCTTCTGTACAGTTCCATCAAGACTGACCTTGAAATCATAGACAGTGTAAAAATTCTGCTCATCAAAGGAGGACGAAAAATCAACAATCTGAGATCTGAGTTCAGACATATCTTCGTCAGATAGCATTACCTCGTCAGAACCTTGAGATTTAAGATATTCCAGGAGTTCTCCTGACTCATCAACAGTATAGACCAGATTTCCAACAGCTACTCTGCTACCTTCAGCGGCAAAATAGTTAACATATCCGGCAAGATCACTTTTAACCACTTTCTCATTTCTGATGCATATAGCATTGTAAATATTATTTGTAGAAAGAGATCCCTCTTTAACCTCGTATCCAACAATATGATCCTTGCGCATATAAGTAATAACAAAAAACAAGAGATAAATGGCAATGACGCCAAAAATCACCATCCCGATGTTTATGTTGTTAAGAGTCCTTGGATATTTAGTTACTTTTTTATTTTTTTGTGAAGCCATATGGCAAAAAAATTTCCCTCTTCATAAGATAAGCCGCGGCTCTCCGCGGCTTATCCAAATTATTTAAATGTAATATTTATCAAAGTGATATAACGATCTTGGATTTAACAGATTCAGGAACCTCAGCCTCATCCATTGAAAGGCTTAATACAAAATCAACATTGAACTTTTCACTCATTTTTTCAAGCTTGGCAATAGTATCTGTGATATCCTTGCCCTCAAGACATGAAATTTTGAGGAAACTATCAAAATACATCTGCTGGAGATCATGGTCTTGGGAAATAATTCCGCTTACAAATCCAATAAACTCATCAGGATTTGTAATCATAAAGTCTGAAACGACGATCAAACGAATCTTGTTATTAAGCTCATACATGTGCTTAGTGTTCTTATCAAGAAAGGCAATACTACCTAAAACGTTCTTAACCTCAGTATTCACCTTATCTAATAAGCATTTTGTCTTTCCTTTTCCCTTCTTCCCAACAATTAACTGAACCATTGGCATACCCTCCTGCAAGTAAGACTTTTTTAATATATTAATTATAATTTACAAAGAGTTAAAAGACAACCCTACTTAACAATTTCCTTCAACAATTCTGTCATATCATTATAAAGAGTTCCGCTGTCTGTATCCCGCATGACTACTGCAATATAAGGACTTGCAGATATATCTCGGGCAAGTAGTATCAGACAATGTCCTGCAGCTGTTGTGGTTCCTGTTTTGCCTCCTATAACAGTAACCCCTGATGGAGCTGATTTATTACCCGCAAGAAACCCATTTGTATTTGAAATTGCAACTTCCTTGGAGTTTCCGGAAGAATCCAGATAGGAAGTGTTATACTCGTTCATATTTATGATCTCATTGAATGTATCATACTGCAAAGCAGCATTGAACATGAGGTACATGTCATAAGCTGTAACATAATGCTCATCGCTTGTAAGACCATGAGGATTTTCAAAGTGAGAATTTGTCGCACCTATAGTCTTGGCTTCTTTGTTCATAAGTTCAACAAAGTCAGGAATTGAGCCGCCAATATTTGATGCTATAAGATTAGCTACGTCATTGGCTGAATATATCAAAAGAATATGCAAAGCCTGATCAAGAGTCATCCTGTCTCCCTGCTTAAGACCAATCTTTTGAGCTCCGCTTTCATTAACATAAACATCATCACCGGCAACAAGCACCTGCTCAAGAGAACCGTATTTAAGAGCGACCATGGCCGTCATTACCTTAGTCAGGCTTGCAGGCATAATCCTGGCGTTTACATTCTTAGCATAAAGAGTTTCCCTATTTGACAGATCAAAAAGACCTGCGCTCACAACATCGGAAAAAGAAAGATCCTCACCGATATCGCCGCCGGCTACACAAAGGTCTGATGCAAAGGTCGGATAATTGTAGGAAGAATTGGTATTTTTTCCAAAAGAACTGACGGAATATTTGGCAGAGTAAGGAAGCCCTGCACATCCCGTCAGACTAGAAATCAATAACACTATAGAAAAAGAAACAGTAAATAATTTATTTATACATTTCACGCCACTCAAGGTCCCCTCTGTCAAGTGATTTGATAAGCAGTTCCGCAGATGCAAGGTTGGTTGCAACAGGAATATTATGCATATCACATAGAGTCATAACGTCATTTACGCTTGGCTCATGAGACTTAACAGTTAACGGGTCCCTAAGAAAAATAACAAGATCGATCTCATTGTGCTCAATTGCTGCTCCAAGTTGCTGTGCTCCGCCAAGATGGCCTGCAAGATACTTGTGCACGGTAAGATTTGTAACTTCCTCAATAAGTCTGCCCGTCGTACCTGTAGCAAATAGATCGTTCTTACTAAGGATTCCCCTATATGCAATGCAGAAATTCTGCATCAGCTTTTTTTTCGCGTCATGTGCTATAAGTGCGATGTTCATCTAACTTATACCCTCCCAAAATTATACTTTTCACTTTGAAGACGTACATTTAATACGAAACCTATTCCCATAAAAGAACTAAGAAGTGAAGTCAGTCCATAACTAACAAAAGGAAGCGGAATACCGGTATTGGGAATAACTCCCGTTGCTACGCCGATATTTATAAATCCCTGGAAACCTATCCAGGCCCCTACTCCGGCTGCAATAATCTCGCCGGCCTTGTCCTTGGCTCTCATGGAAACATTAAAGCATTCGACAGAAATTGCAAGGATCAGCATTACTACAATACACGCACCCACAAAACCGAATTCCTCACCAATTACTGTAAAAATAAAGTCTGTCGGTGACTCTGAAATGAAACCACCGTTTAATACTGAACTGATCTCGTTTGTATTATATCCCTTGCCATAAAGCTGTCCTGAGCCAATAGCCATCATGGAATTAAGGGTCTGATAAGCTTCAGCATTAGCGTAGTCCTCGGGATGAAGCCAGGCCAGAATACGTCTCTGCTGATAATCATGCAAAATACTGCTCTCACCCTGTACCGCATTATAAATTACAAATAAAACAGTCGGAATAGCTACCGATAGAACTGCTATAACAATCCTGATATTGATACCTGCAACAAACATGATCACACAGAAAATTGTCATGACCATAATACAAGTGGACAGATCCGGCTGCCCGGCAATAAGTCCAAGGGGTAAAACCAGAAATGCAAGGCATATAAGAACAAAGCCAAAGCTTTTAACTCTGTCTTTATATTTCATAATAAACTGCGCATAGAATAAAATCAATAATATTTTAGCCGCTTCTGAGGGCTGAAAAGTGATGCCAAAAAGGTTGATCCATCTCTGAGCGCCGTTAGTACTGCTCCCCAAAGGAGAAAGAACCAGCGCAAGAAGCACGGCATTACCTATGTAAAACAGAATATACAGCTTGATAATAAGCAAATAGTCAAGAAGAGAAATAAATACCCTCAAAACAACGCCCATAACAAGGCCTGCACTCTGCTTTT